>NZ_JBEOXR010000001.1:0-388073 GCF_040296665.1 Streptomyces sp. NPDC002057
AAGAAGGGCAACCGGGTACCCGTCGACCTGACGACCGCCCCGGTCCGCGACGGCGACCAGCTCGTCGGCGCCGTCATGACCTTCACCGACCGCCGGCCCTACGAGCAGCTCGAAGAGGAGCACGCCGCCGAACTCGCGGAGCTCACGGAGCGGAACGCGGCGGAACTCGCCGACCGCGCCGAGCGGAACGCGGCGGAACGGGAGGCCCAGCAGGAGCTGTACGCCTCCCTCACCGCCCGGCACGAGCAGCTCACGGCCGTCCTCGCCGAGTCCCTGCGCGGCCCCCTGGAGGAGCTGCGCACCCAGCTGGGCACCCTCGCCGCCGACGACGCCGGACAGCTCTGGCCCGAGGCCAACCAGGTCCTGCACCACCTCGCCGCCGGGTACGCCCGGATGACGGCGCTCGTCGACAACGTCCTGGGCTACCAGCGCCTGGACGCGGGCACGGAGGAGCTCGACCGGCGCGTCGCGCTCCTCGACGGGGTCGTGACGGCGGGCATCGACGGAGCCGTCGAGCTGATCGGGCCCGGCCGCGCCCAGTTCGCCGTGCACGCGCCGCCCATCGAGGCCGAGGTCGACGCGGCCCGGCTCGCGACGGCGCTCGCCCATCTCGTCGCGGACGTCGCCGGGGTCGACGCGACCGGCAAGAACCGCACCAACGCCCAGGGCGCCGTGGCGTCCGACTCCACGATCGTCGTCGCGGCCGCACAGCGCGGCGACGTCGTACGGATCGAGGTCCGCGGCCCGTACGCGGGCGGCGACCCGGTCCACGGGCCGGTCGTGCGCGGGATCGTGGCGGCGCACGGCGGTGTCGTGCAGACCCATGAGGTGCCGGGGACGAGCGGCGGCGCGTACGTCCTCGAAGTCCCCCTCGGCGGCGGGCGGGGCACGGTCCCCGCGCCCGAGCCGAGGAACGACGGATCCCTGCGCGGAGCCGGTGCCGGTGGCGGCCGGGAGGCCCTCGCGCTGCCCGCCCAGGCCTCCGCGCCCCTCTCCTCACCGGAGCCCTCCGCCGGCCTCGACACCGGATTCGAAACCGGTCACACCGCCGTTCCCACCCCCGCGCCCGCCTCCGGCCTCGACGCCGGTGCCGAGGCCGGTGCCGCGGAGACCTCCGGTGGAGGGCGGCGGCGGGCCCGTCGCGGCTCCACGGACGCCTTCCTGGAGAGCCCCGTCACGTCCGAGGGCGGCGCCGAGCCCAGTGGCCGCCGCCGTGGCCGCTCGGGCGAGCAGGGGGAGCCGGGGGAGGCCCCCACCGGCCCCGCCGAACTGATCCCCGCCCAGGCGCAGGCCCAGCAGCACGCCGCCCTCGGCGCCGCCGCCGGCGGTTCCGGCGCGTCCGTCGTCGAGCCGACCGGCCGCCGTCGCGGCCGGCCCGCCGAGGGGTCCGTGGTGACCGCCGCCGAGGGTGCGCAGGGGCGCGCCGCGCTCGGCGCCGCCGTACCGCCGCAGGGGGTCGCCGTCGAGCCCTCGGGGGCGCCCGCGCTGGCCCGTGCGCTGCCCGCCGTCGCCTCCCCCGACCACGCACCCGAGGCGCAGCCGAGCGGGCGCCGTCGGCGTGCGCTCGCCGCCGCGCAGGAGCGGGCGGCCGCGGCCGAGGCCGGACCCCGGACGCCGTTCGCGCTTCCGCCCGCCGACGCCGACCGCGCTCCCGAGCCCGCCCCGGGCGACGCTCCGTTCGCCCCTCCGTTCGCCGGACCGCTGCCGGTCTCCGACGAGGGGCAGCACGAGGCCGTACGGGGTGTCCCGGGCGCCGGACACACGCCTCCGCAGCACCATCCGCACGGAGAGGCACCCGCGCAGACGCACGGTCAGGCCCCCGGACAGACGCCCGGTCAGCCTCAGGGCCCGACCGCGACGGCCGTCCCCTCGGGTCTCCCCCCGGCGGAGCCGACCGGGCGCCGCCGCGCCGTCACGCCTCCGCCTCCCGAGCCGCAGGCGCTGCCCGGGGCGCGACCGGCACCGCGGCCCGAGCCGCTGCCCGAGCCGCGGAACAGCACCGGTTCCGTCACCGGCACCGGCTCCGTGCCCCTGCCGCCCGAGCTGCCCATGCCGAAGGACTCCACCCAGGGGCGGGCGTTCAGCGTCCGCACCCTCGGACAGGGCGTCCCCTTCGTCCCCCCGGCGGCGGTGACCCCGCACGTCTCCCCGGCCCCGGCGGCCTCTCCCGCTCCGTCAGCCCCGGTCGCCCCGGGCGCCACTCCGGCCTCCACGGCCTCCGGCGGCCCCTCCAACGGCTCGGGACGGCGACGCAAGCTCGCCACCCCGCCGGAGGTCGACCCGCCGGTCCCGACGGCGCTCGCCGTACCGCCCACGGGCGAGGCCAGGCCGCACCCGCAGGCCGGATCCCCGTCGCAGCCGGGGGCCCAGCCCGTGGCGCAGCCCCAGCCGCCGTCCCAGACCCCGTCGTCGGAGGCCGCGCTCGGGCTCGTCCCCGCCGCCCCCGAGGGCCGCGCGTACGCCATAGGAGCGCCCGCCGAGGGCTCCGCCGAGGGGCCCGAGCCGCTCGACGGTCCCGGCGGCGCCGTCGAGGTCGCCAACCGGCCCGCACCGCGCCCCGTCGACGACGAGCTGCCCCCCGAGCCCCTCGACAACCCGCGCCGGCTGCTCGTCTGGCCCGCGCCCGACGTCTCCACCCAGCAGGCGCTGAGCGACCGCGGCTACCGGCCGGTGATCGTGCACTCCCGCGAGGAGGTCGACGCTCAGATCGCCGCCTTCCCCGCCGCGCTCTTCGTCGACCCGCTGACCGGGCCCATCACCCGTACCGCGCTCCAGTCGCTGCGCCAGGCCGCCGTCGCAGCCGAGGTGCCCGTGCTGCTCGCGGCCGGACTCGGGCAGGCGACCCGGGAGGCCGCGTACGGCGCCGATCCGGCCGTACTCCTCAAGGCGCTCGCGCCGCGCGACAGCGAGCAGCACCCGTCCCGGGTCCTGCTGATCGAGGAGAACGAGGACATCGCCGAGGCGCTCGCCGCCACCCTGGAGCGGCGCGGGATGCAGGTCGCGCGGGCGGCGACGGACACCGAAGCGGTCACCCTCGCCACCCAGACGCGGCCGAACCTGGTCGTGATGGACCTGATGCAGGTGCGCCGCCGCCGGGCCGGGATCATCGACTGGCTGCGGGCGAACGGGCAGCTCAACCGCACCCCGCTCGTCGTCTACACCTCGGTCGACCTCGCCGAGGAGGAGCTGCCGAAGCTGTCCTCCGGCGAGACGGTCCTCTTCCTCGCCGAGCGCTCGAACAGCACCGAGGTCCAGGCCCGGATCGTCGACCTGCTCGCGAAGATCGGCACCAACTAGCCGGCGACAGACGGAACGGGGAGGGCATCCGCCCTCCCCGTTCCGGTCCCGCCTCCGGTGACTAGAGCTGGGTCACGTCCAGCTCTCCCTCCGCGTACTGCCTGCGGATGACCTTCTTGTCGAACTTGCCCACGCTCGTCTTCGGCACCGCCGGCACGATCGCCCAGCGCTCCGGCAGCTGCCAGCGCGCGATGCCGCCCTCGTCGGCGAGGAAGGCCTTCAGCGTCTCGTAGTCCGCCGTGGCCCCCTCCTTGAGGACGACGGTCGCCAGCGGGCGCTCGCCCCACTTCTCGTCCGGCACGGCGACGACGGCGGCCTCGGCCACCTCCGGGTGCGCCATGATCGCGTTCTCCAGCTCGACGCTGGAGATCCACTCGCCGCCCGACTTGATGACGTCCTTGGCGCGGTCGGTGAGGGTGAGGAAGCCGTCCGGGCTGATCACTCCGACGTCACCGGTCTTCAGCCAGCCGTCCTCGCTGAACTTGTCCGCCGGGCGGACCGCCTCGCCGTCGACGCCGCCGAAGTACGCGCCCGCGATCCAGGTGCCGCGCACCTCCAGCTCGCCCGCCGACTCGCCGTCCCAGGGCAGGTGTTCGCCGGCGGGACCGACCAGACGCCCCTCGACACCGGCCGGGAAGCGGCCCTGCGTGACGCGGTACGACCACTCCTCCTCGGCCGTCAGACCGGCCGGCGGGTGGGCCATCGTGCCCAGCGGGGAGGTCTCGGTCATGCCCCAGGCGTGGCAGAGGCGGACGCCGAGGCGGTCGTACGCCTCCATGAGCGCGGGCGGACAGGCCGCGCCGCCGATGGTGACCTGGGACATCGAGGAGAGGTCGCGCGGGTTGGCGGTGACCTCGGCGAGCAGGCCCTGCCAGATGGTGGGGACCGCGGCCGCGTGCGTCGGCTTCTCGCGCTCGATCATGTCGGCGAGCGGGGCCGGCTGCAGGAAACGGTCCGGCATCAGCATGTTGATGCCGGTCATGAAGGTGGCGTGCGGCAGGCCCCAGGCGTTGACGTGGAACTGCGGGACGACGACCAGGGTCGTGTCCCTGTCGGTGAGGCCCATCGACTCGGCCATGTTCACCTGCATCGAGTGCAGGTAGATCGAACGGTGGGAGTAGACCACTCCCTTGGGGTCGCCCGTGGTGCCGGAGGTGTAACACATGGCGGCGGCCGAGCGCTCGTCCAGCTCCGGCCAGTCGTACGTGGTCGGGCGGCCGGCGATCAGCTCCTCGTAGTCGTGGACGCGGGGGGCCACGCCGTCCAGGACGGAACGGTCCCCGGGACCCGCGACCACGACGTGCTCGATCGTCGGCAGGTGCGGCAGCAACGGGGCGAGGAGGGGCAGCAGGGAGCCGTTGACGAGGACGACCCGGTCGGCGGCGTGGTTGACGATCCACACCAGCTGCTCGGGGGGCAGGCGCAGGTTGAGGGTGTGCAGGACCGCGCCCATGGAGGGGATCGCGAAGTACGCCTCGACGTGCTCCGAGTTGTTCCACATGAGCGTGGCGACGCGCTGGTCGCCGGTCACCCCGAGTTCGTCGCGCAGGGCGTTGGCCAGCTGGTGGGCGCGGGCTCCGGCCTCCGCGAACGTGCGGCGCTGCGGCTCGGGCTCGCCCGTCCAGGTGGTGATGATGGACTTCCCGTGGATCGTCATCCCGTGCTTGAGGATGCGGCTCACGGTCAGTTGTACGTCCTGCATGGTGCTGTACACGGGGCGTCCTCCCGGTGGGCGCTACGTGGCAGAAAGGGTGTGGAGATTCTGCGCACATACCACGCGGTATGTCACTACCCGGGAGTATGGAAATTGCCAGTGATTACTGGCAGGAGTGGAAGGCCTACCGTACGGGGGTCAGCTCCGGGTCCTCCCGGAGCTTGCCGAGCGCCCTCGACACCGCGCTCTTGACCGTCCCGACCGACACCCCGAGCACCTCGGCGGTCTGGGCCTCGCTGAGGTCCTCGTAGTACCTGAGGACCACCATCTGCCGCTGCCGCTCGGGCAGCTTCGTCACCGCACGCCACATCGCGTCGTGCAGCACCTGCCGCTCGGCCGGGTCCGGCACCGGGACCCCGACGGGCTCGGGCAGCTCCTCGCACGCGAACTCGTCGACCTTCCGCTTGCGCCACTGCGACGTACGGGTGTTCAGCAGGGCGCGGCGGACGTAACCGTCCAGGGCACGGTGGTCCTCGATGCGCTCCCAGGCCACGAAGGTCTTGGCGAGCGCGGTCTGGAGCAGGTCCTCGGCGTCGCAGGGGTTGGCGGTCAGGGAGCGCGCGGTGCGCAGGAGTACGGGCCCACGCGCCCGTACGTACGAGGAGAAGGTCGAGTACGACGCGTACTGCGAGGCACCGGCGCAGACGGGGCCAGAGGGTGGCGGAGTCATGACTCCACGCTAGGAGGGGAGGGGTGCCCGGCGGATCGGCCCCAGGTCCCGAACCGCAGTCCGCCTCAGGTTGTAGGGGCGGGGACGGCTGGACCTCCTCTGGGTGGAGACCCCTGGAGCCCGCCTCAGGGTCGGGGAGGAGTTCCAGCGGTACGTGAACCCGGGGCGCGCGCGTACGGGAGGGGGCTCGGGGGCGGCCGCCGGGCGGGGGCGGATGGGGCCTTGGTCGGGTGGGCGGACAGGGCGGGTGAGGCCTTGGTCGGAGGGCGGGCGGGGCGGGTGGGGCCTTGGTCGGGGGGCGGGCGGGGCGGGTGGGGCCTCGGGCGGTCGCCCCTGGGGGCCTCGCCTCAGTCGTCCGTCCCCAGGATCAGTCCGGACGTGGGGACACCCGTGCCCGCCGTGACCAGGGTGCGCTCCGCCCCGGGTATCTGGTTCACCGAGGTGCCCCGCAGCTGCCGCACCGCCTCCGCTATGCCGTTCATGCCGTGCAGATAGGCCTCGCCGAGCTGGCCCCCGTGCGTGTTCAGCGGGAGCGCGTCGGCGGCGACGAAGGCGGCCGCCTCCCCGGGGCCGCAGAAGCCGAACTCCTCCAGCTGCATCAGCACGAACGGGGTGAAGTGGTCGTAGAGGATGCCCACGTCGATGTCGGTCGGCGCGAGCCCGGCCGTCCGCCAGAGCTGCCGGGCCACCACGCCCATCTCCGGAAGGCCCGTCAGCCCGTCCCGGTAGAAGCTCGTCATGGCCTCCTGTCTCCGCCCCGCGCCCTGCGCCGCCGCCAGGATCACGGCGGGTGGATTCGGCAGGTCGCGGGCGCGCTCGACGGAGGTGACCACGATCGCCTGGCCGCCGTCCGTCTCCTGGCAGCAGTCGAGGAGCCGGAGCGGTTCGACGATCCAGCGCGAGGCGGCGTGGTCGGCGAGGGTGATCGGCTTCCCGTGGAAGTACGCGGCGGGGTTGCGGGCCGCGTGGCGCCGGTCGGTGACGGCGACATGACCGAAGGCGTCCGGGGTCAATCCGTAGGTGTGGAGGTACCGCTGGGCCGCCATGGCGACCCAGGAGGCCGGGGTGAGCAGCCCGAAGGGCAGCTGCCAGCCGAGCGCCGCGCCCTCGGCGGAGGGCTCGCGCCGCTGGACGCCGGAGCCGAAGCGGCGACCGGAGCGCTCGTTGAACGCCCGGTAGCAGACGACGACCTCGGCGACCCCGGCGGCGACGGCGAGCGCGGCCTGCTGGACGGTGGCGCAGGCGGCCCCGCCGCCGTAGTGCACACGGGAGAAGAAGGACAGCTCACCGATTCCGGACGCCTGGGCGACGGTGATCTCGGGGTTGGTGTCCATGGTGAAGGTGACCATCCCGTCGACGTCGGCGGGGGTGAGCCCGGCGTCGGCGAGGGCCGCCCGCACCGCTTCGACGGCGAGGGAGAGCTCACTGCGGCCCGAGTCCTTGGAGAACTCGGTGGCCCCGATGCCGACGACGGCCGCCCGGCCGCCGAGTCGGTCGCGGTCACGGAGGCTCATCGCCCCACCTCCACGGTGACCGTGCCGGTGACGTGGTGTCCGAGCCCGTTGGCGCCGACGACCCGGACGTGGGCCGTGTCCCCGTCCACCTCGGTGACCGTGCCGGTGAGGACCATGGTGTCGCCGGGGTGGTTGGGCGCCCCGAGCCGGATGGCGACCCTGCGGAGGACCGCGCGGGGGCCGAAGTGGTCGGTGATGTACCGGCCGACGAGACCGTTGGTCGTGAGGATGTTCATGAAGATGTCCGGGGAGCCCTTCTCCCTGGCCAGCTCGGCGTCGTGGTGGACGTCCTGGTAGTCGCGGGAGGCGACGGCCCCGGCGACGATCAGGGTGCGGGTGATCGGGACGGTGAGCGGCGGCAGCTCGTCCCCGGGCCTCAGGACGGGGCTCATGACAGGTCTCCTTCGGCGAGCAGGTCACCGAGTTCGGCGAGGAGTTCGGTTCCGCAGCCCAGGTAGGCGTCGAGTTGGCGGCCCCACAGGAAGTGCCGGTGGACGGGGTGGTCGAGGTCGGCTCCCATCCCGCCGTGCAGGTGCTGTCCGGCGTGCACGACCCGTTTCCCCGCCTCGGAGGCCCACCAGGCGGCGGTCAGGGCCGCCCCGCCGGCGTCGAGTCCCTCGTCGAAGCGCCAGGCGGCCTCGTAGGCCGTGACCCGGATGGTCTCGGTGTCCATGTGCGCGTCGGCGGCGCGCAGCTGTACGGCCTGGTGGGTGGAGAGCGGGCGGCCGAACTGCTCCCGGACGGAGGTGTACTCCACGGCCCTGGCCAGTGACCCGGCGCAGACCCCGGCCTGGAGCCCGGCGAAGGCGACCCGGGCGGCGGCGAGCACGTCCGCGTAGGCCTCTCCTCCCCCGCCGCCCGCCCCAGACCTCTCGCCGAGCCCTTCGCGTGAACCGGCACCGGCACGGGCACCGACACCCGCCCCGAGCCGCTCCCCCGTCGCTCCGTCGAGGACGAGCCGGCCTGCGGACCAGGGCGCGGTGAGCTCGACGGGATCGACACGGGCCGCGTCCTCGACGCGGACCAGCCACAGGACGCGGTCCTCGTCCGGTACGAGGACGTGCGTGGCGTCCCTGAGCCACGGCACCCAGTCCACGGTCCCGGTGAGCCGCCCGTCGTGCGAGGCGACCCCGCCGGGCGCCGGGAACGCCCCCGTCACCATCGCCGTACCGTCGCGGAGGCCGGGCAGGAGCCGGGCGCGCTGCTCCTCCGTACCGTGCCGGGCGACGGCGAGGATCCCGTACGCGCAGGTCGCGGCGAACGGAACCTGGGCCGTCACCCGCCCCTGTTCCTCCAGGAGCAGGACCAGGCCGAGGAGGCCGGTCTCCTCGACGGAGCCGGGGAGACCGGCGGCGCAGAGCGCCTTCCAGAGCTCGGCGTCGGTGCCCGTGCCGGCCGCCCTGAGCCGCTCGTGGGTGGCGAGGTCGGCGAAGATCCGGGCGGCCAGCTCCCGGGCCGCCTCCTGCTCCTCCGTGGGGGTGAAGTCCATGTCAGTCCTCCCCTCCCGCGCGGAAGACGGGAAGCTGGAGCTCCTCGTCGACCCGCAGGAACTCCAGCCGCACCGGCATCCCGATCCGCACCTTGTCGTACGGCACCCCCACCACGTTGCTGATCATCCGTACGCCCTCGGCGAGTTCGATCAGTCCCACCGCGTACGGCGGGTCGAAGGCGGGGAAGGGCGGGTGGTGCATCACCACGTACGAGAAGACGGTCCCGGCGCCGCTCGCCTCCACCGTGTCCCACTCCCCCGACCCGCACTCGGCGCACCCGGGCAGCCACGGCAGGCGCAGGGCCGCGCAGTCCAGGCAGCGCTGGATGAGCAGCCGGTGCGCGGCGACCCCGTCCCAGAACCCGGCGTTGTCCCGGTTGATCACGGGCCGGGGCCGCCGGGCGGCGGGCGTCGGGGCGGGGGGCGCCGCACGCAGGGCCGCGGGCTTCGTGGGCCTGGTGGCGGCGGGCTTCGGGGGCCTGCCCGCGGGCGCGTACTTGAGGATGCGGAAACGGTGGGTCCCGGCGACCTCGCCGCCGACGCGGACGTCGGTCCGGGTGGTGACGAAGTGCCCCGTCCCCAGCTTGGTCCGCTTGCGCTCCGACACCGACTCGATGACGGTGTCGAAGGTGATCTCGTCGCCGGGCCGCAGCGGCCGCAGGTACTCCTGCTCGCAGTCGGTCGCGACCACCGAGGTGTATCCCGCGCCGTCGAGGAGGGCGAACAGCTCCTCGTAGGCGGACGACCGGCCCGTGTGCCCCGAGAGGCCGCCCATCGTCCAGGCCTGGAGCATCGTGGGCGGCGCGACGGCGTCCGGCCCCCGGTAGGCCGGGTGGTCGTCCCCCATCGCCTCGCACCAGTGCCTGATCATGGGCAGGTTGACCGGGTCCTTGCCCAGGCCCGAGGTGGCGGCGGCCCGCCCCGCGAACCCCGCCAGCCGCTCGTACAGGCCGTCCGACGCGTCCCGCGCCTCCGCCGCTCCGTCCCGCTCCGTGAGGGTCATCGCCGCCCCCTCCCCTTCATGCCGAGCCGCATCCTCGCGACGATCTCGCGCTGCACCTCGCTCACCCCTCCCCCGAAGGTGTTGATCTGCGCGGCCCGGTTCATGCGCTCCAGCTCACCGCCGTCGAACTCCCCCGGCGATCCCGCTCGCACCGTCCCCGCCCCGCCCGCGATCTCCTGACATATTCGATACACCTCCACCGCCGATTCGGTTCCCACGAACTTCACGCCGCTCGCGTCCCCCGGGGCCAGCCGGCCCGCCCCCACGTCACCCACCAGACGCCAGTTGAGCAGGCGTGTCGCCGCCAGCCGGGCATGCGCCTCGGCTGCTCGGATCCGGATCCACGGCTCGTCGACGCGACGCCTGCCCGTCACCGGATCGGGGGTCCTGGCCCGGTCGAGCGCAGCCGCGAAGAAGTCCTCCGCCTGCATGCCGATCGCGGCGAGCGCGACCCGCTCGTGGTTGAGCTGGTTGGTGATGAGCCCCCAGCCGCCGTGCTCGGGCCCGACCAGGTTCCCGGCGGGGACCCGTATCCCGTCGTAGTAGGTGGCCGTCGTGGTCAGGCCGCCGACGGTCGCGATCGGCGTCCAGGAGAACCCGGGGGAGTCGGTCGGGACGAGGACGATCGAGATGCCCCGGTGCGGTGGCGCCTCGGGGTCGGTGCGGCAGGCGAGCCAGATCCAGTCGGCGTTCTGGGCGTTGGAGGTGAAGATCTTCTGGCCGTCGATCCGCCAGGAGTCCCCGTCACGGACGGCGCGCGTCCGGAGCGAGGCGAGGTCGGTGCCGGCCTCGGGCTCGCTGTACCCGATGGCGAAGACGGTCTCGCCGCGCAGGATCCGGGGCAGGAAGAAGGCCTTCTGCTCCTCGGTCCCGTAGGCCATGAGCGTGGGCCCGACGGTGTTGAGGGTGACCATCGAGACGGGGGCGCCCGCGCGGTACGCCTCGTCGAAGAAGACGAACTGCTCGTCGGGACCCCGGCCCTGTCCCCCGTACTCCTCGGGCCAGCCGAGGCCGAGGAGCCCGTCGGCGCCGATCCGGCGGAGCAGCCGGCGCTGGGCGGTGGTGTCGGTGACGGGGGGCGGCCCTTCGGGCATCAGGTCCCGGAAGTACGCGCGGAGCTCGGCGCGCAGCCGCAGCTGCCGCTCGGTCGGGGCGAGGTGCACGGCGACGGCCTCCCGTGGGACGACTGAGGTTGCTGACTGTCCGTCAGATTCAGGACCCCTGTCAAGCGCGCCGACCGACCCCGGCCCTCACCGCGCGCCCCGAGCGCACCTCACCCGGCACCCTGGCGCGCCCGCACGCGCGCCGCCCCCGGCACCTGCGCGCGCCCCGCGCACCTCGCCGCCACACCCCACACCCCACGCACCCCGCACGCCCGGCGCACCCCGCCCCGAAACGCGCTGCGGCCCGCGCGCCGGTACCGAAGTACCGGCGCGCGGGCCGTCGTTCACACCGCGGTCACGCCCCCCGTCGGGCCGGCTGCCGTGCTTTCGGTCACCACCAGGGGAGGAAGTTGACCACCGCGTTGTTCTGCGCGATGTGGGTGAACGCGGAGCCGTTCACGCTGGCCGTGTTGTTCTGGTTGGAGGCGCCGGAACCGGTCGCCACCTGCTGCGTCGTGGTCGAGTTGCCGAAGTTGTCCCCACCCACGCCGCTGCCGACGATCGACGCGACGCTCGTGTTCGATCCGTCGTCCGCGAACCCGCCGTTGTCGGCCTGGGCCACCCCGGTGAAGAGCGCGGCGGCGAGGGGCAGGGCGGCGGCAGCGGCGAGGATGCGGGCGGTACGGATGCTTGCCATGTGTGTTCCTCCGGGAACTGAAAGCTGTTGCTGTGCACGGAACTGCTCAGAAGGTTCTCTGAAGTACGGCCATGTCCAAGGCAGTTGGCCGACCGCCCCGGTCGTTTGTGCTCGACGTCGCGAATCCAGAGTTGCCCACCGAATCCCCGGCGAACCACCCTGGAGCGGCTGATTCCCCCGCAAGCGTGAGGACAAGCAGATAAACCCGGTCAGGACGAGGAAAGGCCCAGCTCACACCGGCAGGAAGAGTTCAGGACAGGCACGGCCGGTGCACCGCAAGGGAGGAAGCGTTCCGGCAGATTTTCCGCCAATCGCCCTCTCGGGAGAACGCCACGGCGAGTCCCCCCACACGGAGGCCGAACGAACGCCTCCGAAGAGAAAACCCATGCGACGGGCGGCACGACGAGGGGGCGGGCAGCGGGCCCCGAGGGCCCGCCGCACGCCCCGGCCGCGCACCCCCGCCGCGCCCCCGCCAGGACGGCGCGTCAGACCACGGCGAGCCGGTCCACCAACAGCCGCACCCGCGGCTCGGCGTCCTCGGGCAGCAGGCGGCCCGCCCGGGTCAGGGTTGCCAGGCCGTGCAGCGCCGCCCAGAACGTCTCGGTGAACATCCCCGGGTGGACGCCGTCGCCGGCGACCTCGGCGAGGCACTCGAGCAGGGCGGCGAAGGCGTCCTTCAGCGGCTCGGGGGTGTCCTCCCGCGCGTACGCCAGGCCCCCGTCGAGCTGGAACAGGGCGTCGTAGACCGCCGGATTGCGCTCGGCGAAGTCGAGGTAGGCCCGGGCGAGGGCGGCGACCCGCTCGCGCGGGCCCTCCGCGGCGGAGGTCGCGGCACGCACCGCCGCCGCCAGCTCGGCGGCTCCCTCCAGGGCGACGGCGCCGATGATCTCGCGCTTGCCGCGGAAGTGGCTGTAGAGGACGGGCTGGCTGTATTCGATGCGCTCGGCGAGCCGGCGGGTGGTGACCGCGTCCCAGCCCTGCTGCTCGGCGAGTTCGCGGGCCGTCGCCACGATGAGGCGCTCGCGCTCCGCCCGTTCGCGCTCTTTGCGTTCCTTTACCGACATAAAGCAATCCTAGCACCGCTAGACAACCGAGCGGCAGTAGTACTAGCGTTGCCACATCAGCTAGCAATGCTAGATCCCAGGAGGGGTCATCATGCTCAACGCGCTCTCGGTCGTCACCACCGTCGTCGTCGGCCTGATGGTGGGGGTGGAGTTCTCCGTCGCCTTCGTCATGAACCGGATCCTGGACGCGCTCCCCGAGGACAGCCGCCAGCTCGGCCACGCCCACGGCGGCCGGATGCTCGGCGCCCTGATGCCGTTCTGGTACGTGGGCTCGCTCGTCCTCAGCGCGATCTGGGCCGTCGCCGGCCGGCACCACCACGGCGCCGGACTAGTCGTCACCGCCGCCGGACTGCTGATCCTCAGCGTGCTCATGTCCGTCCTGCTGCTCGTCCCGATCAACAACCGGAACAAGACCTGGACCCCCGAGAACCGGCCCGCCGACTGGAAGGAGCAGCTGCGCCGCTGGGAGCGCTACCACTACCTCCGCGTCGCCGTCATCATCGCCGCGTTCACCCTGCTGGTCGCGGCCCTCGTCTGACGCCCCCGCACGAACTCACCCGACCGACGAAGACCCGTAGGGAGCAGAACCATGCCGCTGAAGAAGATCAACACCGTCCTGGCCGCCGTCTTCATCCTCTTCATCCTCTGGTTCGGGACGGAGTACATCCTGAGCCCGGAGACGACGGCGCCGGGCTACGGCCTGCCGAGCTGGCCGTCCGGCGACGGCGACGGCTTCCTGGTCATCAAGGGGATCCGCGATGTCGTCCTGGCCCTGGTTCTGGGCATCCTGCTGGTGACGGGGCACCGCAGGGCGCTGGGCTGGGTGCTGCTGGTGGAAGCACTCGCCGCGTACGGCGACATGGCCAACGTGCTGGCCCACCACGGCTCCGTGGCCACCGCGCTGGGCGTCCACGGCCTGACCGCGACCCTGATGGTGGTCAACGGGCTGCTGATCATGCGCGAGACCCGCGCCGTCGCGGCCGCTCCGGCATCGCCCGCCCCGCAGCCCGCCTAGCGCCGTCCGGGCGGAGCAGGGACGACCCCGCCCCCGATCCGCGCCCTAGGGGTGATCCCGCTCCCAGGGGTGACCCAGCTCCGACACGGCCGCCTCGAAGGCGGCCCGTGCCCGCTCGTCGAAGAGCACGAACCGGACCTCCTCCACCTCGGTACGGGTGGACCGCACGGTCCGCACGGCGATCCGGGCGCCGTCCTCCATCGGCCAGCCGTAGATCCCGGTGGAGATGGCGGGGAACGCGACCGTACGGTCCCCCAGTTCGTCGGCGACCCGCAGGGAGGCGCGGTAGCAGGAGGCCAGCGTCTCCGAACGGTCCTCCTCCCGCGACCAGACGGGCCCGACCGTGTGGATCACGTGCCGGGCCGCCAGCCGCCCCGCCGTGGTCGCGACGGCCTGCCCGGCCGCCAGCCCCTTGCCGTAGTGCGAGCGGCGCAGCTGCTGACAGGCCGCGAGGATCTCGGGCCCGCCCTTCCGGTGGATGGCCCCGTCGACTCCCCCGCCGCCCAGCAGCGAGGAGTTCGCGGCATTGACGATCGCGTCCGCCGCCTCCGCGGTGATGTCCCCCTGCACCAGCACGATCCGCACCACGTCTACGCGCCCTTCCTCCGGTCACACCCGCCCGACGGGTCCATCGAACACCGAAGGGCGCCCCGGATGTGCATCCGGGGCGCCCCTGACAGATCGGTTCGCGCCTCCGCGCTACTGCTGGGGCGGGGACGGAGGCGGGGGCGGCGGCGGGGAGTCGGGTCCCTGGCGCGTGCCTCCCATCTGCTGCTTGAGCTTCTCCTGGGCGGTGTCGACCTGACCGGCGTACTTGCCCTGCGTCTTGCCGTCGACGTAGTCGCCGGCCTTGTCGACGCCCTTGGAGGTCTGGTCCTCGTGGCCCTTCAGCATCCCCTTGAGCTTGTCGAACACAGACATCTGGCCCTCCTAGCCGCTGTTCCAGCCCTTCCAGCATCACGGCACCACCCGAGGACCGCATCCCGAGGCCCCGTCCCGGGCACCGAGCCCGCCGGATCCACCCCCACCCGGGGAACCACCCGGGGGACCACCCGGGCAACCACTCGGAACACCCGAAGCCCGCCGGAGGGCCGCCGGGGCCCCCGGCGCCACGGCTCCACACGAGAAAGGGGCGCTCCGGCATCGGAGCACCCCTTCTGACCGGCACACCGGCCGATCCACTGCGGTGGGTGTGGGATTTGAACCCACGGTGACATCGCTGCCACGACGGTTTTCAAGACCGTTCCCTTAGGCCGCTCGGGCAACCCACCCCGCGCCGCCGGTGTGTCCACGGGCGACGCGGGGGACAGCCTAGCCGGTCAGCTGTCGCCGGTGCGTTCGCCGAGGGTGACCGTGGCCGTGGAGGTCTTGCCGTCGCGCTCGTAGGTGATCTTGACGGAGTCGCCGGGCTTGTGGGTCCAGATCTCGCTGATCAGTGTCGGGCCGCTGTCGATCTGGTGGTCGCCGAAGCCCGTGATCACGTCGCCGGCCTTCAGGCCGGCCTTCGCGGCCGGGCCGTCGGGGGTCACCGAGGGGGTGCCGCCCGAGCCCTGGGTGGCGATCGTGGCCCCGTCGCCCTTCTCGTTCATGTTCACCGTCGCGCCGATCACCGGGTAGACCGGCTTGCCCGTCTTGATCAGCTGCTGGGCGACGTTCTTCGCCTGGTTCACCGGGATCGCGAAGCCCAGGCCGATCGAGCCCGCCTGGGACTGGCCGAAGCCGCTTCCCGTGGACTGGATCGCCGAGTTGACGCCGATCACCGCGCCGCTCGCGTCGAGCAGCGGGCCGCCGGAGTTGCCCGGGTTGATCGACGCGTCCGTCTGCAGCGCGCTCATGTACGAGTTGCTGCCGCCGGAGCCGTCGCCCGAGGCGACCGGGCGGTTCTTGGCGCTGATGATGCCGGTGGTGACCGTGTTCGACAGGCCGAAGGGCGCGCCGATCGCGATCGTCGAGTCGCCGACCGCCACCTTGTCGGAGTTGCCGAGCGGCAGCGGCTTCAGCCCCTTCGGCGCGTTCGTGAGCTTCAGTACGGCCACGTCGTAGCCCTCGGCCCGGCCGACGACCTCCGCGTCGTACGACTTGCCGTCCGGGAAGGTCACGGAGAGCGTGCCGCCCTCCGCCGCCGACGCCACCACGTGGTTGTTGGTGACGATGTGGCCTTCCTGGTCGTACACGAAGCCCGTGCCCGTACCGCCCTCGCCCTCGCCCTGCGCACCGCCCGACTTCGCCTGGATGGTGACCACGCTGGGCAGCGCCTGGGCAGCGACCGCGGCGACCGTCCCGGGGTCGCGCTTGAAGGCCGCCGGGGCCTCGCCGGAGGAGACCGTCGTCGAGCCGACGCCGTCGTCGCCGCGCTCCGCCGCCCAGTAGCCGATGCCGCCGCCGATTCCGCCCGCGACCAGCGCGGCCGCCAGGACCGCCGCCACGAGGCCGCCGGTCCGCTTGCGCGGCGCCGCGGGGGCGGGAGGCACCGGGGCACCCCAGGCCGGCACCGCCGGCGGGGGCGGGGGCCAGCCGCCGGCCGAGGCCGCCGCGACCGGCTCCGGACCATGGGCGGGTGCCGGGGCCGGGGCGTGCGCGGAGGCGTGGCCGGGCGCCTGCGGCTGTGCCTGTGGATGGGCGGCCGTCGGGGCGTCGGTGGGGGCCGGGGGCAGGGGCTGGGTCTGCGCCGCCGGCGCGGTGGACGGGGGCGTGGGGGAGGGGGGCGTGGGAGGGGCGGACGGGGCAGCCGGGTCCGCCGGAACCTCAGTGCCCTCGTTCTCGGTGCTCACAGCTCGCTCTCCTCGTTGACTGCGCGGGGTGATGGTGGTCCTACTTGGTCACCTACTGGCTCCAAGGGTGCTGCACCAGCTTTTCCCACCGGGCGTCAGGCCACTGTAAGGCGGAGCTGTGCGTTCGCACCCCTACCTTTATATACGGACAGAACGGACAGCCTCCGGTGTGCCCGGCCGACCCCGCCAATGGCACCATGACGCCGTGACTCACGCACGGCAGCACCCGAACCGCGTCCCCCTCCAGGTCGTCGCCCACCGTGGAGCCTCCGAGGACGCACCGGAACACACCCTGGCCGCCTATGTGAAGGCCATCGAGGACGGCGCCGACGCCCTGGAGTGCGACGTCCGGCTCACCGCCGACGGCCATCTCGTCTGCGTCCACGACCGCCGCGTCGACCGCACCTCGAACGGCCGCGGCGCCGTGTCCGCCCTCGAACTCGCCGATCTCGCCGCGCTCGACTTCGGCACCTGGAAGGGCCGCGACGACTCCGGCGAGAGCCCGGACCGGCGCGACCCCGGCTCGACCTCGGTCCTCACCCTGGAGCGCCTCCTGGAGCTGGTCTCCGACTCCGGGCGCCGGGTCGAGCTGGCGATCGAGACCAAGCACCCGACGCGCTGGGCGGGCCAGGTCGAGGAGCGGCTCCTCCAGCTCCTCAAGCGTTTCGGCCTGGACGCGCCCGCGTCCCCCGCCGACTCCCCCGTACGCGTCATGAGCTTCTCGGCCCGCTCCCTGCAGCGGATCGCCCTGGCCTCGCCGACGATGCCCACCGTCTCGCTCGCCCAGTTCGTCTCGCCGCGGCTGCGCGACGGACGGCTTCCCGCGGGCGCGCGCATCGCCGGTCCCTCGATCCGGATCGTCCGCCACCACCCCGCCGTGATCCTCCGGCTCCAGAAGGCCGGTCACCAGGTGCACGTCTGGACGGTGGACGAGGCCGAGGACGTCGAGCTCTGCGAGCGTCTCGGCGTGGACGCGATCATCACCAACCGCCCCAAGCAGGTGCTCACCCAGCTGGGCCGCGACTGATCCCCTTTCCGCTCTCAGCCGTCCCCGGCCGTCCTGTTCTCGCCCCTCCAGCCTCCCCTTTCCCTTGTGCCACAAGGGTCCGCGGGGCCTGCGGGGTGTGCACCGGCGCGTTCCGCGCGTACGCGATCGTCACGAGTGCCTCATCGAACCCGGATTGGCCGGTTTCCGGTCCAGGCCATTGGGGCATCCACACGGTGGCGTGGGGCAAAGGAGGTCTCGGGGGTGGCGTTGGTGGTGGCACAAGAGGTGCCCACGTCGTCGAGCATGGCCGTACCCCATGGCCCTGCGGGCGTGGGTGAGGCGAGACACCGGATGCGGGACGAGCTGTACCGCAGCGGGGTGTCCGATTCGGTCGTCGACGACGCGGTGCTGATCCTTTCCGAGCTGCTCAGCAATGCCTGTCGTTACGGCAGGCCGCTGGGGCGGGCGGACAGGGGCGACGGGGATGTGCGGGCGGCCTGGCGGGTGGACCCGGCGGGCGGCCTCAGAGTCGAGGTGACGGACGGCGGTGGCCCCACAAGGCCCGTGCCGGCGACACCTTCGGTCACCGCACGGGGCGGCCGCGGGCTGAACATCATCAGCGCGCTGGCCCAGGACTGGGGCGTACGGGACAGCGCGACGGGCGAGGTCACGGTCTGGGTGGTGGTCACCGAGGGACACCGGCGCGAGGACTTCGCGGCCCGCGTCGGCGGCGGCTCACGCTTCGACATCCTGGACGCGTACGACGATCTGGAGTGACGCGCGTAGGGACCCCTGGTCGGGGCGCCGCGCGCCCTCGGCCGGGACCCCGAGCCGCCTCGACCGGGATGCCGGGACGCTTCGACCGGCATGCCGAGCAGCCTCGGCCGGGACACCCAGCGAGCCGCGACAGGGGCACCGAGCCGCTCCAGCCGGGACGCCAGGCCCGCCCGGGCCGGGCGCTGAACGATCTCGGTCCCCGCGTACGGCCGTCCCGGCCCTCGCGCACGACGAACCCGATCCCCGCTTACGGCGAACCCGGCGGCGCGGCATACGACGAACCCGGTGCCTCGGCGTACGGCGAACCCGGCGGCCCCGCGGACAGTGAACCCGCGGCCCCGGTGGTCGCGGCCCGCTCGGAGGCGGCGGCCCGCCTGAGGGGTGTCGGTGCCCGGTGCGGCTAGGCTCGCGCCCGGAAACAAGCACCGCACGCCGCGATCGGGAGAAAGCCACACCATGGCCAAGAAGCGCCCCCAGACGAAGGCCGGCAAGACCGGCCAGGCCCAGGTCACGAGCGGGGAGATCCCGGTCGTCGGCGCCCGCGAGCCGTGTCCGTGCGGTTCGGGCCGCCGCTACAAGGCGTGTCACGGCCGGGCCGCCTCGCACGCCGTGACGGAAATCGTCCAGCGTCCCTTCGAGGGCCTGCCCGGCGAGTGCGACTGGGTCGCCCTGCGCGAGCTGGTGCCCGCCGCCACCGTGCCGCTCACCCTGAAGGGCGGGCTGCCGGAGGGCGTGCCGTCCGTGACGCTCGCGACCGTGCTGCCGATGGCGTGGCCGGCGCTCCGCCGTGACGACGGCTCCGTCCTGCTCGCCCTGCAGAACGACTCCACCTCCGGCGACCTCGCCCGCGACCTCGCCGACACCCTCCAGCGCGCCCTGGAGACGGAGCCGGGCAGCCCGGTCCCCGCGCGCCGCGTGCCGGCCGAGGGCCCGCGCCTCCAGGACCTGCTCGACGCGGACGCCGCGTTCGCCCCGGAGGTCCACTCCGGCTTCGAGTTCTGGATCCCGCAGTCCACCGACGGCGCCGACCCGGAGGTCGCCGCCTCGCTGGAGCGTGCCAACGCGGCCGCGATCCCGACGGTGAAGCTGACGAGCGTCGACTCCTCGTACTGGTGCGAGACCCCGGACAAGAACCACCTGCGCTGGGTCATGCCGTACCCGGAGGAGAAGCTCCTCGACGCGCTCGCCCGCCTCCAGGCGGCCGGGGCGACCTCGCTCGGCGCCGACACCCGGCTCGTCGGCTCGTTCCGCGCCCACGGCCTGATGGTGCCGGTCTGGGACCTGCCGACGTCGATGACGGCCGAGGAGTGCGAGAAGCCGGCCGCCGAGTTCGCCGAGCGGCTGGCCGAGGCGCTCGCCTCGGACGCCCCGCTCACGGCGGAGGAGCGGCGTGCGCGCGGCGGCCTCACGAACCGTCAGGTGACTCTCAGCTGATACCCCAGGTGGTATCGGTGACTGACAGACCGACCAGTCGGTGACTTCCACCACAACCCGGTCTTCGGACAGGTAAATCCCTGTCCGAATAACCGAGATCGAATTTGCGAACAGCAGATCTCTTGTTACCGTTCTGGAAGCCCGGTCGCTGGTGCATCCCCCGTCGCCAGCGACCGGGCCTTTCCATGTCCGCTTCCGGCAGGTCCGGGGCGTCGACGCTCAACTTCCTTCGCTGTCCGCAGTGTTGCTGCCCGCCCGCAGCAGCAGCGGGGTGTTGTCCCCCTCGCCGGTTCCCGCGAATTCCGCCACCGCCGTATACGCCCTGGCCACGCCTCGACCACGTTCCCCGGGCGTTTCACAGGCTCCCGGTTCATCCTGCGCCGTGACCGCGCAGCGGACTTGTACGGTCCGCCCGCCGGGGGCCATGAGGGTCAGAAACGCGTCGAGTTCCTGGCCACTGGCGTTCCGGTAGTACGTCCGCGCCCAGACGTCGGGCCCCTCGGCCAGGACGCAGGTCTGCGCCTCCACACCCTCGGGGGAGGCGAGTTCCGGCCCACAGTGGGTGACGCGTTCGGGCGAGACCGGAGCGGGAGGGGCCGGATCGGGCGAGGAGGGAGCGGGCGAGGCCGCCGTGGCCTCGGGCCCCCCGGCGCGGACGGCGGGCGAGGGGGACGCCGTCGTACGGGGTGCCGTACGGAGCCCGCCCAGCAGGTCCCCGGACTTCGCGTCGCCCTCGCCCTGCACGCCGGGCGGCCGTACGGGCTCCCCCGTGGGCCCGGCCGCCGCGACGAGGGGCAGCAGGACGGCGACCGTGACGGCGGCCCCGAGTCCGACCACGCGGAGGTTCACCGGACCCATGCGCCCCACCTGCTCCTGCTCGGCTGGAGATCTTGAACGGTGGGGTGAACATAGCGGCGGCCGGCGGGCCCCCGGCCGGCCGCGCGCCCGTTTCCCGTAGAAGTCGGGTCAGGACACACCCGTTCGGGTGAACGCCCGAGCCGCCGGGCCGCCCGCCGTTCCGCAGGTCAGTACGCGAGCCGGCTTCCGCCGCCCGGTGTGCTCGTGCTCGCCTCCACCAGGGCGTCGACCACCGCCTCCACGTCCGGCAGCCACGGCCGGGACGAGCCGGTGAGGGGCGCCCGTTCCCAGCGCACCTGTCCGGTCCCGGCGACCGAGGGCGGCAGGAGCAGATAGCCGCCCTCCCCGTGGAAGCGCAGCGAACTCGGCACGCTGTCCTTCGCGTACAGCAGTTCGCCGAGCCGTTCGAGGCCGTACGGGGCGACCAAGATCGACCAGCGCGTCGGGGTCGCGACCACCGGGCCGAGCCGCATGCCCATCGTGTCGAGCGCGGCGAGCGCCCGCGCGCCCGCCACCGCGGGCAGGCTGACCGCGCAGGGCGCGCCGCCGCCCGTGGCGAGGACCACCGGCGCGTCCGGGCGCCGGGTCCACCACCAGCGGATCATCCGCTCGTCCGTGGTGGCCGCGAGCAGTCCGGGGTCGTAGGGGTGCGCGCCGGGCACCACGCACTCGGGGTCGGGGCAGGAGCAGACGGCTCCCGCGGTCGTGCGGGTCGTCGCTCTCAGGCCCGCTCCCGGCAGGACGGGCCAGTTCCACTCGACGGCGAAGGTGACCGCCGCGTCGAGCCGGGCGGTCCTCGCCTTGCGCCGGAACCGGAGCCTGCGTCGCCTTCCGAGGATCTCGCGCATGAGCGCTCGTTCCTTTCCGTTGAACGCCGAATCCACATCACACCATGTGCAGGACATTTCACTGTGCGTATCAGCGCGTACCGGGTCGGCGGGATGGAGGCCCCTGGAGGAGCGGGGCCGGCCGGGCCGGGACCAGGTGGAACCACGTGGAACCAGATGGAGCGAGCTCAGTACCAGGTGGAGCCGGGTCAGAACGAGGTGGAGCCGGGTCGGAACCAGGGCGGATCGGAACACGTTCCCCGCCACTCGGTGACGGGCTGCGGCCTGCGGCAGGTAAGACGCCGGGGTTGCGCATCACGTTCCGGGGCAGCTCCAACTGCCCCTGTCTGTCACCGATTACGTACCCAGCACGCTCGGAATGACGCGCTTTGAAACGACGCCAGTCGACCGCAAAAGGTGCACACCGGGGACAATTTTCGGCCAACTTCCCGCTGAGTTCAACCCTTGCGCACGACCTCACGGACACCACAAGTCCCGTGGGGACAATGCTGGACATCGTTCCTCTTGTGCGTGTACATGTGGATGCATCGAGCGGCTCAGAATGACATGGGGGTTTGCGATGCTATGGCGTCAAACGCACCGGTCGGAAAGCCGACTGACATGAGTGCGCCGCACATGCCGAAAGTGGCTGGAATCGATTCCACGGTTCCCGGGTCCCCGCACACTACGTCGCCCCTCCCCGGGGTCCCCGCGGCGGCTCCGCCCTCGGATCCGGTCCCCGCGCCGGGCGCGCTGATCCAGGACCGCCTCGCCTCCTGGGTCTCCGACCTCACCACCCTCCACGAACTCACCGAGCGCCTCATCAGGACCGACTCGCTCGACGAGGCCCTCCGCGAGGTGCTCGGCGCCGGCGCCGCCCTCGTCGGGGCCCGCCGCGGCATGACCGTCCTCGAACCCGCCGACGGACTCGGCCCCGCCGCCACCATCGGTCTCGGCCTCGCCCACTCCGACCTCGGCACCATCGAGACCGTTCCGCGCGGCACCAGCAGTTACGGCCGCCTCCTCGACGGCCTCCCCGATCCGGGCCACCCCGAGCGGGTCCCCGATCCGATCGCCATCCCGGACGTACGCACCGAGGAGGGCCTCGACCCGCGCCACCGCGAGGTCGCCGCCCGCCTGGGCTACGCCGCCAGCTACGCCCTCCCCCTCGCCACCGAGGAGGCCGGCCGGCTCGGCGCGGCCGTCTGGCTCTACGACGAGCCGGCCGAGCCCACCGACCGCCAGCGTCACCTCATCGGGCTCTACGGCCGCTTCGCCACCGAGCACCTCGCCCGTCTCCTCCAGGTCGAGCGCGCCCGCGTCCAGGTCGCCACCATCGCCGAGGAGCTGCTCCCCAGCCGCCTCCCCCGCGTCCCCGGCGTCCAGCTCGCCGCCCGCCACCGCACCGGCCCCCGGGGCGGCGGCGACTGGTACGACGCGCTGCCGCTGCCCGAGGGCGCCCTCGGGCTCGCCGTCGGCTCCGTCTCCGGGACCGGCCCCAGCGCGCTCGCCGCCATGGGCCGGCTGCGCGCCTCCCTCCGGGCGTACGCGGTGATGGAGGGCGAGGACCCCGTCGCCGTCCTCTCCGACCTGGAACTCCTGCTCCGGCTCACCGAACCGGCCCGCTCGGCGACCGCGCTCTTCGCGTACGCCGAACCCGCGCAGCGCCGGATCGTGCTGGCCGGTGCGGGGCACGCCCCGCCGCTGGTCATCGGCGAGCGGCGCACCGAGTTCGTCGAGACCTCGCTCTCGGCCCCGCTCGGGATGCTCTCCTGCTGGGAGGCGCCGAGCGTGGAGCTGTCCCCGGCACCCGGAGAAACGGTGCTTCTCTACACGGACGGGCTGCTGCGCCGTACCGGTGACGCCATGGACCGCGCCTTCGCACGGCTCCACTCGGCGGCGTCGAGCGTGCCGAAGGCGGACCTCGGCGACCCGGGCGCGGTCGCCGACCACGTCCTGCGGACCCTGCTGCCGGAGGGCGTGGACCCCACCGTGGACGGCGAGGACGTGGTCCTGCTCGCCGCCCGCTTCGACTGAGCGCCGCCGAGGAGCGCCGATCGCGGGGTTCCGGTGAGCCCCGATAAGCGGAGTGTGACATTCCGGTAATGGGTCTTCCGGCCCTGGGCCCCCTTCCGTACGACCGTACGATGGTGGGGGTTCAGAGTCGTACCAAGAGGAGGCAGACCCGTGGCCGAGGAGCTCACGCCGGAGACCCCGGAAGAGACCGAAGAGCAGGCGATCAAGCAGCGGAAGAACGGCCTGTACCCGGGCGTCTCCGACGAGCTGGCCGAGAACATGAAGTCCGGCTGGGCCGACACGGAGCTGCGCGGTCTCGAGCCCATCGCCCAGGCCGACAAGACCGCCGCCCGCCGCGCCGCGCTCTCCGCCCGCTTCCCGGGCGAGCGCCTGGTGATCCCGGCCGGCAACCTGAAGACCCGGTCGAACGACACCGAGTACGCCTTCCGCGCGTCCACCGAGTACGCGTACCTCACCGGTGACCAGACGCAGGACGGCGTCCTCGTCCTGGAGCCCGTCGCCGCCGGCGGCCACGAGGCCACCCTGTACCTGCTGCCGCGCTCCGACCGTGAGAACGGCGAGTTCTGGCTCGACGGCCAGGGCGAGCTGTGGGTCGGCCGTCGCCACTCCCTCACCGAGGCCGAGCAGCTCCTCGGCATCCCCGCCAAGGACGTCCGCGAGCTGACCGGGGCGCTGCGCGAGGCCACCGGCCCCGTCCGCAACGTCCGCGGCCACGACGCCGGCATCGAGGCCGCCCTGACCGACAAGGTCACCGCCGAGCGCGACGAGGAACTCCGCGTCCACCTCTCCGAGGCCCGCCTCATCAAGGACTCCTTCGAGATCGCCGAGCTGGCGAAGGCCTGCGCCTCCACCGCCCGCGGCTTCGAGGACGTCGTCAGGGTCCTCGACAAGGCCGAGGCCACCAGCGAGCGCTACATCGAAGGAACCTTCTTCCTGCGCGCCCGCGTCGAGGGCAACGACATCGGCTACGGCTCCATCTGCGCCGCCGGCCCCCACGCCACCACCCTGCACTGGGTGCGCAACGACGGCGACGTCCGCTCCGGCGACCTGCTGCTGCTCGACGCCGGCGTGGAGACCACCGAGCTCTACACCGCGGACATCACCCGCACCCTGCCGATCAACGGCCGGTACACCGAGCTCCAGCGCAAGATCTACGACGCCGTGTACGAGGCGCAGGAGGCCGGCATCGCCGCGGTGAAGCCCGGCGCCGCCTACCGCGACTTCCACGACGCCGCCCAGCGCGTCCTCGCCGAGAAGCTCGTCGCGTGGGGCCTCGTCGAGGGCCCCGTCGAGCGCGTCCTGGAGCTGGGCCTCCAGCGCCGCTGGACCCTGCACGGCACCGGTCACATGCTCGGCATGGACGTCCACGACTGCGCCGCCGCGCGCACCGAGGCGTACGTCGACACGACCCTCGCGCCGGGCATGTGCCTGACCGTCGAGCCGGGTCTGTACTTCCAGGCCGACGACCTGACGGTGCCGGAGGAGTACCGCGGCATCGGCGTCCGGATCGAGGACGACATCCTCGTCACCGAGGACGGCAACCGGAACCTCTCGGACGCGCTGCCGCGCCGGTCCGACGAGGTCGAGGCGTGGATGGCCGCGCTGAAGGGCTGACCTGCGCGTAACTTGGAACCGAAGGGCCCCCGTCGACCGACCGGCGGGGGCCCTTCCCCGTACGCCGTGTCCCCCGGGCCGGGAGGCCGTGTCCCTCAGGCCAGGAGCAGGGAAGGGCTGTCCTTCCACTTCAGGATCTTGTCGAAGCTGACGACGGCGCCGCCCCGGCCCGATCTGTTGCCGAACTGCACGTGGTCGGCGAGCTCCTCGATCAGCCGCAGCCCCCGGCCGTGCTCGGCGTCCGACGGAGCCAGGGCCGCGGGGACCTCCGCTCCGGGGAATCCCGGACCCGAGTCGGCCACCTCGATACGGCAGGTCTCGCCGTCCAGGTACGCCGTCACCCGGTACGCGCCGGCCGTCGCGCCCGGTCCCGGCGCGGCGCCCGCGCCACCGTGCTCGACCGCGTTGGCACAGGCCTCCGTGAGCGCGACCGACAGCTCGTAGGACACGTCGGGATCGACACCCGCCGTCTCCATCGTGCCCATCAGAAGCCTCCGGGCGAGCGGCACGCTCGCGGCCTCGCGCCGCAGATGGAGTGACCACCAGATGCTCATGCTCCAGCCTCCCGGCAGCGGCTCGACATACCGTTACCTATTGCCGCACGGAACCCTTCGTAAGCGCCCGGAGGCGTCAAGAGCGCTCGTTCGGCGGATACACCGGGCTCAGGCGCCGGTGTATGTCACCCCGAAGACTCCCAAGAACGACCTTCTGGACCTGCCTCATGCCGGTGGGGCGCGTGGTGCGATGATGGGCCCGCCATGACTGCCCCCGCGCTCGCTCCACGGCTGCTGAGGGCCGCGGTGTTCACCGCGGTCTGCGTCGTGCTGTCCGCGCTCGGACACGCGCTCGCCGCCTGCGCGGGCGTCGCCCTGTGGACCCTCCTCGCCGGATTCCTCGGAGTCTTCGGCGTCACCGTCCTCTTCACCGGACGGGAACGTTCCCTCGGCTTCGTCGTCGGCGCCCTCGCCGGCGGGCAGCTCGGCCTGCACGTCCTGTTCGGCCTCGGCCAGCGCCACCTCGGCCTGAGCACCCAGGCCGACGACGCCCTCGTACGGATGGCGGCCCGGCTGGTCTGCGGAGCGGGCACCGCCTCCCTCAGCTCCGCCGACGCCACCAGGATCGTCCGCGACGCCGGGCTCGACCCGGCCGGCGGCCACGCCCACCTGCAGCACGCGGCCGCCACGGCGACCGAGCCCGCCGGCGGACTGCTCCCCGGTCTGCCCATGCTCCTCGGCCACCTGCTCGCCGCGCTCGCCACGGGCTGGCTGCTGCGCCGCGGCGACCGCGCGCTGCGGCGTCTCGTCGAGCTCTCCGAACAGGGCGCGACGGAACTCGCCGAGTGCGCCCTCGTCCGCTCGCTGCGGGCCGCGCTCCGTCTCGTACGGGCGCTGCTCACCGGCCTCGCGGCGGCTCCGGGCACGGGACCGCGGCGGGTGACCCGTACGGCTTTCGACTCCTCTCCACCGCCGGTGGCCGAGGCACTCGAGGACATGGTGATCAGGCGCGGCCCACCGGCCGCCGACTGCGTTCTCGCAGCCTGACGCGGACCGCTCACAGGGAGCGGGGCCGCGCCCGTCCGCACGCCGCTCCGGGGCACGATCACGTGATCCCCGGACCCTTGGCGCGCCGGACTCCCTCGCCCTCCTTCGAGCTGGAGTGTCTTCTGCCATGACCGTTTCCCGTCTCTCCGCCACCCGTGTCGCCCTCGCCGGCGGCATCGCCCTCTCCTCCGTCGTGCTGCTCTCCGGCACGGCCTTCGCGCACGTGAGCGTGCAGCCGCAGGGCGAGGCCGCCAAGGGCGGCTACGCGACCGTCAACATCAAGGTCCCGAACGAGCGCGACAACGCCTCCACCGTGAAGGTCGAGGTCAACTTCCCGCTCGACCACCCGCTGGCCTCCGTCATGCCCCAGCCCATCCCGGGCTGGAAGGCCGAGGTCACCAAGAGCAAGCTCAGCAAGCCGCTGGAGCTGCACGGCAAGAAGATCAACGAGGCCGTCTCCAAGGTGACCTGGACCGCCGACGGTTCGAAGATCGGCCCCGGCCAGTTCCAGCAGTTCCCGCTCTCCCTCGGCCAGCTGCCCGAGGACGCCGACCAGCTGGTCCTCAAGGCGATCCAGACGTACGACAACAAGGAGGTCGTGCGCTGGATCGAGGAGCCGAAGGAGGGTGCGGAGGAGCCGCAGAACCCCGCCCCCGTCCTGAAGCTCTCCGCCGCCTCCGCCGACCACCACGGTGGCGGCGCCGCCACCCCGTCCGCCTCCGCCTCCGCCGCGGCGGACGACAAGGCCGGCCACGACGACACGTCGGCCTCCCACAAGGAGACGGCCGCCGCGGACTCCTCCGACACCACCGCGCGGATCCTCGGCGTCATCGGCATCCTCGTCGGCGTCGCCGGTGTCGCCTTCGGTGTCCTCGCCGGCCGCCGCCGCTCGGCCTGACGGCCCCAGCTCCTCCTGAGAACCCGGAAACAAGCGGAAAGAACCAGCATGTCCGCAGAGAAGAACCCCACGCCGCAGGCCGAGGACGGCTCGACCCGTCCCGGCCGGCGCACCCCGCTGATCGTCGCCGCGGTCGCGATCGTCGCCGCGCTCGGCATCACCGCGGCCGTCGGCCTCGGCGGCAACGACGACAAGGGCTCCGGCCCCGTCGCCGTGGTCTCCGGTGGCGACGACACCACCAGGGCCGCGACCGTCCTCGACCGGCCGTTCACCAAGCCGGCGCTCGTCCTCACCGACACCAAGGGTGAGAAGTACGACCTGCGGGAGCGGACCAAGGGCAAGCCGACGCTCATCTACTTCGGCTACACGCACTGCCCCGACGTCTGCCCCATGACGATGAGCAACATCGCCATCGCCAAGAAGCAGCTCCCCAAGGCCGACCAGGACAAGCTCCAGGTCGTCTTCGTCACCACCGACCCCGAGCGGGACACCCCCGCCGAGCTCGCCAAGTGGCTGCCCGCCGCCGGCGACGCCTCCTTCATCGGTCTCACCGGCGACTTCTCCGCCATCCAGGCCGGAGCCCGCCAGATCGGCATCGGCATCGACCCGCCGAAGAAGCAGAAGGACGGCACGGTCGTCTCCATGCACGGAGCACAGGTGATCGCCTTCTCGCCCACGACCGACCAGGGCTACGTCCTGTACGGCGAGGACGCGTCCATCGACGACTACTCCAAGGATCTGCCGAAGCTCGTCAAGGGGGAGAACCCGTGAACCGCCGCACCACCACCCTGTCCGCCGCCGTGGCGCTCGCCGCCGCACTCGCGCTGACCGGGTGCTCGTCCTCGTCCGACGGCTCCGCCGGATCCACCGACGGCAAGCCGAAGCTGGAGGTCAGCGGCGCGTACATGCCCCAGCCCGTGATGGACATGGCCGGCGGCTTCCTCACGATCAAGAACGCCGGCGGCACCGCGGACAAGCTCACCTCGGTGACCAGCCCGGTCTCCGACGACGTCACGATCCACGAGACGAAGAACCAGAAGATGCAGAAGGTGGACTCCTTCGACATCCCCGCGAACGGCACCCTCTCCCTTGAACGCGGTGGCAACCACATCATGTTCATGGAGCTGAAGAAGACGCTCAAGCAGGGCGAGAAGGTCAGCATCGAGCTCCACTTCGAGAAGTCCGACCCCATCAAGGTCGACCTTCCCGTCGAGGCCCCCAACCACAACCCGCGGCAGCACTGAGCGCGTTGACGGAGTTCTCACAGAACTGACGGAGTGAACCGGAAGATGACAACCACCGCCCCGCGCCTCGGTACCGCCCTGGCCCGGCTGCTGATCCTCGCGGCCGCGCTCCTCGGCACCCTGCTCGCCGGCGCCGCCCCCGCCTCCGCGCACGCGGCGCTGACCGAGAGCGATCCGAAGGCCGGGGCGGTGGTCGCCACCGCTCCCAAGGAGGTCAACCTCACCTTCTCCGAGCAGGTCGCCATGAGCGCCGACTCGATCCGGGTCCTCGACCCGGCGGGCCGGCGCGCCGACACCGGCGAGATACGCGACCTCTGCAGCGGCTCGATCGTCCGCTACGGGGTCGAACTCCGCGCCGGACTGCCCGACGGCACCTACACCGTGGCCTGGCAGACCGTCTCGGCCGACAGCCACCCCATCTCCGGCGCCTTCACCTTCTCCATCGGCGCCCCCTCCACGACCGCGGTCGCCCTGCCCGACCGGACGGCGGGCGGCGGAATCGTCGGCTCCCTCTACGGCATCGCGCGCTACGTCTCCTACGCCGGTTTCGCCGTCCTCGTCGGCGGCGGTGCCTTCGTGCTGGCCTGCTGGCCGCGCGGGGCGAGCGTCCGCCCGGTCCAGCAGACCGTGGTCCGGGGCTGGCTCGCCCTCACCGGCGCCACCCTCGTCATGCTGCTCCTGCGCAATCCGTACACGGGCTCCGGCGAACTCTCCGACGCCTTCGACCTGGCGGGTCTGAAGGCCGTCCTGGAGACGAAGACCGGAGCCGCGCTCACCTCGCGGCTGCTGCTGCTCGGCGCGGCCGCGCTCTTCGTGGCCGTCCTCTTCGGCGCCTACGCGCGGCGGACCGATCCGAAGGAGAAGAAGGACCTCGCCTTCGGTCTCGGCATCGGCGGCACCGTCGTCGCCGCCGGTATCGCCGGCACCTGGGCCCTGGCCGAGCACGCCTCGACCGGCATCCAGCCCGGTATCGCCATGCCCGTCGACATCCTGCACCTGCTGGCCGTCGCCGCCTGGCTCGGCGGTCTCACGGTGCTGCTCGTCTCCCTCTACCGGGCTCCGTCCGTCGAGCGCTCGGCTGTCGAGCGCTTCTCCAAGGTGGCCTTCGGCTCCGTGGCCGTCCTCGCGGCCACCGGGATCTACCAGTCCTGGCGTCAGGTCGGCTCCTGGTCGGCGCTGACGGACACCCGCTACGGACAGCTGCTCCTCGTCAAGATCGGCCTGATGTGCGTCCTCATCGGCATCGCCTGGATCTCGCGCCGCTGGACCCAGCGCCTCGCCGACCCGAGGCCGACCGGAACGCCCGAAGCGATCGAACCGGCTGAAGCGGCTGACTCGGCTGACTCGGCTACGGAGGAGACCGACCAGACCGAGAAGGCCGACCAGCGCGCGGAGGCCGACGAGAGCGGGGAGGCCGGCCGGGCCGGAGGTACCGACTCCGCCGACCCCGAGCGGGCCGCTCAGCTCGCCCGGCAGCGGGCCGCCGTCGCCACCGCGCGGCGGAAGCGGGAGCGGGACGCCGACCCGGAGCGGGCCGGTCTGCGCCGCTCGGTGCTGACCGAGGCCGCCGTCGCCGTCGTGCTCCTCGCCGTGACCACCGTCCTCACCTCGACCGAGCCCGGTCGCACCGAGGAGGAGGCCGGCAAGGGCACCACCGCCGCCGGCCCGGCCGCCGTGCCCGACCGGCCCGTCGACATCCGGCTGCCCTTCGACACCGGCGGTGTCGACGGCAAGGGCGTCGTCCGGCTCAGCCTGGACCCCGGCCGCACCGGCGCCAACGGGCTCCACCTCTACGTCGATCGCCCCAACGGCAAGCCGCTGGACGTCCCCGAGATCAAGGTCGCCCTCACCCTGGAATCGAAGAACGTCGGACCGCTGCCCGTGGCCCCCGACCGGATCCAGACGGGCCACTGGAGCGCCAGCGGCGTCCAGATCCCGATGCCCGGCGAGTGGCGGATCCAGGTGACCGTCCGTACCTCCGACATCGACCAGACCACCATCGAGAAGAACGTGAAGATCGGCTGACCCGTGACCGAGAACGACAACCTTGAGATCTCCCGGCGGCGCCTGCTCGGCACCGTCGGAGCGGCGGGCGCGGCCGGGCTCGTGATCGGCGCGGCCGGCGGCGTCGGGGTCTCCGGGGCCGTGTCGGGTGACGACACCACCGCCGGAGCCGGCGGCGCTCCCGCGCTGACCACCGTCGGTGCGACCGAGGTGATGTTTCACGGGAAACATCAGGCCGGCATCACCACGCCCCTCCAGTCCCGCGGTCATCTGGTCGCCTTCGACCTCGCGCCGGGCTCCGGCCGCAAGGAGGCGATCGCGCTGCTGCGCCGCTGGTCGGTGACGGCGGGGACCTTGATGTCGGGCAAGGCGCCGACCGGGGACACCGGTGTCGCGCTCGACGCGGGGCCCTCCTCCCTGACGGTCACCTTCGGCTTCGGCCGGACGTTCTTCGACCGCACCGGACTCGTCGCGCGCCGTCCCGGCGGGCTCGACCCGCTGCCCGCGTTCTCGGCCGACGCCCTGGACCCCCGGCGTTCCGAGGGCGATCTGTGGGTGCAGATCGGCGCCGACGACGCCCTCGTCGCCTTCCACGCGCTGCGCGCGCTCCAGAAGGACGCGGGCGACGCGGCCCGGGTGCGCTGGCAGATGAACGGCTTCAACCGCTCGGCCGGTGCCACGGCGAAGCCGATGACCGCGCGCAACCTCATGGGCCAGGTCGACGGCACGGGCAACCCGAAGGTCACCGACCCCGACTTCGACCGGCGGATCTTCGTCCCCGCGGGGGCCACCGGCGCGGAGGAGTGGATGGCGGGTGGTTCCTACGCGGTGGTGCGCCGGATCCGAATGCTGCTCGACGACTGGGAGAAGCTGCCGCTGGACCGGCAGGAGAAGGTGATCGGGCGCCGGAAGTCCGACGGGGCCCCACTCACCGGCGGTACGGAGACCACGGAGCTCGACCTGAACAAGCGCGGACCGGACGGACGGACCGTGATCCCGGACAACGCCCACTCCCGGATCTCCGCCCCCGAACAGAACGGCGGGGCGGCGATGCTGCGCAGGCCGTTCTCCTACCACGACGGCATCGGTCCGGACGGGACTCCGGACGCCGGTCTGCTCTTCGTCTGCTGGCAGGCGGACCCCCTCCGGAGCTTCGTCACCGTGCAGCGCAAGCTCGACCGGGGCGACGCGCTGTCCGCCTTCATCCGGCACGAGGCGAGCGGCCTCTTCGCGGTGCCGGGCGGCCCCGCCGAGGGCGAGTACGTGGGGCAGCGGCTCCTGGAGTCGTGATTCCCCGGGCGATCCTCCGCACGGGCGGCCCTGGGCTCCGGAGCCCATTAGGGTGACGGTATGTCCGCCACCCGGTACACGTATCTCGGCCCCGAGGGCACCTTCACGGAGGCCGCGCTGCGTACGCTGCCCGAGGCCGCGACGAGGGAACTCGTCCCCATGGTCTCGGTCCCGGCCGCGCTCGACGCCGTACGGAACGGGGAGGCCGCCGCCGCGCTCGTGCCGATCGAGAACTCGGTCGAGGGCGGGGTGACGGCGACCCTCGACGAACTGGCCTCCGGCGAACCGCTGATGATCTACCGCGAGGTGCTGCTCCCGATCGCCTTCGCGCTGCTCGTGCGGCCGGGGACCAGGCTGTCGGAGATCAAGACGGTGACGGGCCACCCGGTGGCCCAGCCGCAGGTGCGGAACTGGCTGCGGGCGAACCTGCCCGAGGCGGTGTGGGAGTCGGCCGCGTCCAACGCGGACGGGGCCCGGCTGGTCCAGGAGGGCCGCTTCGACGCCGCCTTCGCCGGGGAGTTCGCGGCGACGACGTACGGTCTCGAAGCGCTGGTCACCGAGATCCACGACGCGGAGAACGCCGAGACCCGGTTCGTCCTGGTGGGCAGGCCGGCCAGGCCGGCGGCCCCGACCGGCGCGGACAAGACCTCGGTGGTGCTGTGGCTGGGTGACGATCATCCGGGTGCCCTCCTCGAACTGCTCCAGGAATTCGCGGTGCGCGGGGTGAACCTGATGCTGATCCAGTCCCGGCCCACGGGGGCGGGGATCGGGAACTACTGCTTCGCCGTGGACGCCGAGGGCCATATCTCGGACCGGCGGGTGGGCGAGGCGCTGATGGGTCTCAAGCGGATCTGCCCCAAGGTGCGGTTCCTCGGCTCGTACCCGAGGGCGGGCGTCGCGGTCGAGGACGTGGCGGCGCTGCGGCGCGGCACCTCGGACGGGGAGTTCATGGCGGCCTCCGACTGGCTGGCGAGAGCCCAGGACGGTCGGGCCTGACCCGATGGTGACCGAACGCTCCCGGCGACGGGAGCGTTCGTCCACAGGTGCGAACCACTAGTCCTACCTGCATATTTTTCAGTTACCCACAGCGGTTATCCACAGGCTCCGCGCTCGACCTGGGGACAAGTCGACAGCCCGCCCCGACAAGGTCGACAAATCGCCCTAGCCACTCCCCGGCCCGCCGCGGCTGTCCACAGCACCGGAAGCCGCCCTCGTCAGCACCCCTCGCCCCATCAACTCTTTGGAGCGAGCAATTCCCACCCAAATGAGTGCCTCAATGGCGTTTGGTCACAGAATTCCCAGGGGCGGAGCGAGAAATCGCCGCGATCTTCCCCGTAGTCCACAGATCTTCCGCACAGCCTGTGGATAACTGAATGCGAAGGCCCGAGGTCCGGCATTTCCCAGGTCTCAATTCGGGCAAAACAACACGCGTGACAACACGCGTGACGTTATCCGGTGGGGGCGGGCGAACACGCACCGGTAGCCTGGTGGGGTGATTGACCTTCGCCTGCTCCGTGAGGACCCCGACCGTGTTCGCGCCTCCCAGCGCGCCCGTGGAGAGGACGTCGCGCTCGTCGACGCCCTGCTCTCCGCCGATGAGCGGCGCAGGTCGTCCGGCGTCCGCTTCGACGAGCTCCGATCCGAGCAGAAGGCGCTCGGCAAGCTGATCCCCAGGGCCACGCCCGAGGAGCGCGCCGAGCTCCTCCAGAAGGCCGAGCAGCTCAAGACCGACGTCAAGGCCGCCGAGGCCGAACAGAACGACGCCGACGAGACGGCCAAGCGGCTCCTGCTCCAGCTCGGGAACATCGTCCACGAGGACGTCCCGGTCGGCGGCGAGGAGGACTTCGTCGTCCTGGAGACGCACGGCACCATCCGCGACTTCGCGGCCGAGGGCTTCGAGCCCAAGGACCACCTGGAGCTCGGCGAGGCGCTCGGCGCCATCGACGTCGAGCGGGGCGCCAAGGTCTCCGGCTCGCGCTTCTACTACCTGACCGGTGTCGGCGCCCTCCTGGAGCTCGCCCTGGTCAACGCGGCGATCGCGCAGGCCACCGAGGCCGGCTTCATCCCCATGCTGACCCCGGCGCTGGTCCGTCCGCGCGCCATGGAGGGCACCGGATTCCTCGGCCAGGCCGCGGAGAACGTGTACCACCTGGAGAAGGACGACTACTACCTCGTCGGCACGTCCGAGGTGCCCCTCGCGGCGTACCACATGGACGAGATCATCGACGCGGACAAGCTGCCGCTGCGGTACGCGGGCTTCTCGCCCTGCTTCCGCCGCGAGGCCGGCACGTACGGCAAGGACACCCGGGGCATCTTCCGCGTCCACCAGTTCGACAAGGTCGAGATGTTCTCGTACGTCGCGCCCGAGGACGCGGAGAACGAGCACAAGCGGCTCCTGGACTGGGAGAAGCAGTGGCTGACCGGTCTTGAGCTGCCGTTCCAGGTCATCGACGTCGCCACCGGCGACCTCGGCTCCTCCGCCTCCCGCAAGTTCGACTGCGAGGCGTGGATCCCGACGCAGGGCAAGTACCGCGAGCTGACCTCGGCCTCGAACTGCAACAGCTTCCAGGCCCGCCGGCTCTCCGTCCGCATGCGCGACGAGCAGGGCGGCAAGAAGACCGTGCAGCCGCTGGCCACCCTGAACGGCACGCTCTGCGCCGTCCCGCGCACGATCGTGGCGATCCTGGAGAACCACCAGCTCGCCGACGGTTCGGTGCGGGTGCCGGAGATGCTGCGGCCCTACCTCGGCGGCCGTGAGGTCCTGGAGCCGATCGCCAAGTGAGCCCCTTCCCCTACCGCCTGGTCGCGACGGATCTCGACGGCACGCTGCTGCGGGCCGACGAGTCCGTCTCGGCCCGCACGCGGGACGCGCTCACCGCCGCCACGGAGGCGGGCGCCGCGCACATCGTCGTCACCGGCCGGGCGGTGCCCTGGACCCGGCACATCCTCGACGACCTCGGCTACGAGGGCATCGCGGTGTGCGGGCAGGGCGCGCAGGTCTACCACGCGGGAGAGCACCGGCTGCTCACCTCGCTGACCCTGGACCGGCAGCTGGCGGGGCTCGCCCTGTCGAAGATAGAGGCGGAGGTCGGCCCGCTGGCGCTGGCCGCCAGCCGCGACGGTCTGGAGGGCGAGGTCCTGATGGGCCCCGGCTACCGGGCGCACCCGGGGCCGCTGCCGTACGTGCCGTACGAGGACCCGGCGGAGCTGTGGGCGGCGCCGCTGACCAAGCTCTACCTCCAGCACCCGACGCTGTCGGACGACGAGCTGACCCGGGCCGCCCGCGCGACGGTCGGCGGTCTCGTGGACGTCGTCATGGCGGGCCCCGGGGTCGTGGAGATCCTTCCGCTCGGCCTGAGCAAGGCGACCGGTCTCTCGCTCGCCGCGCGCCGGCTGGGTGTGAAGGCGGCGGAGACGATCGCCTTCGGCGACATGCCGAACGACATCCCGATGTTCGGCTGGGCGGCCCACGGCGTGGCCATGGGCAACGCGCACGACGAGCTGCGGGCGATCGCGGACGAGGTCACGACCTCGAACGAGGAGGACGGCATCGCCGTCGTCCTGGAGCGCCTGCTGTCGGCCTGACGAAGAGAGAAGGGGCGGCCCGCGCGGACCAGGTCCGCGCGCTCGAAGTGGCCGCCCCTCCCTTCGGAGGATCCCCCGTGCCCTCCGTACAACTAGTGTGCGCCCGGCCCCCGTTCGGGGGCGAGCGATTTTCCTCCCCGGGTGAGCGGGTAGCAGGCCAGGCCGATCGCCAGTGAGATCAGGTGCCCGAGGTCGGTGTACGTGCGGTCGGCGGCGAACGGTACGGCGAAGAAGGCCACCACTCCGGCGAGGTAGAGCCAGCGCCAGGGCCGGGCCAGCCGGTAGGTGAGGATGCCCGCGGAGGCGGCGAGCCCGTAGCTGACCCCGATGTCGACGACGTGCGCCATGCTGCGCGGCACGTCGTGGTGGCGGATGGCGATCAGGACGACCTGCTGGCTGATCAGGGTCGCCGCGACATGGGCGGTGGCGACGACGACGAGCCACTTCGCGGTGCCGAGCCAGCGTTCCACGGGCGCGTGGATCAGCTCGAAGAGGGCCGCGTACAGCAGGAGGTCGGCCGGGTCCTCGATCCAGAACGCGCTGCCGAGCAGGGCCCGCAGCGGGTGGTGCGCGAGCTGGTGGAGGTTGCTGCTGTTGCGGTGGAGCAGATAGGTGTCGACGCTCTCGGGGGTCAGCGCGATGACGAGGCTGGTGATCGCGATGACCGCCAGCCAGAGATGCGTACCAGGTGACGAACGCACCCACGACCTGATCGGTCGGGACGGTTCGCCACCCGGCGGGGCTCCGCTGATTCCACTGCTTCCGGCTTCGATCGGCACCTTTCAGTGCCTATCACCCGGAGCTGTGAGAAACGTCAGAAATTGATCATGTGTCCGGCAATGCCGTGGATGGCTTCCTTCACGGCCTCGCCCAGGGTCGGGTGCGCGTGGACGTTCCGCGCGACCTCGTGGACCGTGAGGTCCCACTGCTGGGCCAGGGTCAGCTCGGGCAGCAGCTCGGTGACGTCCGGGCCGATCAGGTGGGCGCCGATGATCTCGCCGTGCGTCCCGTCGGCGATGATCTTGACGAAGCCGGTGGCGTCGCCGAGACCGTGCGCCTTGCCGTTCGCCACGAACGGGAACTTGGCGACCTTGACGTCGAAGCCCTTCTCGCGGGCCTGCGCCTCGGTCCAGCCGAAGCTGGCGATCTGCGGCTGGCAGTAGGTCGCGCGCGGGATCATCGGGTAGTCGAGCTCCATCGTCTCGGCGTCCCCGATGGTCTCGGCCGCGATGACGCCCATGGCCTCGGCGGTGTGCGCGAGCATCAGCTTCGCGGTGACGTCACCGATGGCGTAGATGTGCGGCACGGAGGTGCGGCAGCGGCCGTCGACGTCGATCGCGCCGCGCTCGGTCAGGGCGACACCGGTGGCCTCCAGGCCGTAGCCGGTGACGTTCGGGGCGAAGCCGATGGCCTGGAGGACCTTGTCGGCCTCCAGGACCTTCTGGGCGCCGTCCTTGCCGGTGACGGTGACGCGGACCTGCGGGCCGGACTCGTCGATGGCCTCGACGCGGGTGGAGGTGAGGACGTCGATGCCGAGCTTGCGGTACTGCTTCGCCAGCTCCTTGGAGACCTCTTCGTCCTCCAGCGGGGCGATCCGGTCGAGGAACTCGACGATCGTGACCTTGGTGCCGTAGTTGTTGAGGACGTACGCGAACTCGATGCCGATCGCGCCGGCACCGGCGATGATGATCGACTGCGGGGCGTCCTCGGCGAGGATCTGCTCCTCGTACGAGACGACGCGCTCGCTGCGGGCGGTGCCCGGGAGCAGTCGCGGGGTGGCGCCGGTGGCGATGATGCAGTTGTCGAACTGGATCGTCTCCGAGGTGCCGTCGGACTTGGCGACCTGGAGGGTGTTCGCGTCGAGGAAGGTTCCCCGGCCGTCGAACTCGGTGATCCCGTTCTTCTTCATGAGGAAGTGAACGCCCTTGACGCGGCCGTCCGCGACCGAGCGGCTGCGGCGGAACGCCTCGGTGTAGTCGAAGGAGACGGTGCCGTCCACCTTGATGCCGAAGGTCTTGGCCTCGTGGTTGAAGATGTGGGCCAGTTCCGCGTTGCGCAGCAGTGCCTTGGTGGGGATGCAGCCGACGTTCAGGCAGACACCGCCCCAGTACTTCTCCTCGACGACCGCGACCCGCTTGCCCAGCTGGGCGGCGCGGATGGCGGCGACGTAGCCGCCGGGGCCAGCTCCGAGTACGACGACGTCGAAGCGGTCTGACATGACTGACTCCCGAGGGTGGTGAGGGTGTTCGGTCCGCGTACGGCCCCACAGTAGTCCGGAGTACCCTCCGCAGTCAGTTGTAGGATGACTGGGCAACCGGGCACATCGAGAGGTCGGAGCGGCATGGCACTCAGGGCGGCGGGACGGACCTCGCTGGTGGACTCCGTCGTGGAACAGCTGCGTACGCAGCTCACGGACGGTGAGTGGGCGGTCGGAGACCGCATCCCGACCGAGCACGAGCTCGCGCAGCAGCTCGGCGTGGGCCGCAACACGGTCCGCGAGGCGCTCCGGGTCCTGGTCCACGCGGGCCTCCTGGAGTCCCGTCAGGGCAACGGCACCTTCGTCAGGTCGACCGCGGATCCGGCGGCTGTCCTGCGCGGGGTCCGGCACGCGGGCGCGGCCGACGTCCTCGAACTCCGGGTCGCCCTGGAGGCCGAGGCCGCCCGGCTCGCGGCGGCACGACGGGACACCCACGACCTGCTGCGGCTGCGGGCGGCCCTGACCACCCTGCGCGAGGAGGGGGACCGGGACGCGGACGCGGACCTCGCCTTCCACCTGGCGGTCGTCGGCGCGACCCACAACGCCGCCTTCGTCGAGGTCTACCGCTTCTTCTCGACACAGGTCCACGAGGTCCTCGTGGAGGCCCTCGGCGACCGGGAGATGCCACCGGTCGACATCGACGCCCATGAGGCCCTGGTGGCGGCGATCGAGGCGGGCGACCCGGAGGCGGCCGAGCGGCAGGCCCGCGAGCTGCTGCGGACGCCGATGGAGACGGTCGCCGCGCTGACGTCAGCGACGTCGCCCACGTCTCCGGCCTCCCCCACGCACTCGGTGTCCCCGGCGTCCCAGACCACTCCGACCTCCCCGGCGTCCCCGGCATCCCCGGCATCCCCGGCGGAGCGCTCCTGATGGGCGCCGAGATACGGACGACGGGATCCGCCGAGACCCGTACGACGGCTTCCGCCCCGCCCGCGCCCGTGCTCGTCGACGCCGAGGCCGGGGTCCGGGGGTCGGCGTCCGGGGCGGCGGCCCGGCGGGCCCTGCTCGCGCATCCCGCACTCCTCCTGATCGGGATCGTGCTGGCCTCGCTGAACATGCGGGTCGCGCTGGCGAGCGTGGCGCCCCTGGTCGGAGAGATCTCCGAGGCCTTCGGGCTCTCCGCGACGGCGACGTCCCTCGTGACCTCGGTGCCCGTCCTGTTCCTCGGCGTGGGCGCGATGGTCGCACCCTGGCTGGGACGCCGGTTCGGTGCCGAACGCGTGCTGTTCGCGGCGCTGCTCCTGCTCGGCGTCGGCATCCTCGCGCGCGTGCTGCCCTCCGTGTACGCGCTGTACGGCGGCGGCATCCTCGTCGGCACGTCGATCGCCCTGCTCAACGTGCTGATGCCGGGCCTGATCAAGCGTGACTTCCCGGACCGGGCGGCCGCGATGACCTCGGTCTACACGGGCGCGATGATCGCGGGGGCGACGCTGGCCGCCGCGGCCGCCGTGCCGCTGGAGAAGGCGCTCGGCGGCGGCTGGGAGGGCTCGCTCGCCTTCTGGTCGCTGCTCGCCGCCGTCGCCGCCCTCGCCTGGCTGCCCCAGGTCCTGATCGCCCGGGGCCGGACGGGCCACGGGGTACGGGCCGTCCCGGCCACCGACTCCCGTCCGGTGAGCGTCTGGCGCTCGGCGCTGGCCTGGCAGGTCACCCTGTTCATGGGCCTGCAGTCGCTCTGGTCGTACGTGCTGATCGCCTGGATGCCGACGATCTTCACCGACCACGGCATGAGCCGCTCCACCGCCGGTGTCGTCTTCGCCTTCAACAACCTGATCCAGGTCGCGGGTGCCTTCGTGGTGCCGCTGCTCGCCGGCCGGATGCGGAGCCAGCGCCCGCTGATCGTCCTCGTCACCACGCTCGTCGCCGCCGGCTACGCCGGTCTGATGGTGGCGCCGGTGGAGGGGGCCTGGCTCTGGTCGGCGGTGCTCGGCGTCGGCCAGGGCGGTGCGGTCGGTCTCGCGCTGACCCTCATCGTGCTGCGCTCCGGGGACGCGGTGACCGCGGCCCGGCTGTCCGGCATGGCCCAGACGGTCGGCTATCTGCTCGCCGCCGCGGGCCCGCTGGCGGCCGGCGCCCTCCACCAGGCCACCGGCTCCTGGACCCTGCCGATCTGTGTGGTCCTCGGCGTCTGCGCGGCCGCCCTCGGTGTGGGTCTGCTGGCCGCCCGGGACCGGACGGTGTGAGAGGAGGGGGTTGCGGTACGGCTCCGGGGTGGGGCTCCCGAGAGGGGGCGCCCGCCCTCGGAGCCGTACCGCTTCCTCTTCGGTTCTACTCCTCGCCCGCCAGGGTCAGGGTCCGCAGCTTGTGGCCGGCGAACCAGGTCGCCACGACCGTGACCGCCACCAGGAGGACGGTCGCCGTGGTGAGTCCGACCTCGGAGTCGATCAGACCGTCGCCGGTGACCTTCTCCGCGAGGGCGAGCGACCACTGCTGGACGCTCAGGGTCTTGGCGCCGGAGATCAGGGAGCCGAAGAGGGTCTCCCAGACCAGGGCGTAGACGAGGCCGATGACCACGGCGTGCCGGCTGACCGTGCCGAGCAGCAGGAACAGCGCGCTGTAGGCGATGGAGGCGACCAGGGCCGCCACCGTGTACGCGACCGCCACCTGCTGGCCGTTGCCGTTGAGGACGAATCCGGCGATGAACGTCGGCACCGCCGAGAAGACCATGGTCACGGCGATCGCCACGATGAGCTTCGTGAAGATGATCGAGGACCGCTTCACCGGCTTGGAGAGCAGGTAGACGATCGAGCCGTCGTCGATCTCCGGACCGATCGCGCCCGTCCCGGCGATCACGCCGATCAGCGGCACCATCGTGGCCAGCGCGAAGCCGCCCAGGACGTCGGCGGCGACCTGGTCGTCCGCGCCGTTGAAGCCGCGGACCGCCGCCGCGATGAGCACCAGCAGAGCGGGCAGCAGGAAGAGGATCAGCGCCCGCCGGCGGCCGAGGAGGGCCCGGTAGGTGAGCCGGGCGACTGTGGGGTTGTACATCGGTCAGGCTCCTTTCAGGCCGCGACGAGGTAAGAGAAGACCGATTCGAGGGACTCGTCCGAGGGCGAGACGGTCAGGAGGCGGATGCCCTGGTCCTTCGCGACCCTCGGCAGCAGCTCCGTGAACCGCCCGAAGTCCACCGCCTGGACGCGCAGTCCGCCCTCCACCTGGTCGACCTCGATCCCGGCCGTGGACGGGTCGGCGATCAGCGCGGCGGCCAGCGCCCGGTCGTCGCTGGAGCGGACGAGATAGCGGTGCGGCCGGTCCGTCATGAGTCGGCGGATCTTGCGGAAGTCACCGGAGGCCGCGTGCCGCCCGGCCACGATCACCTCGATGTGGGAGGCGAGCTGCTCGACCTCCTCCAGGATGTGCGAGGAGAAGAGGACCGTGCGGCCCTCCGCCCCCATCCGCCGCAGCAGGTCCATCAGCTGCATGCGCTGGCGGGGGTCCATGCCGTTGAACGGCTCGTCCAGGAGCAGCACGGACGGCTCGTGCACGAGGGCCGAGGCCATCTTCACGCGCTGCCGCATGCCCTTGCTGTACGTGGAGATCTTGCGGTCCTGGGCGTACTCCATCTCGACCGTGGCGAGGGCCGCCTGGGCCTCCTTGTCGCCGAGGCCCTGGAGCTCCGCGTTGGCCACGACGAACTCGCGGCCGGTGAGGAAGTCGTACATCGCCTCCCGCTCGGGGACGACACCGATCTCGCGGTAGACCGACTCGCTCCCCCAGATCTTCTGTCCGTCGAGCGTGACACTGCCGGTGGAGGGGTCGAGGAAGCCGCCCATCATGTTGATCAGGGTGGACTTCCCGGCGCCGTTGGGGCCGAGGAGGCCGGTGACGCCCGGGCCCACCGTCATCGTGACGTCGTTCACGGCCACGACGTTTCCGAACCAGCGGGAGACGTGGTCGATGGAGAGGGTACTCATGGGCGCGGCCCATTCCTTTGAGGGGTGGCGGCGGGCGACGGGAGGGCGGTCACAGCCCGACCTTTCGGTAACGGCGCATCAGGATGCCGTACGAGCCGGCGATGAGCGCGAGGACGACCAGCACGTAGACCACGCCGACACCGGTGCTCGGACCCCCGAGTTCGGGGAAGCCCGGAGGGGCGCCCAGGAAGGCGCTCTGCACGCCGTCGATGAGGGTCATCGGCGAGAAGAGGCCCAGCCACTGGATGGCGCCCTCGTTCTCGGTGGCGAAGGCGATGCCCATGAGGGTGGAGACCGCCCCGTACGAGACCGTCAGGACGGCGATCACGGCGGCGACGCCGAAGCCACGGCGCGGCGTGAGGGCCGCCATGACGAGTCCGATGCCGCCGAAGAGCACCGAGAGCAGCGCCACGGAGACCAGCCCCTGGCCGAACATCTTGGTCTGCTCGGCGAAGTCCATCTTGGCGAGCAGCGAGCCGATCCAGAGGATCAGCAGCGGCGAGGCGGTCAGGATGAAGAGCGCCGAGGCCATCGCGCCGAGCTTGGCGAGGACGTAGTCCGCGCGCTCGATCGGGCGGGAGAAGTACAGCGGCACCGTCCGGAACCGGAGGTCCCGGGAGACCGACTGCGGTGCCTGCGAGGCCAGGTAGATGCTGATGACGACCTGGAGGTAGATCGCGTACTGCGTGTACTCGATCGAGAGCCTGGACTGCTTCCCGACCACGGCGACCGCGACGAGGATCAGCGCCGGGACGCACATCACGGCGAACAGGAGCATCGGCAGCACCTTCGACTTGGCGCTGCGGCCGAGGCCGTAGGCACCGCGCAGGGACTGCGAGAAGAGCGACCGTCGTGCGTAGGCCCGGCCGAGGCGCGGGCCGTCGTAGGACCGGTAGCCGATGTTGTGGATCCGGGTCGTGTCGGGAGCGGCCTGGGAGGGCTGGGGGATCTGGGTGCTCATCGGGCCGGCACCTCCTCGTGCTGGGGCGCCTCGGGGCGGAAGACCTCGGCGATGTGGTGGCGGCGCTGCTCCATGCGGACGAGACCGAGGCCGAGGCCGGCCACGGTGTCGCGCACGAGGTCGTACGTCTCCTCGCCCGGAGCCTCCAGGAGCAGGATGTGACCTGCGCCGGGCAGGCCGTCCTCCACGCCCGCGTGGATCGTGACACCGGCGCCCCCGAGGGCCGCGCGGAGCGCCGCCGTGCCGTCCGGGTGGGTGTCCGAGTCGGTGACCTCGACCGCGAGCGTCGTGGTGGTCCGGGTGAAGTCGCTGGTGGAGCTGGAGCGGAGCAGCCGGCCGCCGTCGATGACGACGACGTGGTCGCAGGTGCGCTCCAGCTCGCCGAGGAGATGCGAGGTCACGAGGACGGAGATGCCGAAGTCGGTCCAGACGCGGCGGATCAGTCCGAGCATCTCGTCACGGCCGACCGGGTCGAGGCCGTTGGTCGGCTCGTCGAGGAGGACCAGCTTCGGGTCGTGGACGAGGGCCTGCGCGAGCTTCACCCGCTGCTTCATGCCCGTCGAGTAGCCGCCGATGGGGCGGTAGCGCTCCTCGTACAGGCCGACGTGGCGGAGGGTGTCGGCGGTCCGCTCCCGGGCGGCGGTCGCGGGCAGGCCCGACATCCGCGCCATGTGCACGACGAACTCGGTGGCCGAGACGTCCGGGGGCAGGCAGTCGTGCTCCGGCATGTAGCCGACCTGCTCACGGATCTGCGCGCCGGAGGTGCTGACGTCGAGGCCGAGCACCTCGGCGCGGCCCTCCGTCGCGCGGGAGAGTCCGAGCAGGATCTTGATCATGGTGGACTTGCCGGCTCCGTTGGCACCCACGAGTCCGGTCACACCGGGCCCGATGTCCAGGGAGAGCCGGTCAAGAGCGGTCACCCGGGGGAACCGCATGCTGAGGCTTTCGGTCGCGATCACAGTCACGCCTACGACGGTAGTGGTGTGCGCCACAGCGGTCGTCAGCCCAACGGCTCGATCCTTCTCCGACTACAGGAGTACAAGCCAGTAGGGGAGGTCGCGACGAAAGTCTTTTTCCACAGGTCCGCGGCCGGGTCGGCCGACGGGTTTTCCACAGGGCGTCGTCGGACCTCTTGACTCAGCCGCCGGGCATTGTCACATTCATCGGTGTCAAGTTACGAACGCGTAGCGCAGCCGGGCGCTCACACGGGACGGCGGGTGGCATGGCCTCAGTGGTGACAGGCGAACTCTCCGCGGAGCTGCGGGGGTTCAGGGAAGTACAGCGGCTCTCCTACGCGTGCGCGGAGGCCGTCGCGGCACAGCTCAGGCCCGGAGTGACCGAGCGCGAGGCCGCGCGGATGCAGCGGGAGTGGCTGTACGAGCGGGGGGTGCGGGACTGGTTCCACCGGCCGTTCGCCTGGTTCGGCGACCGCACGGCTTTCGTCGACTTCAAGATCCCGCTGCAGTTCTTCCCGACGAACCGGCGTCTTGAGGCGGGGATGCCGTTCATCCTCGACATGGCCCCGGTCTACAAGGGGTACACGGCCGACATCGGCTACAGCGGCTGTCTGGGCCTCAACCCCCTGCACGACAAGCTGCTCGCCGACCTCGCGGACCACCGCGAGCTGATCCTCCGCGAGGTGCGCGAGCGGCGCACGCTCCGCGAGATCTACCAGGACGTGGACCGGCTCATGGTCCGCCAGGGGTACGCGAACCGGCACCGGGCCTACCCCTTCGGCGTCATCGCCCACAAGATCGACCGGGTGAAGGAGCGCGGCTGGTCGCCGACGGTCTTCGGCTTCGGCACCCAGGCGCTCAAGGGGCTCGCGAGTGACGCCCTGCACGGTCACCGGGACGGATGGTCGCCGCTCTGGTCGCCGTACAAGTTCTCCGACCACCCGCCCAGACCGGGCCTGTGGGCGGTCGAGCCGCACCTCGGATTCCGGGGTACGGGCGCGAAGTTCGAGGAGATCCTGGTCGTCACCGACTCCCGGGACCCCGAGCAGAGCGCGTTCTGGCTGGACGACGATCTGCCGCACGTGCGGCGCTGGAACGAGGGGACGGTCTGATGTCGGGAAGCGCGGGTCTCACCGGAGCGCGGGAGCGCTGGGTACGGACGGGCGGGCTCGAACTGTGCGTCGCCGAGCTCGGCGAGACGGGCCGGCCCACCGTCCTGCTCGTGCACGGCTACCCGGACTCCAAGGAGGTCTGGTCGGAGGTCGCCGTCCGGCTCGCCGAGGACTTCCACGTGGTGCTGTACGACATCCGGGGCCACGGCCGCTCCACGGCGCCGGCCCCGCTGCGCGGCGGCTTCACCCTGGAGAAGCTGACCGACGACTTCCTCGCGGTCGCCGACGCCGTCAGCCCGGACCGGCCGGTCCACCTCGTCGGCCACGACTGGGGTTCGGTGCAGTCCTGGGAGTTCGTCACCGTGCCCCGCACCGAGGGCCGGATCGCCTCCTTCACCTCGATGTCGGGGCCCTCCCTCGACCACTTCGGGCACTGGATCAAGCAGCGGATGACCCGGCCCACCCCGCGCCGGGTCGGCCAGCTCCTCGGACAGGGCGCCAAGTCCTGGTACGTGTACATGCTGCACACGCCCGTGCTGCCGGAGCTCGCCTGGCGCGGCCCGCTCGGCAAGCGCTGGCCGAAGATACTGGAGCGCGTCGAGAAGGTCCCGGCCGGCGACTACCCGACGCCCTCGCTGCCGAGCGACGCGGCGCACGGCGCCTGGCTCTACCGGGACAACGTCCGCGCGCGGCTCGGCCGTCCGCGCCCCGACGCGTACGCGCACGCGCCCGTGCAGCTGATCACGCCGACCGGCGACGCCTTCCTCTCCGAGCGGCTCTACGACGACCTGGGCCGCTGGGTACCGGACCTCACCCGGCGCACGCTGCCCGCGAAGCACTGGGTGCCCCGCACCCGGCCGGACCAGCTCTCCGCCTGGATCGGCGCGTTCGTCCGGGCCAACGAGGAGCCGGGCACCAAGGCGCCGAAGCCCGTCGCGGCGACGGCGGCGAAGAGCGGGGTGAAGCCGGAGTACACGGAGCGGTTCGGCGGCCAGCTGGTCCTGGTGACCGGGGCGGCCAGCGGCATCGGCCGGGCCACCGCCTTCGCCTTCGCCGAGGCCGGCGCCCGGGTCGTCGCCGTGGACCGGGACGCCGAGGGCGCGGTCCGCACGGCCGAGATGGCCCGGCTGATCGGCGCCCCGGAGGCCTGGGGCGAGACCGTCGACGTCGCCGACGAGCAGGCGATGGAGAAGCTGGCCGCCAAGGTGGCGAGCGAGTACGGAGTCGTCGACGTCCTCGTCAACAACGCGGGGATCGGGCTCACCGGCTCCTTCTTCGACACGACGAGCGAGGAGTGGCAGCGGGTCCTCGACGTCAACCTGTGGGGCGTGATCCACGGGTGCAGGGTCTTCGGCGCGCAGATGAAGGCGCGCGGTCAGGGCGGCCACATCGTGAACACCGCGTCCGCCGCCGCGTTCCAGCCCTCCCGCGCCCTGCCCGCGTACAGCACGTCGAAGGCGGCGGTGCTGATGCTCAGTGAGTGCCTGCGCGCCGAGTTGGCCGACCAGGGCATCGGGGTCTCCGCGATCTGCCCCGGCATCGTCAACACGAACATCACGGCGACCGCGCGGTTCGCCGGGGTCACGGACGAGGCGGAGGAGAAGCGGCGCCAGAAGAAGGCGTCCCGGCTGTACGGCCTGCGGAACTATCCGCCGGAGAAGGTCGCGGACGCGATCCTGGGCGCGGTCCTGCACGACCGCGCGGTCGTGCCCGTGACGCCGGAGGCCCGGGGCGCCCACTTCCTCTCCCGGCTGAGCCCGGGGACGCTGCGGGCACTCGCCCGCTGGCAGCCGCCGGCGTAGGGAGCGGACGGTGTAGGCAGCGGTCGGTACAGGAAGCGGTCGGTGTAGGCAGCGGTCGGCGTAGGGAGCGGCGGGCGGGGCCGGAGGAACCCGCCCGACCGCACAGGGTCGGGCGGGGTGCGTTCGCCCGCGCGGGGGCCGGTTCGGGGCGGCGGTCGTACGATCCCCTTCCAGGAAGGGCCTCGCGGCGGCGGGGTGGAGCGAGCGGTCGGTGGGAGCGGGTTTGTCCGAGCAGTCAGCACAGCCGGAGTACCGGATCGAGGATCTCGCCCATCACAGCGGGGCCACGGTCCGGACGATCCGCGCCTACCAGGACCGCGGGCTGCTGCCCCGCCCCGAGCGGCGCGGCAGGTCGAACGTGTACGGGGACGCGCACCTCGCCCGGCTCCGGCAGATCGCCGACCTCCTCGACCGCGGCTACACCCTGGCCTCGATCAAGGAGCTCCTGGAGGCCTGGGACACCGGCCGGGGCCTGGGCGGGGTGCTCGGTCTGGTCGCGGAGGTCCACGGCCCGTGGACGGACGAGGAGGCGGACCGGATCTCCCGCGCGGAGCTGGACGCCCGGTTCGGCGGCACGCCGGACGAGGACGCCATCCGGGAGGCCGTCGCGCTCGGCGTGCTGGAGCCGCTTCCCGGCCGGGAGACGGAGGAGTACCTCGTACCGAGCCCCCAGGAACTTGCGGTGGCGGCCGAGTTGTACGCGGCCGGGGTGCCGCTCGCGGCAATCACCGGCCATCTGAGGGAACTTCGCGACCAGGTGGAGCACATCGCCTCCCGCTTCCTGGAGTTCACGACGGAGTACGTCTTCGCGCGCTATCTGGAGCACCGGCCGCCGACGGACGCGGACGCGGCCGAGGCGGCGACGATGGTGCGACGGCTCCGGCCCCTCGCGCAGCAGACGGTGGACGCAGAACTCGCGCGGGCGATGCGCCTGTTGGCCACCCGCCATCTCCAGATCCATCTGGCGCCCGACGCGCACCACGCGAAGGACGACGAGCCGCGCCCGGTGGCCCTACCGGCCGGAACCGTACGGGCCGTTCAGAGCCTGGTCGGCCCGGAGCAGGTCGCGGCCTTCGTCGCCGCCGCCACGGAACGAGAGGTGCAGAAAAGAACATTGGACGCACTTGCTTCAAGTAGCCCGATACAGGATTAATTTACCCAATACACCTGAAAACCAATGCCTGTTGTCCACAGAATTGCCAACTAGCCTGTGGATAAGTCGTCTTGGCTGTGGATCAAACCTGCTCGTCCCCATCAATGGTTCGGCGATCAAAATCGATGGTCCGGCGATCCGGGCTCCGGCATCCTGGCGGAATGACCCGACCACAACCACCGGACGAGCGCCGCACGGTGAAAGTCTCGAAGTACCTCTCCAAGCATCTGCGCCACCAGCCCGAGCGCATCGGCCTCGTCCTCGACGCACACGGCTGGACCGAGATCGACACTCTGCTCGGAGCCACCGCGCGGAACGGCTTCCCGATCAGCCGCGAGGAGCTCGACCACGTCGTCGCGACCAACGACAAGAAGCGCTTCGCGATCGAGGGCACCCGCATCCGCGCCAGCCAGGGCCACACCGTCGAGGTGGACCTCGACCTGCCGCCCGCCGAACCGCCCGCGTACCTCTACCACGGTACGGTCGCGGACCGGCTCCCCGCGATCCGGGCGGAGGGGCTGCGCCCCATGGCCCGCCACCACGTGCACCTCTCCCCCGACCGCGAGACCGCGACCCGGGTCGGCGCACGTCGCGGACGGCCGGTGGTGATCAGCGTCGACGCCGGCGCCATGCACCGGGCCGGGCACGTCTTCCACGTCAGCGCCAACGGCGTCTGGCTGGCCGACGCCGTCCCGCCGGAGTTCCTGCGCCTTCCCGGCTGAGGCATGATCGTTCCCATGGCACACCCACACCTGCCCAGCACCGAAGCGGCCGTGACCGCGATCCGCGCCTTCGCCCAGGAGTTCCACCTGGAGATGACGGTCACCGACGACATCGGCGCGGACCAGACCTCCCGGCGTACCTCCTCCGGCGCGTTCACCGTCCTCGACCCGGACGGCTCGCTGCCGCACGAGGCCCATGTCGAGCTGGGCGGCTCCCCCTCCGTCACGGTCCAGCTCTTCCCCGAGGACGACGCCAGGATCATCGTGGACGGCATCGAGTTCGCGGACGTGCCCCGCGACGCCGTCCCCGCCTTCCTCCGCTCGGTCCACGGCGGCCTCGCCCATGTGAAGGGCCGCTTCTTCCCGCCCGGCTGGTGGCTGATCGTCCCGCTGCCGGGTGACGAGACGTACAAGGAACTCGTTCCCGACGCCTCGCTCACCCCCTGGCTGAACAGCCGGGTCCGCTGAGGCCGTATCCCTCCCCTCCCGCACCCCGTTCGGGCATCCACCCCTCGGTCCGTCCGGAGCCCCTCCCACTCGTCCGGAGCCCCTGCCCCCCGCGCGCGTAGGGTGGCGTCATGCGCTTGAGTACGGTGATCCTCCCCATCCACCGATGGAGCGAGGGGCAGAAGACCTGGCGGCGGGCCGAAGAGCTCGGGTTCCACGCCGCGTACACCTACGACCACCTGTCCTGGCGGACCTTCCGGGACGGCCCGTGGTTCGGGGCGCTCCCCACCCTCACCGCGGCGGCGACGGCCACCGAACGCATCCGCCTCGGCACCCTCGTGACCTCGCCGAACTTCCGGCATCCGGTGACGCTTGCCAAGGAGCTGATGTCGCTCGACGACATCTCCGAAGGGCGCGTCACCCTCGGCATCGGCGCGGGCGGCAACGGCTTCGACGCCACCGCGCTCGGCCAGGAGCCGTGGACCCCGAAGGAGCGGGCGGACCGCTTCGGCGAGTTCGTCGCCCTGCTCGACCGGCTGCTCACCGAGGAGTCCGTGACGGAGCGGGGGACGTTCTACTCGGCGAACGAGGCCCGGAACATCCCCGGCTGCGTCCAGCGCCCCCGGCTGCCGTTCGCCGTCGCGGCGACCGGGCCGCGCGGGCTGCGGCTCGCCGCGCGGTACGGGCAGGCGTGGGTGACGACCGGAGACCCGAAGATCTTCGAGGAGGGCACCCCCGAGCAGTCGGTGGCGGCGCTGCGCGGCCAGATCGAGAAGCTCGGCAAGGCGTGCGCCGAGACCGGCCGGGAAGTCGCCGACCTCGACAAGGTCCTCCTGACCGGCTTCACCCCGGACCGCGGCCGGCCGCTGGAGTCCCTGGACGCCTTCGTCGACTTCGCCGGGCGCCACCGCGAGCTGGGCTTCACCGAGATCGTGATCCACTGGCCGATCCCGGACTCCGACTTCGCGGCCGACCAGGCCGTCTTCGAGCGGATCGCCACGGAGGCGCTCGCCCAGCTGGGCTGACGGGCGACGCCCGCGTCAGGGCGAGGGCCTACGCCCGGCGGATCAGGCGATCCGTCGGGCATGGCCCCGCCACAGGGCGAGCAGGACCGGGGAGCCGACCGGGGCGGGGCCGGCCGCGCAGACGTCGAAATGGCTGACCCGGCAGGTGTCGGACGGAACGGCGGAGCCCAGGTTGACCGCGGTGCCGTCGCCCGCGACGCGCCAGCGGCTGCCGGCCGGAACGGCGCCGGCCGTCAGCTCCCCGGGCTCGATCAAGATCCAGCGGCCGCGGACCGTACGGTGCCACGCGGCCAGGGCCCCACACCTGGCGCAGGCCGCGGTGGCCGCTGTCCCGGCTCTCGCCGGGCCTGATACGACTCCGCCGGCACGGGCCTCCGGCACGACCGACCCGGCTCGGACGTCCCGCCCACCGCCTCCGTACCCGGCTTCCCGCCCACCGCCTCCGTACCCGAGCTCCCGGGCGGCGCCCCCGTACCCGGTCTCGCCACCGGCGCCACCGGCGCCCCCGGATCTGAGCTCCGGCACACCGCCCGTCGGGCGGACCGCGAACGTCGCCGCGTCGACCAGACCCGCCAGGACATCGCCCACCAGCACCGGATCCCGCGTGGCCCGGCGCGCTCCGGACCCCTCGCACACCGCGCACAGGGCCATGCCGAGGCTCGCGACCCAGGTCCCGTACGGCCCACCGCAGGAGTCGCATTCGTCGCTTCGCGGACCCGAGCCCATGCCCCGCCCCCTTGAGACACCATCAGCTCTCAGGGATCTTCCCCGTCACCCGGAAAACGAACGGACGTTTACGGCCACGTCGGGCGTGAACCCCCGGCCGCCACGGACCGGCGGCACCCGAATTCGACCACTCATATGTGCGGCTCCCCGCACGCCCGTGCGTCCGGTGCGGAAGAATGGTGCGGTGACCTCTCCCCGTACTCCCGCCCCGGCACCCCGGCTGATCGCCACCGACCTCGACGGCACGCTGCTGCGCGACGACAAGTCCGTCTCCGAGCGCACGGTCGCCGCCCTCGCCGCGGCCGAGCGGGCCGGAATCGAGGTCTTCTTCGTCACCGGCCGCCCGGCCCGCTGGATGGATGTCGTCAGGGACCACGTCCACGGCCACGGCAGGGCGATCTGCGCCAACGGCGCGGCCGTCGTCGACCTCCACGCGGGCGGCACCTTCGTGGAGGTGCGCCCGCTGGAACGGCCGGTCGCCCTCGACGTCGTCCGGGCCCTGCGCGCCGCCGCGCCCGGGACCTCCTTCGCGGTCGAGCTCACCACCGGCATCCACTACGAGCCGCTGTACCCGCCGTTCTTCCTCGACCCCGGCGCGACCGTCGCCACCGCCGAGAAGCTCCTCTTCGAGGAGGCGCCCGGCGCCGCGGCCCCGGTGCTGAAGCTGCTCGCCCAGCACCCGGAGCTCGACCCCGACGCGTTCCTGGCCGTGGCCAGGGAGGCCGCGGGAGACCTGGCCTCGTTCACCCGCTCCAGCCCCACCGCCCTCATCGAGATCAGCGCGCTCGGCGTCTCCAAGGCCTCCACGCTCGCCCTGTGCTGCGCCGAGCGCGGCATCTCGGCCGAGGAGGTCGTGGCCTTCGGCGACATGCCCAACGACATCGAGATGCTCAGCTGGGCGGGCCGCTCGTACGCGATGGGCAACGCCCACCCGGACGTGATCACCGCCGCCTCGGGCCGAACGGCCGGCAACAACGAGGACGGGGTGGCCGTCGTCATCGAGCGGCTGGTGACCGAGGTGGTGGACGCGGCCGGGAGCGGCACGGCCTGATCACCCCGGCCTCCGCTCCGGTCCCCGGTCCCGTCTCCGGCCTCCCCCAGGCCGCCTCCGCTCCGGCCTCCGGTCCGGCCTCCACCGCTCCGGTCTCCGCTCCGGCAGGCCCGTGCCCGCACATCACCCGCTACAGCGGGGCCTCCCACACCACCGTCGTGCCGCCGCCGTCCTCCCCGATCCCCGGCCCGCACCAGCTCGCGCCGCCCAGCGACTCGGCCCGGCGCGCCAGGTTCCGCAGACCGCTGCGCCGCCCGCCCGCCGGGAGGCCGATTCCGTCGTCCGCGACCTCCAGGCGTACCCCGGCGGAGCCGTCGGGCAGGGTGACGCCGGCGTCGACGACCACCTCGATCCGGCCCGCCTCCGCGTGCCGGAAGGCGTTGGAGAGCGCCTCGCGGAGGGCGGCGATGAGGTTCTTCCCGGTGAGCTCGCCGACCGTCGCGTCGATCGCGCCGAGGAAGCGGTGGGCGGGCTTGAAGCCCAGCGGCACGGCGGCCATGTTGATCTCCCGCAGCACCCGGGTGCGCAGCCCCGACGGGGCCTCGGCGGGTCCCTGCTGGAGCGCGAAGATCGCCGTACGGATCTCCTGGATGGTCACGTCCAGCTCGTCCACGGCCTTGCCGACGCCCTCGCGCACGGCCGGCACGATCGACCTGCGCTGGGCGCTCTCCAGCATCATGCCGGTGGCGAAGAGCCGTTGGATGACGAGATCGTGCAGGTCACGGGCGATCCGGTCACGGTCCTCGTAGACGGCGAGCCGCTCCCGGTCGCGCTGTGCGTCGGCCATCATCAGGGCGAGCGCCGCCTGGGAGGCGAACTGGGTGGCGAGCGTCCGCTCCGTCTCCGTGAACTGGCGGGCGCCCCGCGCCCGGGGGGTCGCCAGCGCGCCGAGCACCCGCCCGCCGCTCTGCAGCGGCAGCATCATGCTCGGCCCGTACGGGGAGGTCAGCCGGCTGATCATGCGCGGGTCGGTCGACGCGTCCGTCACGAAGACCGCCTCTCCGTCCAGGAGCCGCTCCACCACGGCGCTCTCGGGCGGGATGACCACACCGAGGGACTTGGTCGGCCGGGGCGAGGCGACGGCGACGATCTCCAGACCGCCGTCCTCGGCGGGCAGCAGCACGATCCCCGCGTCCGCGTCGGCGAGGCGGCGGGCCTGTTCGGCGACGACCGCGAGGGCGTCGTCCGCGTCGCCGCCGGAGAGCAGCGCGGTGGTGACGGCGACCGAGCCGTCGATCCACCGTTCGCGCTGGCGGGCGGCCTCGTACAGACGGGCGTTGCCGATGGCGATGCCGGCCTCGGTGGCGAGCACCCGGACCATGTGGACGTCGTAGTCGTTGAACTCGCCGCCGCCGCGCTTCTCCGCGAGGTACAGGTTGCCGAAGATCTCGCCCTGGACCCGGATGGGAACGCCCAGGAAGCTCCGCATCGGGGGATGCCCCGGCGGGAAGCCGGCCGCGCGCGGATCGGTGGAGAGGTCGGCGAGGCGGATCGTCTGGGGGTCGCGGATCAGCGCGCCGAGCAGTCCGGCGTGGCCGTCGGGGCGGTGGCCGATCCGCCGGGCCGTCTCCTCGTCGACGCCGAAGGTGACGAAGTCGGACAGCCCCTTGCCCTCCTCGTCGACGACGCCGATCGCGGCGTAGCGGGCGTCGGCGAGTTCGGCGGCGGTCTCGCAGATGCGGTCGAGGGTGGAGTGGAGTTCGAGCCCGGTACCGACCGAGCGCATCGCCTCCAGGAGCTGCGGTACACGGGCGGTGAGCTCCGTGGACAGCCCCTGGAGGCTGCGGGTGGCCTGGGTGGCTGCTTCCAGGGGGTCCGGGGCGTCGGACGCTGCGGCGGTCATGGGCTTGAGCCTAGTAAGTCCTATTTGGCGAGAAAAGTCGGCCGCTCCGCGTCGAGCTGCTCCGCACCGGCCCGCACGGCGCGGACCCGCTCCGCACCTGCCGCCCCGGGGGCGGCCAGCAGGTCGGTCTCCCGCTCCTGCTCCAGCATCCGGCGGAGCGGACCGTCCGCCTCGGCCAGTTCCGCGTACGGGCCGCGCTGCACGGTCCGGCCCTCGTCCAGGACCAGCACCTCGTCGACCGCGTCGAGGCCGTGCAGACGGTGGGTGATGAGGACGGTCGTACGGCCTTCGGTGGCCCGCAGCAGATCGTCGGTGAGCGCGTCGGCGGTGGCCAGGTCCAGGTGCTCGGCCGGCTCGTCGAGGACGAGGACGGGGAAGTCGGCGAGCAGGGCGCGGGCGAGCGCCAGGCGCTGGCGCTGACCGCCGGAGAGCCGGGACCCGTGCTCCCCCACGAGGGTGTCGAGCCCGTCCGGCAGCCCGTCCACCCAGTCGAGCAGCCGGGCCCTGCGCAGCGCCTCGCGCAGCTCCTCGTCGCTCGCCCCGGTCCGGGCGAGCCGCAGGTTCTCGCGGACGGAGCTGTCGAAGAGGTGTGCGTCCTGGGCGCAGAGGCCGACGAGCCGCCGGACCTCGTCGCCGTCGAGCTCCCAGGCGGGCACCCCGCCGAGCCGGTAGGTGCCGAACTCGACGTCCAGGAACCGGAGCAGCACCTGGGCGAGCGTGGTCTTGCCGGAGCCGGAGGCGCCGACGACGGCGACCCGGCGTCCGGCCTCCAGGGTGAGCCGGAAGTCGCTGAGCGCCGACCGGTCCTGCCCGGCGTAGCGTGCGGAGAGTCCGGTCAGCTCCAGCGGGAACGGGCTCGCCGGGGGAGTCTCAGGACGGGCCGGCTCGTGGACGGGCACGGGGGCGTCGAGCACCTCGAAGACCCTCTCGGCACTGTGCTTGACGCGCTGCCGGTACTGGACGGCGAGCGGAAGCGCGGCGACTCCCTCGAAGGCGGCGAGCGGGGTGAGGACGACCACGGCGAGGGCCACCCCGTCGAGCCGCCCGTCCCCCACCGCTCGGACGCCGACGAGCGCGGCGGCCGCGACCGTCAGGCCGCACACCAGGGCGGAGAGTCCGGCGCCGAGCGCGGTGGCCGCGGCCTGCCGGGAGGCGATGCCGGTGAGCGCCCGGTCGGCTTCGCGGGCGCGGGCGATCCTGCCCCGCAGCGCACCGGCCACCGTCAGCTCGGCGCAGCCGCGGAGCAGGTCGGCCACGGCGCTCGCCAGGGCGCCGCGTGCGGGGGAGAGGCGTCGTTCGGCCCGGCGGGCGAGCGTCCCGCCGATGGCCGGTACGGCGAGACCCGCGACCAGGAGACCCACGGCGAGGACGGCGCCGGCCTCGGGGAGGAGCCAGGCGGTGAACCCGACGGAGGCCACGCCCACGACGAGGGCGGCGCCCGCCGGGAGCAGCCAGCGCAGCCAGTAGTCCTGGAGCGCGTCGACGTCCTGGACGAGCCGCGCGAGCAGGTCCCCGCGACGCGTGCGGCGCAGCCCTGCCGGGGCGATCCGCTCCAGGCGGCGGTAGACGGAGACCCGGAGCTCGGAGAGCATCCGGAGCACGGCGTCGTGCGAGACGAGCCGCTCGGCGTACCGGAAGACGGCCCGTCCGATGCCGAAGGCGCGCGTGGCGGTGACGGCCACCATCAGGTAGAGCACGGGCGGCTGTTCGGAGGCGCGTGAGATGAGCCAGCCGGAGACGGCCATGAGCCCGACGGCGGAGCCGAGGGCGAGGCTCGCGAGCAGCAGCGCGAGCGCCATCCGCCCCTTGAGCTTCCCTGCCATGTCCCGGACCCGCTTGAGGAGCGGCCCGCCGGGTGCGGGCGCCTGCGGGTACGCCTCCGTACCGAGGGGGGACGGCTCCGGGTCGGAGTACACCTCCGCACCGAGGAGGTACGCCTCCGCGTCCGAGTACACCTCGGCACCGGGGAGGGGCGCCTCCGCGTCGGGTCCGGCGCCTCCCTCGGCCCGGGCCGCCTCGGAGGGCTCCGGCGCGGCCGGACCACCCTCGCCCCGCTGCGTGCCGACCGTGGCGGCCGCCCGGGCGGGCCCGGCGACGGTCACCACCCGGTCCGCGACAGCGAGCAGCGCCGGGCGGTGCGCCACCAGGAGCACGGTCCGTCCCGCCGCGAGGCGTCGTACCGCCTCGACCACGCCCGCCTCGGTCTCGCCGTCGAGCGCGGCCGTCGGCTCGTCGAGGAGGAGCAGGGGCCGGTCCGCCAGGAATCCCCGGGCGAGGGCGAGACGTTGCCGCTGGCCTGCCGAGAGTCCGGCGCCGTCCTCTCCGAGCCTGGTGTCGAGCCCCTCGGGCAGCTCCGCGACGAACCCCTCCGCCCCGGCGTCCCGCAGCGCCTCCCGTACGGCCTCGTCGGAGGCGTCCGGGCGGGCGAGACGGACGTTCTCGGCGATGGTCCCCGCGAAGAGGTGGGGCCGCTGGGGCACCCAGGCGATCCGCGAACGCCAGGCCTCCAGGTCGAGCGTCGCGAGGTCCTCGCCGCCGACGCGGACGGACCCGCCCTGCTCGGGCACGGCGAACCCGAGGACGACATCGAGCAGCGTCGACTTCCCGGCTCCGCTCGGCCCGACCAGGGCCACCGTCTCGCCCGGTTCGACCGTCAGCGTCGCCGCGTCGAGCGAGGGCTCGGCCCGGCCGGCGTGTCGTACCGTCACCCCGTCGAGCTCAAGCCGTACGGAGTCAGGGGCGGCGCCCGTGCCCCCGTCCCGAACCGGCTGCTCCAGGACGTCGAAGATCTCCTCCGCCGCCGCGAGACCCTCCGCGGCCGCGTGGAACTGCGCTCCCACCTGTCGCAGCGGGAGGTACGCCTCGGGAGCCAGGATCAGGATGACGAGTCCGGTGTACAGGTCGAGTTCGCCGTGGACGAGCCGCATGCCGATGGTCACGGCGACGAGCGCGACCGAGAGCGTCGCGAGGAGTTCCAGGGCGAAGGAGGAGAGGAAGGCGATCCGCAGGGTGCGCATCGTGGCCTGCCGGTACTCCGAGGTGATCGCGCGGATCGACTCGGCCTGGGCCTTCGCCCGGCCGAAGATCTTGAGCGTGGGAAGGCCGGCCACCACGTCAAGGAAGTGCCCGGAGAGCCGGGAGAGCAGCTTCCACTGCCGGTCCATCCGGGCCTGGGTGTACCAGCCGATGAGGATCATGAAGACCGGGATGAGGGGCAGGGTGACGACGATGATCGCCGCCGAGACCCAGTCCTCGGTGACGATCCGGGCCAGCACCGCCACCGGCACGACCACCGCGAGGCCGAGCTGGGGCAGATAGCGGGCGAAGTAGTCGTCGAGGGCGTCCACACCGCGGGTGGCGAGGGCGATCAGGGAACCGGCCTTCTGGCCGCTCAGCCAGCCCGGCCCGAGTGCGGCCGCGCGGTCGAGGAGACGGCCGCGAAGTTCGGACTTCACCGCCGCGCTCGCCCGGTGGGCGGCGAGCTCGGTCAGCCAGGAGACCAGCGCCCGTGCCGCCGCGACTCCCACGAGCAGCAGCAGGGCGGTGGTCAGGTCGGAGACGGACCGGCCCTCCTGGAAGGACCCCACCACGATCTCGGCGATGACCATCGCCTGGGCGATGACCAGCGCCGCCCCGACGAGGCCGAGTCCGACCACCGCGATCAGGAAGACTCGGGTGGCCCGGGCGTACCGGAGCAGGCGCGGATCGATCGGTTTCACGTGAAACATGCTCCCCTGGGAAGGGCCGGCTAGTGAGCGTCGGCGATGTGCTGCGTACCGATCCGCTTGCGGAAGACCCAGTAGGTCCAGCTCTGGTAGAGCAGCACCAGCGGGGTCGCGATCGCCGCGCACCAGGTCATGATCTTGAGCGTGTACGGGCTGGACGACGCGTTCGTCACGGTAAGACTCCACTCCGGGTTGAGCGAAGACGGCATGACGTCCGGGAAGAGCGCGAGGAAGAGCATCGCCACGGCTGCGGCGATGGTGATGCCCGAGAGAGCGAAGGACCAGCCCTCACGACCCACCTTGATCGCGCCGATCGCACCGACCAGGGCCACCACCGCGATCAGCATCGCCGCGAAGCTCCAGCTGTCCCCGGTGTCGATCTGGGTCCAGATCAGGAAGCCGAGCGCCAGCACGGCCGTCACCAGGCCCAGCTTGAGCGCGAGCGCCCGGGCCCGGGTGCGGATGTCGCCCACGGTCTTGAGCGAGGCGAAGACCGCGCCGTGGAAGGTGAAGAGCGTGAGCGTGACCAGGCCGCCGAGGAGCGCGTACGGGTTGAGCAGCTCCCAGAAGGTGCCGACGAACTCCATGTCCGCGTCGATCTTCACGCCCCGGACGATGTTGCCGAAGGCCACGCCCCAGAGGAACGCGGGGATCAGCGAGGTCCAGAAGATGGCCTGCTCCCAGTTGCGCTGCCACTGCTCCTCGGGCCGCTTCGCCCGGTACTCGAAGGCGACACCCCGGACGATCAGACAGACCAGGATGATCAGCAGCGGCAGGTAGAAGCCGGAGAAGAGCGTCGCGTACCACTCGGGGAAGGCGGCGAAGGTCGCGCCGCCGGCGGTGAGCAGCCACACCTCGTTGCCGTCCCAGACGGGTCCGATGGTGTTGATGAGGACCCGCTTCTCGACCCGGTCACGGGCGAGCAGCTTGGTGAGGATGCCGACCCCGAAGTCGAAGCCTTCGAGGAAGAAGTAGCCGATCCAGAGGATCGCGATGAGTACGAACCAGACGTCGTGGAGTTCCATGCCTCGATCTCCTGAGCCTCAGTACGAGAAGGCCATGGGGCGGTCGGGGTCACGAGAGTCCCCGCCGATCTTGGTGGGCGGGTTGAGGTCGTTCTCGGTGAGCTCCGGCGGGCCCGCCTTGATGTACTTCACGAGGAGCTTGACCTCGATCACGGCGAGAACGGCGTAGACCGCCGTGAAGACGATCATCGAGGTGAGCACCTCGCCCGTCGTCGTCCCGGGGGAGACCGCGTCCCGGGTGCGCAGCACGCCGTAGACGACCCAGGGCTGGCGGCCCATCTCGGTGAAGATCCAGCCCCAGGAGTTGGCGATGAGCGGGAACGCCATGGTCCAGAGGGCGATGATCCAGTACCACTTGCCCAGGCGGGGGCTGAGCGCCTTCCGCTTGAACAGGACCAGGTTCGGCACCTCGTCCTCACCGGTCCGCAGCCCCGGTGCCAGCATGAACTTCTTGCGGGTCAGCCAGAGACCGAGCATGCCGATGGTCAGCGAGGCCATGCCGAAGCCGATCATCCAGCGGAAGCCCCAGTAGGCGACGGGGATGTTGGGCCGGTAGTCGCCGGGGCCGAACTTCTCCTGTTCGGCCTTGTTGATGTCGTTGATGCCCGGGACGTACGAGCTGAAGTCGTCGTTGGCCAGGAAGGACAGCAGGCCCGGGATCTCGATGGCCACCTTGTTGTGACCCTTGTCGACGTCGCCGTACGCGAAGATCGAGAACGGTGCGGGCGCCTCGCCGTCCCAGAGCGCCTCGGCGGCGGCCATCTTCATGGGCTGCTGCTTGAACATGACCTTGCCGAGCAGGTCACCGCTGATGGCGGTGCCGAGGCCCGCGATGATCAGGGTGATCAGGCCGAGCCGCAGCGAGGTCCGCATCACCGGGATGTGCTTCTTGCGGGCCAGGTGGAAGGCGGAGATGCCGACCATGAACGCGCCACCGACCAGGAAGGCCGCCGTCATGGTGTGGAAGAACTGGGTGAGGGCGGTGTTCTGGGTGAGGACCAGCCAGAAGTCGGTGAGCTCCGCCCGGCCTCGCTCCTCGTTGATCCGGTAGCCCACCGGGTGCTGCATCCAGGAGTTGGCCGCGAGGATGAAGTACGCGGAGAGGATCGTGCCGATCGACACCATCCAGATGCAGGCGAGGTGGATCCGCTTCGGGAGCTTGTCCCAGCCGAAGATCCACAGACCGATGAAGGTCGACTCGAAGAAGAAGGCGATGAGCGCCTCGAAGGCGAGCGGCGCCCCGAAGATGTCACCGACGAACCGGGAGTAGTCGGACCAGTTCATGCCGAACTGGAACTCCTGCACGATGCCGGTCACGACACCCATGGCGATGTTGATCAGGAAGAGCTTGCCCCAGAACTTCGTCGCCCGGAGGTACTTCTCGTTCTCCGTGCGCACCCAGGCGGTCTGGAGACCGGCGGTGAGTGCGGCGAGGGAGATCGTGAGGGGAACGAAGAGGAAGTGGTAGACGGTGGTGATGCCGAACTGCCAGCGCGCCAAGGTCTCTGGCGCCAGAGCGAGGTCCACGTCGTTTTCTCCTTACATCGCCGTGGTCACATCGGCAGTTTGCCCCGTTAATCCCACAAATTTAGGGAGGAACCGGGACACGCTTGTGAACGCGTTCACATTCACAAGCATTATTACTCATACGAAATCCGTATCTTGTACCGGGGTCCCCCTACGGATTCCGCCACGGACCACCCACCGGGGACCAGCCACGCAAAGACCCCCACGAGCGGGGTGCTCGCGGGGGTCGTCGCTCCGGGACGGGCCGGGTCAGCCCTCCTTGCGGAAGCCCTCGGCCGCCTTCAGGAACAGGTCGTTCGCCTCGGTCTCGCCGATCGTGACGCGCACGCCCTCGCCGGCGAACGGCCGCACCATCACGCCGTGCCGCTCGCACTCCGCCGCGAAGTCCAGCGTCCGCTCGCCGAGCCGCAGCCAGACGAAGTTCGCCTGGGTGTCCGGCACGGTCCAGCCCTGGGCCACCAGCCCCGCGCGGACCCGCTCGCGCTCGGCGACCAGCGAGCCGACCCGCCCGAGCAGCTCGTCCTCGGCGCGCAGCGAGGCCACGGCGGCGTCCTGCGCCAGCTGGCTCACCCCGAACGGCACCGCGGTCTTGCGCAGCGCCGCCGCCACCGGCTCGTGGGCGACCGCGAAGCCGACCCGCAGTCCCGCCAGGCCGTACGCCTTGGAGAACGTGCGCAGCACGGCGACGTTCGGGCGGTCACGGTAGATCTCGATGCCGTCCGGGATGTCGGTGTCGCGGACGAACTCGCGGTACGCCTCGTCGAGCACGACCAGGACGTCGGAGGGCACCCGGTCGAGGAAGCGCTCCAGCTCGGCCCGGCGCACCGCGGTGCCGGTGGGGTTGTTGGGGTTGCAGACGAAGATCAGTCGCGTCCGGTCGGTGATCGCCTCGGCCATCGCGTCGAGGTCGTGGACCTCGCCCTCGGTCAGCGGCACCTGCACCGAGGTGGCCCCGCTGATCTGCGTGATGATCGGGTACGCCTCGAAGGAACGCCAGGCATAGATGACCTCGTCGCCGGGGCCCGAGGTCGACTGCAGGAGCGACTGGGCGACGCCGACCGAACCGGTGCCGGTGGCCACGTGGGAGACGGGCACGCCGAAACGGTCGGCCAGCTCCTCGGTCAGCCCCGTGCAGGCCATGTCCGGGTAGCGGTTGAAGTTCGCCGCGGCGGCCAGGGTGGTCTCCATGACCCCCGGAAGCGGCGGATACGGGTTCTCGTTGGAGGACAGCTTGAAGGCCACGGGGCCCCCCGCGGCCGCCGGCCTGCCCGGCTTGTAGGTGGGGACGCCGTCCAGCTCGGCGCGCAGCTTCGGGCTGCCCGTACTCGTCCCGCTGGTCTCGCTCACAGTGTGGCCTCCTCGACCGTCCGTACCGCCAATGCTCCTCACCTTAAGAGGATTCCCCTCCCCTGCGAATGGGCTGCGGACAACAGGAGGGACACACTGCGGACACGGCCCCCGGAGCGCCCTCGCAGCGGGGGAGCGCGCGGTTGGGTGGCGCGCGCCGGTGGCGGGCGCCGTGGCGCGCATCCCCCGTAGAGGTGAGTTGAGACCTCTTCGAGACCTCGACCCCTCGCCAGGCCTACGCCGTTCGACGGCCCCAGGTCTTATGGCAAACACCCTAACTACCTTGGATTCATTGCCTCTTGGGGCCATTCGGCCATGCAGAAACGTGCCTGTCAACGCCCGCATATGCGACCGTCCCAACCGCCCCTCATCGCCCTACTATCGGCTCGCCATGACAGCAGCAGGGAAGCACCAGGTGAGCCGGGCACAGACCCGGGGAAGCCGGCAGGGCCGGGCGGGCATCCGGGACGTGGCCGCCGCCGCCGGGGTCTCCATCACGACTGTCTCCGACGCGCTCAACGGCAAGGGCCGACTCCCCGACGCCACCCGCCGTCACGTGCGCGAGGTCGCCGACAGGCTGGGCTACCGCCCATCCGCGGCGGCCCGCACGCTCCGCACCGGGAAGTCGGGACTCATCGGCCTGACCGTGACCACGTACGGGGATGAACCTTTCACCTTCACCGAATTCGCGTACTTCGCGGAGATGGCCAGAGCAGCCACATCGGCGGCGCTCGCCCGGGGCTACGCCCTGGTCATCCTCCCCGCCACATCCCGCCATGACGTCTGGTCGAACGTCGCCCTCGACGGCACCGTCGTCATCGACCCCTCCGACCACGACCCGGTCGTCACCGAACTGGTCCGCCAGGGCCTGCCCGTCGTCTCGGACGGACGCCCCGCCGGCACCCTTCCGGTCACCGCCTGGGTCGACAACGACCACGAAGCCGCCGTCCTCGATCTGCTCGACCACCTCGCCGCCGCCGGCGCCCGCCGCATCGGCCTCCTCACCGGAACCACCACCGACACCTACACCCGCCTGTCCACCACCGCGTACCTGAACTGGTGCGAGCGGGTGGGCCAGGACCCCGTCTACGAGGCCTATCCGGCGCACGATCCGTGCGCGGGTGCCGTCGCGGCCGACCGGCTGCTCGCCCGACCGGACCGGCCCGACGCCGTGTACGGCCTCTTCGACCCCAACGGAACCGACCTCCTCGCGGCCGCGCGCCGCTACGGACTGCGCGTCCCGGACGACCTGCTGCTGGTCTGCTGCAGCGAGTCGACCGTCTACGCCAGCACCGAACCGCCCATCACGACGCTCTCGCTCAAGCCACGCCGGATCGGCACGGCCGTCGTCCAACTCCTCATCGACGCCATCGAGGGGATCGACACCGACGGACCGGTCGAGCAGGTCATACCGACCGAACTCATCGTCCGCACCTCCTCACAGCGCCGTTCGCCCCGCACGACGGTCAGTCCGCCACGCTCACCCGCGAAGGACTGACCCGCACGGGACCGAGCCGCGAAGACCACGCGGCGAAGGCCCCGGCCACGCGGAATCGACCCCCGACCGGCCTCACCGAATCCGCCGTCCCCGCCCCTGCCCGTGGGCAGGGGCGGCGAAACCGGCCACCCAACCGGCCTCAACCCTGGACCGGACCTTCTCAATTCGGGCGAAACAACCGGTGAACCCGGAGTAGACCCGGATTCACCACCCCTGGTGCGTCACACAGGAGGACCCTCATTCCTATGATGGGCGCACGACATCGCGGACCACCCCGACCAGGCCGGTCCGCCATGTGCAGGGCATCGCGACGGTGGTGGAGGGGTCCATGACTCAGGGGGCCGGGCAGGAGCCCGTGGTGCGCACGGCGACATTGCGTGACTTCCGCGTACCGCCGTACGCCCGCGTGCCCGTACAGGGCCATGCCACCGAACCGACGTCCACGGAGCCTCTGCCGGTGCCTCCACCGGCCGGGACCGCTCCCCCGGAGCACGCGCCCGCGTCTCCGGCGGAGCCGCTGCCTCCCGTCGCGGCCTCGCCCGTCGAGGCCGTTCCGGTGCAGGCCGTGGCCGCGCGGGCAGCCACCGCACCCGCGACCACCCCGGCCACGCCGACGCAGGCACCCGCCGCACCGGCCGCGCCTGCCCAGGCACCCGCCGCACCGCCGCACGCACCCGCGGCGGCCGTGCCCCCGCAAGCACCCGCGACCACCCCGGCCGCGCCTCCGCAGGCACCCCAGGACGCCCCGGCCATGCCCTCCCACGCACCCGCGCCCACCGCGCCGATGCCCGCCGATCCGACCCTCCACCTGGGACGCCGTACCGCCCCCGCGTACGCCGCCGAGACCGGCTCCTCCATCGTCTCCGTCGCCACCGGCCACCCCGGAAACGCCTTCCCCGAGGGCGGGATCCCCGAGGGCTACACCCCGACCGAGCGCGACCTCCCCGTCATCAACCGCGGCGACACCGTGCAGGTCCCGGTCACCTCCGAGTCCTCCCCCGCCGCCGAACCCGTCCCCGCCAACGGCGAGGGACCGGGACCGCTCTACGTCGTCGGCGACGTCCACGGCTACCTCGACGAACTCGTCGCCGCCCTGCGCGCCCAGGGCCTCATCGACGAGAACGGCGGCTGGGCCGCGGGCAACGCCCGCCTCTGGTTCCTCGGCGACTTCACCGACCGCGGCCCCGACGGCATCGGCGTCATCGACCTCGTCATGCGGCTCTCCGCCGAGGCCGCCGCCGCCGGCGGCTACTGCAAGGCCCTCATGGGCAACCACGAACTGCTGCTCATCGGCGCCAAGCGCTTCGGCGACACCCCGGTGAACTCCGGCGCGGGCACCGCCACGTTCCAGGCGGCCTGGCTGCTCAACGGCGGCCAGAAGCACGACATGGACCGGCTCCAGGACGTCCACCTCCAGTGGATGTCCCGGCTCGACGCCGTGGTGCGCGAGGACGACCACCTCCTCCTGCACTCCGACACCACCGCGTACCTCGAATACGGCGAGACCATCGAGGACGTCAACGACACGGTCCACGAGATCCTCAACCGGAACGACGCCGACGAGGTCTGGGACGTCTTCCGGAAGTTCACCAAGCGCTTCGCCTTCCGTGACGAGGGCGGCCCGCAGGCCGTCCAAGAGCTGCTCTCCACCTACGGCGGCCACCGGATCGTGCACGGTCACAGCCCGATTCCGTACCTTCTCGGCCAGGTCGGCACGGAGGAGGGCGAGGGCAGTTCGGGCCCGATCGTCGACGGACCGCACGTCTACGCGGACGGTCTGGCGATCGCCATGGACGGCGGCGTGACCATGGCCGGAAAGCTACTGGTCGTCCAACTCCCGCTGAACGGCTGACGCATCACGCTGCGCATCCGCGGAAGGCGAATTCAGGAAACACCCTGTCAGCGCGTGGCGTCGCCGCAATACCATCGGGTCCATCCGTAGCAGGCTCTCCTCCGTTTCCGCCCAACCGACCGTTTCCCACGGCTGATCCGGGCCTACGGAGCATCGGGGGATGCACATGAATGTGGCTCCGCACCTGCTGACCGAGGACCGCGCCGAGTTCGAGCGGGTCCTCGACGACGCACTGAGCACCGCCCACGCACGTCCGGATCTCGCCGGAGCCGGAACCCGGCTCACGCTCGCCCAGCTCCGTGCCATGACGCTGAACGCGACGACACTGGTCACCAGCGCCGCCGCGGCCGAGTACGACCACTTCGTGAAGGTCCGCGAACAGAACCGCGCCGACCTCGTGACCCGAAGACCGGTGCCCTCCGACCGTCCGGGCGCGGGCGTCGTCGCGATCTTCACCGTCATGGTGCCCGTCCTCGCGGGCGCGGCCGCCGTCATCTTCCTGCTGGTCGGCGCGGTCCTGCACGCCCTCGCCCCCACCGTGGTGTTCGGCGCGACCCTGCTGACGGCGGGCCTGGTCTTCGGGACCGTGGCCGCCGCCGGGCTGCTCTGCGCGGCCGCCGGACTCCTCGTCACGGCCCTGCGCAACAGCCCCGTCGAGGTGAGCGCGGGCGGTCCGCTCTCCGCCGCGGGCGGCCCGTCCTCCGCCGGGGGCGGCGCACCCGGCGCCGGAGGCGGGGCACCCGCAGCCGCACCGGACGACGAGCTGTCCCTGGCCCGGGAGGCCTGGCGCCGCGCCCTGCTCGAACGCGGCATCCTGCCCTTCCTCCGCGACGTCCTCGCCGCCACCGGGCCACCCACCGGCCCACCGGACCCGACCGGCTCCTGACAAGGGGGCCGGCCCGCGACTCCTCCAGGAGGTCGCGGGCCGGTCGGGTGCGTCGGGCTCAACGGGCCGACACGCCGGGCTCAGCCGGCCTGCACGCCGGGCTCAACCGCCCGACACGCCGGGCTCAGTCGGCCGAGGCGTCGGGCTCAGTCGGCCAGCGGGAGGTACAGCCGGCTGCCCGTGGCCGCGAACTCCGCCGACTTGCTGAGCATCCCCGCCTGGATCTCCTCGTCCGTGGCCGAGTCGTCGCCGCCGAACTGCTCGGTGATGCTCCTGCTGATCTTCATCGAGCAGAACTTCGGACCGCACATCGAGCAGAAGTGCGCGGTCTTGGCGGGCTCCGCCGGCAGCGTCTCGTCGTGGAACTCACGCGCGGTGTCCGGGTCGAGCGCCAGGTTGAACTGGTCCTCCCAGCGGAACTCGAACCGCGCGTCCGAGAGCGCGTCGTCCCACTCCTGCGCGCCCGGGTGCCCCTTGGCGAGGTCCGCCGCGTGGGCCGCGATCTTGTACGTGATGACGCCCGTCTTCACGTCGTCGCGGTTCGGCAGGCCCAGGTGCTCCTTGGGCGTGACGTAGCAGAGCATCGCCGTCCCCCACCAGGCGATCATCGCCGCGCCGATGCCGGAGGTGATGTGGTCGTACGCGGGTGCCACGTCCGTCGTCAGCGGACCGAGCGTGTAGAACGGCGCCTCCTCGCAGATCTCCTGCTGGAGGTCGATGTTCTCCTTGATCTTGTGCATCGGGACGTGCCCGGGGCCCTCGATCATCGTCTGCACGTTGTGGCGCTTGGCGATCGTGTTCAGCTCGCCGAGCGTGCGCAGCTCCGCGAACTGCGCCGCGTCGTTGGCGTCCGCGATCGAGCCGGGGCGCAGTCCGTCGCCGAGCGAGTACGTGACGTCGTACGTCGCGAGGATGTCGCAGAGCTCCTCGAAGTTCGTGTAGAGGAAGTTCTCCTTGTGGTGGGCGAGACACCAGGCGGCCATGATCGAGCCACCGCGCGAGACGATGCCGGTCTTGCGGCGCGCGGTGAGCGGGACGTACGGCAGGAGTACGCCGGCGTGCACCGTCATGTAGTCCACGCCCTGCTCGGCCTGCTCGATGACCGTGTCCTTGTAGATCTCCCAGGTCAGCTCCTCGGCCCGGCCGTCGACCTTCTCCAGTGCCTGGTAGAGCGGCACGGTGCCGATCGGCACGGGGGAGTTGCGCAGCACCCACTCGCGCGTGGTGTGGATGTTGCGGCCGGTGGACAGGTCCATGACCGTGTCGGCGCCCCACTTGGTCGCCCAGGTCATCTTCTCCACCTCCTCCTCGATGGAGGAGGTGACGGCGGAGTTGCCGATGTTGGCGTTGACCTTCACCAGGAACCGCTTGCCGATGATCATCGGCTCGATCTCCGGGTGGTTGACGTTCGCCGGGAGCACCGCGCGACCTGCGGCGATCTCCTCCCGTACGACCTCGGGTGAGACGTTCTCCCGGATCGCCACGTACTCCATCTCCGGGGTGATCTCCCCCCGGCGGGCGTACGCGAGCTGTGTCACGGCCTGGCCGTCGCGGCCCCGGCGCGGCACGCGCGGGCGGCCGGGGAACACCGCGTCGAGGTTCTTCAGCCCACCCCCGCGCGGCGAGGTGTGCTTGATGCCGTCGTCCTCGGGGCGGACCGGGCGGCCCGCGTACTCCTCGGTGTCGCCGCGCGAGATGATCCAGTTCTCACGCAGCGGCGGCAGGCCCCGCCGTACGTCGGTGTCGACGGTGGGGTCCGTGTACGGGCCGGACGTGTCGTACAGCGTGACGTCCTTGCCGTTGGTGAGGTGCACCTGGCGGACCGGCACCCGGAGGTCGGGGCGCGAACCCTGGACGTACCCCTTGTGCCAGCCCGGCGTGCGCCCGCCGTCGACGGGGGTGACGGCCAGATCGTCCTGGCCGTCCTGGTTGGAGGCAGGCGTGCGTGCATCCTGAATGGTCATGAGACCGATCTCCCTACGCCGGCATTACCCGGTAACAGGTTCGGCGGTCGGCGCAGCCTCCTCCCGTACGTACATCAGTACGCGCGTACGGTGATCAGCGCCCTCTCAGCCCGGTGCTCCGAGCTCCCGCGTGTGCAAAGGTGCCACCACGCTAGCGTCATCCCTGGCGTGCTGAACAGTGGGCCCCCGGCGTTCTTGCGATGATCGGTCGGTGACTCACCCCCAGCAGACTCCCGAGCCCCACGGCCACGACCATGGTCCCGGCCCTTCGCACGGGCACGGCCAGGGGCACGGCCACAGCCATGGCCACGGCCCCGCAGCCCCGGTCTCCCGGCATCTGCGCAAGGTCATCGCCGCGATCCTGATCCCCTTCGCTACCGCCGTCGTCGTCGGTCTCGTGGTCCTGTGGCCCGGCGGCGCCCCCGCGCACGAACGCACCGGCGTCGGCTTCGACCGGCAGACCGAACAGGGCACGGTCGTCTCCGTCGAGCAGGTCGACTGCAAGTCCGTGAACGCCGGACAGGTGCCGCCCACCGGGGACACCTCGACCCCGGAGGGACGCGAGGCGGTCAACGCCCAGCAGGGCGAGTGCGGGAAGGCGACGATCGAGGTCACCACCGGCGCGCAGAAGGGGCGCACGTTCACCGAGATCGTGCAGCCGGACGCGCCGCGCCAACTGCACGAGGGGCAGGGCGTGGTGGTGGCGTACGCCCCCGACGCCCCGCGCGACCTGCAGTTCTCGGTGACGGACGTGAACCGGAAGATCCCGATGGCGGTGCTCGCCGGGATCTTCGCCCTCGTGGTCGTGCTCGTCGGCCGCATGCGGGGTGTGATGGCGCTCATCGCCCTCGCCGCAAGCTTCCTCGTGCTGACGTTCTTCATCCTGCCGGCGATCCTGCAGGGATCGAATCCGCTGGTGGTCGCGGTGATCGGGTCGAGCGCGATCATGCTGATCGCCCTCTACATGTGCCACGGACTCTCGGCCCGCACCTCGGTCGCGGTGCTCGGCACGCTGATCTCGCTGCTGCTGATCGGGCTGCTCGGTTCGGTCTTCATCGAATGGGCCTCGCTCAGCGGCAACACCGACGACAACACCGGTCTGATCCACGGGCTGTACCCGAGCATCGACATGTCCGGCCTGCTCCTGGCCGGGATCATCATCGGTTCGCTCGGTGTGCTCGACGACGTGACGGTCACCCAGACCTCGGCGGTCTGGGAACTTCACCAGGCCGATCCGGACATGGGTCCGCGCGCGCTGTACCGGGCCGCGATCCGGATCGGCCGCGACCACATCGCCTCGGTCGTGAACACGCTGGTGCTGGCCTACGCGGGCGCCGCCCTCCCGCTGCTGCTGCTCTTCACCATCGCGCAGAGCAGCATGGGGACGGTGGCCAACAGCGAGCTGGTGGCCGAGGAGATCGTCCGGACGCTCGTCGGATCGATCGGTCTGGTCGCCTCCGTACCGGTCACCACGGCCCTCGCGGCCCTGGTGGTCTCCGCCGACCGCGCGGAGGCCGAGGGTCGTACGGCGACGGGCAGCCGGAAGCCCGCGGCACGGGGCGGACGGCGCCGCCGCGCGAAGTGACGCGCGGTGGGTGGTGGATGGACGGTGACGGGTGGTCTGTGGCGGGTGGCCCACGACGGGTGGTCCATGGCGGGTGGTCTGTGACGCGCGTTCGGTGACGCGTGGCGGGCGTCGCGCGTCGGGACGGTGTGTACGAGGGCGCGCGCCGGGGCAGCCTGTACGAGGACGCGGCGCCGGAGCGGCCGGTACGGGGACGGGTGCCGGTACGGCAACGGGTGCCGGTACGGCCTGTACGAGGACGCGTGCCGGAGCGGGCGGTACGAGGACGGGTGCCGGGACGGCCTGTGCGGGCCGCGCGCCGGCTCAGGCGGCCGGTCCCGCGCTCTCCTCGGCCAGGATCCGGCCGAGCGCCGCCTCCAGGTTGTCCTCGAAGTCACCGAGTGTCCGCTCCTGACCGAGCGGAACCAGCTTGTCCGTCCGGTCGAGGAACGCGACCAGTGGCGGCGCGCTGGCCCGGAAGAGGGCGCGATCGCCTCCGACCTGGAGCCGGATGGAGACGTCCGAGAGGCCCTCGGGCTCCGTCGGGGCGATGTGCACATCGCCGTCCCCACTCGGCCGGTTGATCCCGTCGAGCAGCAGCTCCCTGCCGAACGCCCAGGTCACAGGCGCGTCCCCGGGGAGGTGGAAGGTCATCCGCACCGCGTAGGGATCCCGGGTCTCATACCGCAGTTCGACCGGGATCTTGAAGGAGAGCTCCTCGGAGACGAGGAAGCTCATCAGGACCTCAGCCTGAACCGACTCTCGCATCGTGTACCCCGCAGTAGATGAAGCAGTTGTGTAAACACAGCTGCTGAAAGCTGTGACCGAAACGGCCAGGAATGATCCCCCGTGGCCCTCTTGACGCAATCGTGCTGTAAGCACTAGCAGATCACAAGGAGTGATTTTTCAGATACTGATAGAGAACGCGAGGGAACTGAAGAGCTTTCCGATCTCTGTACGTAGTCGCTCGACTGCTGGGAGCAACCGTTCTTCCTGGTGAAGGGGGAGGGAAATGGCCATTGCGGCCGCTGTGGAGCCCGCCGTGATGGGGATTGCGGCACAGACCGTGCCGAGCGCATATTCCTGACGCTCCACCAGGGGCTCCATTCGCCCCAAACCGCCCAAACGATCCAAAAGCACATGGCGGTTACGCACCGTGTACGGAGTGATGGCTTCCACCGGGTGCCGGTCGAGGTGGTCTTGACGAGATTTCAGATCGAGTTGGCTCAACAGGCACTGCCCGATCGCGTGGGCGTGCCCGGTCTCGCGAAAGTCCGCCCATTCCTCCACGGCGGGGGCGGAGGGAGTGTCCGCGACAGCGACGAGTTCGATCTCGCCCTCGCGGTAGAGGGCGAAGTACACCGGCACACCGATCTCGTCCCGCCAGCGGGCCAGGGAGTCTTCGATCTTGATGCGACGATTCTGCACATCTCCGCCGCAGGCCAGTCGAACGGCGGCGTCGCCCAGGACGAACACACCCTTCTCACGGACCAGATAGCCCTCGTGCGTCAGGGTGCGGAGCAGGTGGTACGTGGTGGGCAGCGGAAGGCCCGTCTCACGGGCGAGCTGCTTGGCCGGAGCGCCGTCCGCATGGGAGGACACGGCCTCCAGAAGTCTCAGCGCTCGCTGCACCGAGCCGATCAAGGTAGGCGCAGCTGTCTGCGTAGCCGTGGCCAAAGGTCACCCCCAGGCGTGCCGACGGATGCAGAGCATCCGCCCGCGGGGGCCGCCCCCGCGCGCCCGCCGGGCCTGGGAAACCGCTGGTCAGTAGGGAGGTCTACGCCTGTAGTCCCCAACGCGGCGGAGGGATTCCACTCTAGTGGCAGCCTCTGGGCCCATGCCCTGATTCGACCAGCGCGTTCCCCCGGGCGGGCTAATGCCCTCCGTCGCCCTCATACCGATGAGTAGCTTGTGCTACCAGTCCTCGCGCGACCGGTCGGAGGAGCCGAACTTCCGCACGACGTAGATCAGTCCGGCGACGAGGGCCACGAAGAGCAGCACCTTGAAGAGCAGCCCGATCACGACGGTCAGGACGCTGGTGATCAGCCCGCCGAAGACGAGCAGCGCGAGCGCGGGTATGGCGACCCACTTCACCCACCAGGGCATCCCCGCGAGAATCTCCTGTACGGCCATCGTCCTTACCTCGCTCTCGAAGATCCGTTCCGCACACTCCGCGCCGAACATCCTCAAGGCTAGGGGCCGGAAGGGGCCCGTGGGGGCCCTGCGGCCCCCGCTCTCCCCTGATCCGACCCCTAGGGGGCTCCGGCTCAGCTCTCCGGCGGGGAGAAGACGACCATGACCCGCAGGTCCTCGCTGATGTGATGGAACCTGTGCTCCACCCCGGCCGGCACGTAGACCACGCTGCCCCGCGCCACCTGGGTCGTCTCCGTCCCCACCGTGATCGCCGCCCGGCCGCTCACCACGAAGTACACCTCGTCCTGGTGGTGCGGCTGCTGCGGGTCGAGTTCTCCGGCGTCCAGCGCGTAGAGGCCCACCGACATGTTCCGCTCCCGCAGGAACTGGAGGTACGCGCCCTTGTTCGCGGCACGCTCCGCCTCCAGTTCGTCCAGTCGGAAAGCCTTCATCGCCCTGCAGCCCCTGCCCTCGGCCCGATCACGTCTGCCACGATCAGACACATGATGAATTTCGTAGTCAAGACACTCGCCAACGCGGGTGCCCTGGGAGTCGCCATCTGGCTGGTCCAGGACATCACCCTCACCGGCGACAGCACCGGCAAGCAGGCCCTGACCCTCATTCTCGTCGCCCTGGTCTTCGGACTCGTGAACTTCTTCGTCAAGCCGATCGTCAGTCTCCTGGCGCTGCCGCTCTTCATTCTGACCCTCGGCCTGATCACCCTCGTGATCAACGCCTTGATGCTGCTCCTCACCTCCTGGCTGGCGGAGCAGTTCGACCTCAGCTTCCACGTGGAGGGCTTCTGGACCGCCGTCCTGGGCGGCCTGATCATCTCCGTCGTCTCGTGGGCGCTGAACGTCGTGCTCCCCGACGGTGACTGAGTGAGGACCATGACCTACCGCGTCTGCTTCGTCTGCACCGGCAACATCTGCCGCTCGCCGATGGCCGAGCACGTCTTCCGCGGTCATGTGGAGGAAGCCGGCCTCGGTGAGCTGGTGGAGGTGGACAGCGCCGGGACCGGAGGCTGGCACGAGGGCGACGCCGCCGACCCGCGCACGGTCGCCGTTCTCGACGAGAACGGATACACCTCGGCGCACACCGCCCGCCGTTTCCGGGCCTCGTGGTTCCCGTCCATCGATCTGGTGATCGCGCTGGACGAAGGACATCTGCGGGAGCTCCGCGAGCTGGCGCGCACGCCCGAGGAGGCGGCGCGGATACGACTGCTGCGCTCCTACGACCCGGCCGCGGGGGACGGACTCGACGTCCCCGATCCTTACTACGGAGGCCGTGAGGGCTTCGAGGAATGCCTGGACATGGTGGAGGCGGCGAGCGAGGGACTGCTCGCCGCCGTACGCCTGGAACTGGAGGACAGGACACCGTGACCGACCACGCATACGGCGACGGCACGCGCGCCGTGCGGGCGGGGCTTCCCGAACCCGTGAAGTACGAGCCGACCCTGCCGGGGCCGGTCTTCGCCGCCCACTTCCATCTCCCGGGCGAGCCGACCGGCGGATACGCGTACGGCCGCGACGAGAACCCCACCTGGACCCATCTGGAACGGGCCATCGGTGAGCTGGAGGCGCCGGGGGAGCAGGGCGTCGAGACGCTGGTCTTCGCCTCGGGCATGGCGGCGATCTCCGCCGTCCTCTTCTCCCAGCTGAAGGCGGGCGACGCGGCGGTGGTGCCCACCGACGGCTACCAGGCCCTGCCGTTGCTGCACGAGCAGCTGAGGGCATTCGGCATCGAGGTCAGGACCGCGCCGACCGGCGGCGACGGCCAGCTCGCGGTGCTCGAAGGGGCTCGTCTCCTCTGGATCGAGACTCCGTCCAACCCCGGGCTCGACGTCTGTGACATCCGCCGCCTGGTGCGCGAGGCGCACGCGGCGGGAGCGCTCGTGGCCGTCGACAACACCCTCGCCACCCCACTCGGTCAGCGGCCCCTCGAACTGGGCGCGGACTTCTCCGTCGCCAGCGACACCAAGGGCATGACCGGGCACGGCGACATCCTGCTCGGCCACGTCAGCTGCCGTGATCCCGAGCGGGCGGCGGAGGTACGGCGCTGGCGCAAGGTCGTCGGGGCCATCCCCGGCCCCATGGAGGCCTGGCTCGCCCACCGCTCCCTCGCGACGCTCCAGCTGCGGATCGACCGCCAGTGCTCCACCGCGCTCGCGCTCGCGCAGACGCTCGCCGGGCGCACCGACGTGACGGGGCTGCGCTACCCGGGGCTGCCCGGCGACCCCTCGCACGCGGTGGCCGCCCGGCAGATGCGGCGCTTCGGGCCCGTGGTCTCCTTCGAACTCGCCGACCGGAAGCGGGCCGAGCGGTTCCTGGAGGAGCTGAGGATCGTGGACGACGCCACCAGTTTCGGCGGCGTGCGCTCCACCGCGGAGCGGCGCGGGCGCTGGGGCGGGGACGCGGTCGCGGAGGGCTTCATCCGCTTCTCGGTCGGCGCCGAGGATCCGGAGGACCTGATCGCCGATGTGCTGCGGGCGCTCGACGAGGCCGGCGGCTGAGAGGTCTCCGGCCTCGGGCGCGCGGAACGGGGCGCTCCGAGCCTCCCCCCTCGTGGCTCGGAACGCCCTCGGTTCCACGCGCGGAGACCGCCTGAGCAAGGCTAGTTGACCGAGCGTCAGTGTCCAATCACGGTAGCGACAGAGGGCTATCGACTTATTTATAGTTGGACGGTCCTGAGGCGCAGTCAGCCGACCGCCTGAGTCGAACGGCCACACGGCCGGGAGGGGGCGGACATGGATCTGGCCCTGCTGCGCACGTTCGTCGCGGTGCACCGGGCCGGCTCCTTCACCCGCGCCGCCGCGCTCCTGGGGCTCTCGCAGCCCGCCGTCACCAGCCAGATCCGGACCCTCGAACGACAACTGGGGCGCCCGCTCTTCCTCCGGCAGGCCCGCGGCGTCACGCCGACCACGATCGGCGACGAGCTGGCGCACCGCGCCGCTCCCCATCTGGACGCACTCGTCGAGATAGCCGAGACCGGCCTCGACGAGGAGAGCGGCGTCCGGACCCTCCACATCGCCGGGCCTCCGGAGTTCACCGCCCTCCGTGTCCTGCCCGCGCTCACCCCGCTGGTCGGCCGGGGCCTCGCCGTACGGGCGTCGTTCCTCGGCAAAACCGAGGAGATCCTCGACGGCCTCGCCGCCGGCCATCACGACCTGGCCGTCGCCACCGCCCGCCCCCGGGGTGGCCTGCTCGCCTCCACCCCGCTCTGCGACGAGGAGTACGTGCTCGTCGCGGCGGAGCGCTGGGCGGCCAGGCTCTCCCCCGAGGTGCTTCTGGAGAAGGGCGCGGTGCTCCTTGAGCAGCTTCCGGTGGTCGAGGTGCACGAGTCGCTGCCGTTCGTCGCCCGCTACTGGGCGAGCGTCTTCGAGGCCGAGCCGACCGTCGCCGCCACCGTGATCGCCCCCGATCTGCGTGCCGTGCTGGAGTCCGCCGCCGCGGGCGCCGGGCTCGCCGTCCTGCCCCGCTATCTGTGCGAGGAGGCGCTGGCACAGGGCCGGCTGGTGGCGCTCCTCGACCCCCCGGTGCCTCCGCTGCGGACCTACTTCCTGGTCGTGCGTACGGGCACGCTCGCCCTGTCGCCCATCGCGCGGGCCCACGAGGAGCTGCTGCGGGTGGCGGGGGACTGGTGAACCACCGCGGGAACGCGTGAGTCACCGCGCGGGGCGGTGAGTTACCGCAGGCGGCCGACGCGTTTCAGGACACCTCGAACGGGCCATTTTCTTCCCATGAACGAACGTCCCATGACCGAACGGCCCGTGATCAAGCGCACCGCACGCGCCATCCTGCTCGACGGGGACGACCTCATCCTCATCAAGCGCACCAAGCCGGGGATGGATCCCTACTGGCTCACGCCCGGTGGCGGCGTGGAACCCTCCGACACCACCGTCGTCGAGGCCCTGCACCGCGAGGTCCACGAGGAGCTCGGCGCCAAGATCACCGATGTGGTGCCCTGCTTCGTCGACACCGTCGAGCACATCGTGGACGGCGGGGTCTCCGGGGTGAAGGTCCAGCACTTCTTCGTGTGCCGGCTCGGCTCCATGGACACCTCGTTGCGGCACGGCCCCGAGATGGACGAGCCGGTCGGCGAGTACGAGATCGTCCGGATCCCCTTCAGCCGGGTCGGTATCGCCGCCGTGCACCTCGTCCCGCTCTCGCTGCGCCACTACCTCGACGGCAACATCGAGGGTGTCCGCGCGATGCACGCCCCCGACCTGGGCTGATCGGCCGCCGCCGGGGCCAGCTCGGCGAGGAAGTCGTGCCGGATGCGCTCGGCGGGGACGCCCGCGCCCCGCAGCGCGTCCACCCCTCGGCGGACCATGCCCAGCGGACCCGAGAGATAGGCGTCGCGTTCGCTCCAGGGGCCGTAGCGGCACACCGCCTCCGGCAGCCTCCCCTGCTCCTCGGTGACCGCGTGGACGGAGAGCCACGGAAAGGTCTTCTGGAGCCGCAGCATCGTGTCGATGTCGTAGAGGTCGTGGCCGCTGCGGGCTCCGTAGAAGACATCGACCGGGCGTCTGTCACCGTGCTCGGCGACGTCCTCCACCAGGGCCTTGATCGGTGCTATCCCGGTACCTCCGCCGAGGCAGAGGAGACCGGTGTCCGTGGCGTGGTCGACCGTCATGGAGCCGGCCGGCGGGCCCAGTCGCAGAAGGTCTCCGGGGCGTGCCCGGTGAACGAGGGCGTTGGACACCCAGCCCGCCGGAACCGCCTTGACGTGGAGGGAGAGCAGTCCGTCGGGCCGAGGGGCCGACGCGAACGAGTAGTGGCGCCAGATCCTCGGCCACCACGGCGTCTCCAGCGTCGTGTACTGGCCCGCCAGGAACGGATACGGCTGGTCGGGCCGGAGCGTGACGACGGCGATGTCCTGGGTGCGCAGGTCGTGCGAGACGACCTCGGCCTGCCACCAGGCGGGCGCCGAGCGTTCGTCCTCCGCCGCCGCGTCGATCATGATCTGGGAGATCGTCGTGTACGTGCGGACCCAGGCCGCTTCGGTCTCCTCGTCCCAGCTCGTCGTCGCGTACCGGCCGAGCGCACCGATGAGGGCCTCGCCGACGGCCGGGTAGTGGGCGGAGTGGGTGCCGTACTTGCGGTGGCCCCTGCCCAGGTTCTGGAGGTACGCGGTGAGCGTCGGCGCGTCGTCCATGTGCTCCGCCGCGGTGAGCAGGGCTTTGAGGAGCCGGTCGCGCTGGGTGTCCATGGCCACGGGGAACATCTCGCGCAGCTCGGGGTTCCGGATGAAGAGCAGGGCGTAGAAGTACGAGGTCACCCGGTCGGCGACCGGTGCGATCTCCGCCATGGTGCGGCGGACGAGTACCGCGTCGGCGGAAGGCCCACCGGCTATTCGCGGCTCGTTCCCGCCCTCCGTCGGGGACTCCTGCCCGGTGGTCGGAGCATCCATCATGTGCCTCGCCCTCGTGCTGGCCGGCTTCGTGGTCGCAGCATGACCCTCGCGACCGCCGCTCAGGACGGAAAGCGGCGTTCTCGGGCCATAGGGCAGGGTTTCTGACTAAGCTGCGCTGTTTTGGACGAGGGCGTAAGCCTCGCGCAGGTCTCCTCCGGTGTAGCTGTGACGGGAGAGCCCGGCGAGATGGTGGTCCGCGTTCACCGCCACGGTCTGCGGCACGATCGCGAAGAGTTCCGCGTCGGACATCGAGTCCCCGTAGGCGACGCAGTCGGCCGGGTCCACCCCGTACTCCGCGCAGAGCCGTCCCGCGATCCGTACCTTCGCCCGCGCGTCGAGGATGTCCGGCCGGTGGATCGGCTCGCTGAAGGGGACGGCCGGCCAGCGTGAACCGTGCGCCGCGTCGGCACCCCAGTCGAGGAGGCGCTCCACGAAGAAGTCGGGAGAGAGGGAGATGACCGCACAGCGGTCGCCCCGGTCCCGGATGTCGGCCCAGACCTCCTGGATGCCCACCAGCCAGGGCGCACCCTCGAAAGCCGCCGCGACATGGTCCAGGGTGAGCCCGGACCACAGCTCCCGGGCCCGGACGGCGAACTCGTCCGGGGTGAGGCCCTGGAGGAACCCCACTTCCAGGGCGGCGATCTCCTCGACGAGACCCAGCTGCCGGGAGATCTCCACCGCCGCGGCCGAACCCCGGATCAGGGTGCCGTCGAGATCGAAGAGATGCAATCGCTGTTTGTGGTGTTTCACGTGAAACATGGTCTCCATGCCACGGGGTGGAATCAACGCCGCCTCGTGTATCGGCCAGATCCGGTAAAGCGGTGGACGGACGATCACCGGGTCGGACAGCCTGACTGCATGCCGACTTCCCCCTCCCCCCTCGCACAGCTCCCCATCCGGCGCCTCACCTGGGAGGACCTTCTCGCCTGCTCCGACCTCTCCGAGAACCGGGGATGGCCGCGTGAGGAGCACAAATGGGGGCTGCTGCTCAACGCGGGCACCGGCTACGGCATCGACGACCCCTCCGGGCCCGGGCTGATCGCCTGTTCCGTAGTCACGTCCTACGGCCCTGGGCTCGCCGCGATCGGCATGGTGCTCGTCGCCGAGCGGTACGCACGCCAAGGGGTGGGACGCCGACTCATGCGGCACGTCCTGGCGGAGGCCGGGGACACTCCGCTCACCCTGCACGCCACCTCGAACGGCCGGCCCCTCTACGAGCAGCTGGGATTCACGGAGACGAGCCGGGCGGAGATGGTGAGCGGGCGCTTCACCTTCAGCACGCCCGCCCCGGCCGTTCCGGTGCGGCCGGCGACCGCGGAGGACCTCCAGGCGATCCTGCGTCTGGATCACGAGGTCTTCGGCCTCGATCGCACCCACATCATCACGCGCCTCCCCGCGTTCGCGGACCATCTGCGGGTCGCGGAGGCGGACGGCGGGATCACGGGCTTCGCGGCGGCCTGGCCCAACATGGACACCCATGTCGTCGGACCCCTGATCGCCCGGGACCCGGGCACCGCCCAGGCCCTGATCGCCTCGCTGGCCGCCGCCACCGACCGACCGCTGCGGACGGACATCGACGTGCGTCACACGGCACTGTTGGGGTGGATGAAGGAGAACGGCATCGACTCGGTCGCCTCCAACTCGGTGATGGTCCGCTCCGTGCCCGACCTCCCGGGCGACTGGCGCCGCCGCTTCGCTCCGCTGACGGTCGCGGCCGGATAGCCCACGGCCCGCGACCCTCGCGAAGATTTACTTGCACACGCGCATTATTGCGTTGCATCGTCTACCCTGGGTCAAGAGCCACTCCACTGCCGAGCGGAGACCGAGGAGAGACGAGACCATGACCGCGACGGACCCGGCACTCACCGCCCTCTCCCAGCGCTGGTGCGCACTCTCCCTGCTGCACGGCAGGATCGAGTCCCACATCGAGCGTGCCCTGGAGAGCCGACACGGTCTGAGCGTGCGGGAGTACTCGCTGCTCGACGTCCTCAGCCGCCAGCACAGCGGCCCCGGCGGCCACCTCCAGATGAAGCAGGTCGCCGACGCCGTCGTGCTCAGCCAGAGCGCCACCACCCGGCTCGTCACCCGGCTCGAAGACCGCGGCCTCCTCACCCGGTACCTCTGCGCCACCGACCGCCGCGGCATCTACACCGATGTCACCGAAGCCGGGCTGAAGCTCCTGGAAGAGGCCCGCCCCACCAACGACAGCGCGCTGCGCGAGGCCCTCGACGAGGCCGCGAAGAACCCCGAGCTGGCCCCTCTGGTCCAGGTCGTGGAGGGCGTCGGCGCCGGCGTTCCCGCCTGACACGAGGGCGGAAACAGCCCGGCGTACGCTGCGGGACATGAGCGATCTCGAGATACGTCCGGCCGTCACTGAGGACATCGAAGCCATCGTCGCGATGCTCGCCGACGACCCCCTCGGCGCGCAGCGTGAATCCCCGGACGACCTCGGTCCCTACCTCAGCGCCTTCGAGCGCCTCACGAACGACCCTCATCAGCATGTCGTCGTGGCCGTCCGTGGGGGCAAGGTCGTCGGCACCCTCCAGCTGACGATCGTCCCGGGGCTCTCCCGCCGGGGCGCCACCCGTTCGATCATCGAGGGGGTCCGCATCCACGCCGAGGAGCGCGGCAGCGGCCTCGGGACACAGCTCATCGAGTGGGCCGTCGACGAGTCCGGGCGCCAGGGCTGCCGACTCGTCCAGCTGACCTCCGACGTCACTCGCACCGATGCCCACCGCTTCTACGAGCGTCTCGGCTTCGAGGCCTCCCACCTGGGCTTCAAGAAGAACCTCTGAGGCGGAACGCGGCGCGCCGGGCCGCAGCCCGGCGCGCTGTTTCACGTGAAACAACCCGGAGCGGCTCAGAGACCGCGCCAGCCCGCCTCGTCCACTCCGCCCGGCACCGCGTCCGCAGGCGCGTACGGCTCCCTGGTGAAGACGAACGAGCCGAGATCGAGATGGCTCACGCTCCCGTCGGCCCGCCGCACCGCCCGAAGCGTCTCCCCCGCGTAGTAGCCGTTCAGCCCGACCCAGCCGCCCTCGGGCAGCGCCCGGAAGCGGGCCCGCCGCCCGGCACCCCTCAGAGGTTCGAGCACCACACCCCGGTCGGGTCCGAGCCGGAGCCCGTAGGCGTACGTGCCCCAGTACCAGGGGCCCGTCAGGGCGAGCAGCTCCTCGTCGACCTCGGCCTCCGGAAGCGGGCGCCACGGCTCCGGAAACTTCGGCTCCGCCTCCGCCACGATCCGCACGAGATCGGCCGCCACAGCCGCTGTCAGAGGCCCCGAGGTGGCATTCGCGAGGGCGATCGCCGCCAGGCCGTCCTCCACGCTCACCCAGAGGGCGGCGACGAAGCCGGGGAGCGAGCCGGTGTGGCCGATCAGGGTCCGGCCGTCGCTGCGCAGCAGTTGGAGACCGAGTCCGTAGCTCCCCTCCCACTCCCCCTCGCCGGTCGCGGAGGCCGGAGCCCTCATCTCCGCCACGGAGGACGCGACGAGCACCCGGTCGTCACCCGCCGCGAGGAAGGCCGCGAACCGGGCAAGGTCCGCCGCCGTCGACCAGAGCTGTCCGGCCGGCGCCATCAGCCCCAGATCCTCCGAAGGCTCCGGCAGCATCACATCGGCCCACGGGTGCACCGCCCAGCCGCCGGCGTGCGGAGCGACCGGATCCAGCGTCGTACGCCCCATGCCGAGCGGCTCCAGGATCTCGCGCCGCAGCGCTTCCTCCCAGGACACCCCCCGCACCGCCTCGACGAGCGAACCGAGCAGCGTGTAACCCGGGTTGGAGTAGTGGTGGCGGCGCCCCGGCGCCTGGACGAAGGGACGCTCGCCCAGCACGTCGGAGAGCTCGGGCCGCAGGTCGGCGGACGAACGCTCCCACCACGGGCCGGGCGTCTCGGCCGCGAGACCGCCGCTGTGACCGAGGAGTTGAGCGATCGTCACCTCACCGGCGCCCGTGGCCTTGAGGTGCCTCTCCAGCGGATCGTCGAGCCCGAGGAGCCCCTCGTCCCGCAGCCGCATCACCAGCACGGCCGTGAACACCTTGGTGAGGGAGCCGATCCTGAACTGTGTGTCGGCGTCCGGCGCGTGTCCGTCCACACAGCTGCGCGAACCGCTCCACACGAGCTCGCCGTCGCGCACCACTGCCCCCACGAAGGACGGCGCCCGCCCCTCGGACTGGGCGACCGCGACACGGTGGAGCAGAGCCCGCTCGGTACCGGGCAGAAGAACTTCGAAAGATGACGTCATGGAACCCATCCAACACAAGGCCCCCGCATCCGGGGGCTGTGGGCACATGAGCGCCCGGTCTACGCGAAGCCGCCGTTGCTCATCAGCAACTGGCCGTTGATCCACTGGCCTTCCCCGGAGCACAGGAAGTCCACGAGATGCGCGGTGTCCTGCGGAGTTCCCAGGCGGCCGAGCGGGGTGTCGCGGACGCAGTGCTCCCGGAGTTCCTCGGACATCCATCCGGTGTCGACGGGCCCGGGGTTGATCACGTTGGCGGTCACGCCGAGGTGGGCGAGTTCACGGGCGGCCGCCAGAGTGATGCGGTCGAGGGCTCCCTTGCTCGCTCCGTAGGGCAGGTTGCCGACGGTGTGATCGCTGGTCAGGCCAATGATCCGACCGGTTCCCGGGGCTGCTGCGAAACGGCGGCCGAACTCGCGGATGAGCAGCCAGCTGGCGCGCGCGTTGACGGCGAAGTGCCGGTCGAAACTCTCGACGGTGGTGTCGAGCAGACCGGAGTCGACCGACTCGCAGTGGCACATCACCAGCGCGGTCACGGTGCCCAGCCGCTGTTCGGCCGCGTCGAAGACGCGTGCCGGGGCGTCCGGGTCGGCGAGGTCCGCCTCGATCGCCGTGCTGGACGCGCCGTGTTCGGCCAGAGCTTGGCTGATCGCTTCGGTGGCGCCGGTCTCCCGGCCCCAGACCATGCGGTCGTCGTAGGGAGCCCAGTAGGTGAAGGCGATGTCCCAGCCCGACGCTGCCAGTCGGCGGGCGATGCCGGCGCCGATGCCTACCGTGCGGCCCACGCCGGTGACCAGGGCGAGCGGGCGGGCGGTGGGCGGGCGGCCCGGGGTGGTCTGGTTCTGATCGGTGCTGTCCGTCACGGTCTGGGATCGTCCAGGACCGGCACCGGAGGGTCAATCGCTTTTCCTGTGTCCTGCCGGTTCTCCGCCGTCCGAGCACGGTGGCACCCGAGATCGGTCCCGGATCGGGCACCGATGAGTTCCCCGCGCCGCGTCGGTCTCTCCTCAGGAGAGCGACACACGGAAGGCTGGCGCCATGCGGAAACTGATCTACGGCATGAACCTGACCCTGGACGGCTACATCACCGCGCCCGGCGACGACATCGGCTGGAGCGTGCCGAGCGACGAGCTGTTCCAGTTCTGGTCCGACCAGCTGCAGGCGACCGACCTGACGCTGTACGGACGCAAGCTCTGGCAGACGATGAGCTCCTACTGGCCGACCGGCGACCAGCGGCCCGACGCCACCCCGGCGGAGATCGAGTTCGCGCGCCGCTGGCGGGACATGTCGAAGGTGGTGTTCTCCTCGACGATCGACCGGGTCGACTGGAACACCCGGCTGGTCACCGGCGACGCGGTCGCCGAGATCACCCGGCTCAAGGCCGAGGACGGCGGCCCGATGGACATCGGCGGAGCGACGCTCGCCGGGGCGGCCATGCGGGCCGGCCTGATCGACGAGTACGTGCTGGCCACCGCGCCGGTCCTGGTGGGCAGCGGCACGCCGTTCTTCACCGCGCTGGACAACTGGGTGAACCTCGACCTGGTGGAGACGCGGACGCTTCCCTGCGGCGTGATCCTGACCAGGTACGAGACGAGACGCTGAGCGCCCGTCCTGGTGACCCGGACCCCGTCAGGTCTGGGCCATGTCCACGAAGCGCGAGTAGTGGCCCTGGAAGGCCACGGTGATCGTGGCCGTGGGGCCGTTACGGTGCTTGCCCACGATGATGTCGGCCTCGCCCGCTCGCGGGGACTCCTTCTCGTAGGCGTCCTCGCGGTGGAGCAGGATCACCATGTCGGCGTCCTGCTCGATCGAGCCGGACTCGCGGAGGTCGGAGACCATCGGCTTCTTGTCGGTGCGCTGCTCGGGACCACGGTTCAGCTGGGAGAGCGCGATCACGGGCAGCTCCAGCTCCTTGGCGAGGAGCTTGAGGTTTCGCGACATGTCGGAGACCTCTTGCTGCCGGCTCTCCTGCCGCTTCGAGCCGCCCGACTGCATGAGCTGCAGATAGTCGATGATCACGAGCTTGAGGCCGTTGCGCTGCTTGAGCCGGCGGCACTTCGCGCGGATCTCCATCATCGACAGGTTCGGGGAGTCGTCGATGTAGAGCGGGGCCTGCGAGACGTCCGGCATCCGGCGGGCGAGACGGGTCCAGTCCTCGTCGGTCATCGTGCCGGAGCGCATGTGGTGCAGCGCGACCCGGGCCTCGGCCGAGAGCAGGCGCATCGCGATCTCGTTGCGGCCCATTTCGAGGGAGAAGATGACGCTGGGCAGGTTGTGCTTGATCGACGCCGCCCGGGCGAAGTCCAGGGCGAGGGTCGACTTACCCATGGCGGGACGAGCCGCGATGATGATCATCTGGCCGGGGTGCAGGCCGTTGGTCAGCGAGTCGAGGTCGGTGAAGCCGGTGGGCACACCGGTCATCTCACCGCTACGGGAGCCGATGGCCTCGATCTCGTCGAGGGCGCCCTCCATGATGTCGCCGAGCGGCAGGTAGTCCTCGGTGGTGCGCTGCTCGGTGACGGCGTAGATCTCGGCCTGGGCCGAGTTCACGATCTCGTCGACGTCTCCGTCGGCCGCGTATCCCATCTGCGTGATCTTGGTGCCGGCCTCGACGAGCCGGCGCAGGACGGCCCGCTCGTGGACGATCTCCGCGTAGTACGAGGCGTTGGCCGCGGTCGGGACCGACTGGACCAGGGTGTGCAGGTAGGAGGCGCCGCCGACGCGGGTGATCTCGCCCCGCTTGGTGAGCTCGGCGCCGACCGTGATCGGGTCGGCCGGCTCGCCCTTGGCGTAGAGGTCGAGGATCGCAGCGTAGACGGTCTCGTGCGCGGGCTTGTAGAAGTCGTTGCCCTTGATGATCTCCACGACGTCCGCGATGGCGTCCTTGGAGAGCAGCATGCCGCCGAGGACGGACTGCTCGGCGTCGAGGTCCTGCGGGGGAACGCGTTCGAAGCCGGAGAGTCCGCCGTCCCACGGGCCTTCGCTGCCCCGCTCGTGCTGGTCGTCCCGCCCGCGGCCACGGCCGCGGCCTTCGCCCCGGGTACGGGTGGGCAGTCGGTCGCTCGGTCCGCTGTCGGCCCAAGGGTCGTCCATGGGCTCGGGAACGCTCACCAAGCACCTCCTCCGTCCGCTCCGCGGACCTCGCCCTGCCACTCTTTCTTACGCCACGGCCCTGATCAACGAGTGGCTTTGCGACCGCTTCTGGCGCGTCGGGCGCCGGACCACGGTAGGCCCGCGAGGGGCGTCAGCCAATCTGGTTATCCACAGGCCCTGTGGGTGAAGGGTCAGATGCTGTGGAGAACTCCCCGGAACCTGTGCACGGAGCGGGGGACAGCCATGTGGACAAACTCATAAGCCCCTCGGCTTCACGCACCTGACCTGCATGTTTTCCATCCACGGGCTGTGGGGGAGAAAAACTTTTCCCCCTGGACCAAGATCAGAACAAACGACCCACACCCGAAGCCGCTTACCCCCTTCAAGTAAGGATCACTAACTCATTGCATCTCTTACCTGTGGAAGATTAGATTGGCCCCCATGACCCAGGCCCCCGCGACCTCCAAGGCCGTCCGCCGACAGCACGACCGCGAGATCGTCTCCCTCGCCCTGCCGGCCTTCGGTGCTCTCGTCGCCGAGCCGCTCTTCCTCATCGTCGACAGCGCCATCGTCGGCCATCTCGGCACCCCCCAACTCGCGGGTCTCGCGATCGCCGCCGCTCTGCTGACCACAGCGGTCAGCGTCTTCGTCTTCCTCGCCTACGCCACCACGGCCGCCGTCTCCCGCCGTGTCGGCGCCGGAGACCTCCAGGCCGCCATCCGGCAGGGCATGGACGGCATCTGGCTCGCCCTCTTCCTCGGCGTCGCCGTCGTCGCCCTCACCCTGCCCACGGCGCCCTGGCTCATCGATGTCTTCGGCGCCTCCGACACGGCCGCACCCTACGCCGTGACCTACCTCCGGATCTCCGTCCTGGGCATTCCGGCGATGCTGGTGGTCCTGGCCGCCACCGGGGTGCTGCGCGGCCTCCAGGACACCCGTACACCGCTCTACGTGGCCATCGGCGGCTTCGCGGCCAACGGCGCACTCAACATCGGGCTGGTCTACGGAGCCGGTTTCGGTATCGCGGGCTCCGCCTGGGGCACGGTCATCGCCCAGTGCGGCATGGCCGTCGCCTACCTCGTCGTGGTCGTGCGGGGCGCCCGCCGCCACGGAGCCTCTCTCCGTCCCGACGCGACCGGCATCCGCGCCTCCGCCCAGGCCGGCGTCCCGCTCCTCGTCCGTACGCTCTCGCTCCGGGCCGTCCTGATGATCGCCACAGCCGTCGCGGCCCGCATGGGCGACGCGGAGGTCGCCGCGCACCAGATCATCCTGTCCCTCTGGAGCCTGATGGCCTTCGCCCTCGACGCGATCGCCATCGCGGGCCAAGCGATCATCGGCCGCTATCTCGGCGCGAACGACGCCGAGGGCGCACGCCAGGTCTGCCGGCGCATGGTCCAGTGGGGCGTCGTCTCCGGTGTGGTGCTCGGCGCGTTGCTGATCATCGCCCGCCCCTTGTTCATCCCGCTCTTCACCGGGGACACCACCGTCCAGGACACCCTGCTTCCGGCCTTGCTGGTCGTCGCGCTCTCGCAACCGATCTCCGGGGTCGTCTTCGTCCTCGACGGCGTCCTGATGGGTGCCGGGGACGGCCCCTACCTGGCCTGGGCCATGCTGCTGACCCTCGCCGTCTTCGCCCCGGTCGCCCTCCTGATCCCGGTTCTCGGCGGCGGGCTGACGGCGCTCTGGTGGGCGATGACGCTGATGATGTCGGTCCGGATGGCGACGCTCTGGCTGCGTTCCCGCTCCGGTCGCTGGATCGTGACAGGCGCCACACGCTGATGTTCCACGGGGAACAGCGCGACGATCGACGTTTCACGTGAAACAGCGGAAGGGCCGCACCCCGAGGGGTGCGACCCTTCCTCACTGCTGAGCGCAGACTGCCAGGGGCAGCGTTACGCGGCGACGATCTCGACGCCGAGCTTCGCGGCCACGTCGGCGTGCAGACGCACGGACACCTGGTGCGAGCCCAGGGTCTTGATCGGCGAACCGAGCTCGACGCGACGCTTGTCGACGTCGGGGCCACCCGCGGCCTTGATCGCCGAGGCGATGTCGGCCGGGGTCACGGAGCCGAAGAGACGGCCGGCGTCGCCGGAGCGAACGGCCAGACGGACCTTCGTACCCTCGAGCTGGGCCTTGATCTCGTTGGCCTGCTCGATGGTCGCGATCTCGTGGATCTTGCGGGCGCGGCGGATCTGCGCCACGTCCTGCTCGCCACCCTTGGTCCAGCGGATCGCGAAACCACGCGGGACCAGGTAGTTGCGGGCGTAGCCGTCCTTGACGTCGACGACGTCGCCAGCGGCACCGAGGCCAGAAACCTCGTGGGTCAGGATGATCTTCATTAGTCGGTCACCCTTTCCTTATCGCGCGGTGGACGTGTAGGGCAGCAGCGCCATCTCACGGCTGTTCTTGACGGCCGTGGCGACGTCACGCTGGTGCTGCGTGCAGTTGCCGGTGACGCGGCGGGCACGGATCTTGCCGCGGTCGGAAATGAACTTCCGCAGCATGTTCGTGTCCTTGTAGTCCACGTACACGGTCTTGTCCTTGCAGAACGCGCAGACCTTCTTCTTAGGCTTGCGCACAGGCGGCTTCGCCATGGTGTTTCTCCTGTGTGATCAAGAAGTGGGGGTACGAGCTGCTTCGAGGGCTTGCGCCCTAGAAGGGGGGCTCGTCCGAGTAGCCGCCGCCGGAGTTTCCACCCCAGCTGCCTCCGCCGCCCTGCTGCTGGCCGCCGCCGGAGGAGGAGGCACCGCCGGTCGCCCACGGGTCGTCGGCGGGAGCACCGCCACCACCCTGCTGGCCACCGCCGGAGTTTCCACCCCAGCTGCCACCGCCGCCGGCCTGCTGGCCGCCGCCGCCACCGCTGCCGTAGCCGCCCTGGCCGCCTCGACCGGTGGTCTTGGTGACCTTGGCCGTGGCGTTCTTGAGGCTGGGGCCGACTTCCTCGACGTCCAGCTCGTAGACCGTGCGCTTGACGCCCTCACGGTCCTCGTAGGACCGCTGCTTCAGCCGGCCCTGCACGACGACGCGCATGCCTCGCTGAAGCGACTCGGCGACGTTCTCCGCCGCCTGACGCCAGACCGAGCAGGTGAGGAAGAGGCTTTCGCCGTCCTTCCACTCATTGGTCTGACGGTCGAAGGTGCGGGGGGTGGACGCGATACGGAACTTCGCGACCGCCGCACCGGACGGGGTGAAGCGCAGCTCGGGGTCGTCGACAAGATTGCCGACGACCGTGATGACGGTCTCGCCTGCCATGGGGGTACCTCTCGGCGGGATTGCTTCTGGCTGCTTTGCTGCTACTCGGACCCGATGACCACTGAGCTAGACGCTCAGTGGGTCTCGGGACGGAGGACCTTGGTCCGGAGGACCGACTCGTTCAGGTTGAGCTGTCGGTCGAGCTCCTTGACGACCGCAGGCTCGGCCTGCAGGTCGATGACCGAGTAGATGCCCTCGGGCTTCTTCTTGATCTCGTAGGCCAGACGACGACGGCCCCAGGTGTCGACCTTCTCGACCTTTCCGTTGCCCTCACGGACGACGGAGAGGAAGTTCTCGATCAGCGGGGAGACAGCGCGCTCCTCGAGATCGGGGTCGAGGATGACCATCACTTCGTAGTGACGCATGTGGAACCCACCTCCTTTGGACTCAGCGGCCACGGTCGTTCCGTGGCAGGAGGGTCGTGATGCGTACGCAACGGTATCGGCCACCACTGACAGTCCCCCTCGGCGAACGAGGGACACCATCGGATCCATGACGGACCAGGGCAGACACCGGTGCAGACCGTACAGCGTACCCGGACATCGCCCTCCGGTTGAAATTCACTGGTGAGGGGACGCAATCTGTACACAACGGATGTCGGCGGCGCTACGATGCGCCGCCTTCCGCCAGGCACGCCAGGAGGTGCCCCATGGCACAGGTAATGCGACCCGACCCCGGCCACTCCCTCTTCGCAACCGACGGCAAGCCCCATCCGCTCCAGGACACCCTGGTCGGAGTGACACTGGTGCTGGGCGTCCTCGCCTTCGTCACCGCGCAGTTCCACAACCTGCATCTGCTGAGTTCCTGGGCGGGCCTGATCGGCATCCTGACCGGTGCCTACGGCCAGTTCATCTCCGTGACGACCCGCGAACGCTTCCTGCTGATCCTCGGACTCGGCGCCTCGGCGTTCGGCTTCTACCTCGGTATGGCGCACGGCGGGCTCTTCGGCGGCGTCATCAGCGGCTGAGCCCCGCGGTACGCCCGGGCGGGCCCAGCGGCACGTCAGGGCGTACACGCCCATCCAGGGCGCTCCCCGGTCACAGTAGGCTTCGGCGCGAGAGCCGGAGCCCCTGACCGATGGGGACACACCTGCCGAGGAGCGCCCCGCATGAGCCTGACCCTGAGGACCATCAGCCGTGAGCAGCATCTGGGTTTCATCCAGAGCCAGCCCTCGGCGAGCCACTGCCAGGTCCCGGCATGGGCTGATGTGAAGACCGAGTGGCGCTCGGAGAACCTCGGCTGGTTCGACAGGAACGGCGAGCTCGTCGGTGCCGGTCTGGTGCTCTACCGCCAGCTGCCGAAGATCAAGCGCTACCTGGCCTACCTCCCCGAGGGCCCGGTCATCAACTGGCACGCGCCCAACCTCGACGACTGGCTGCAGCCGATGCTGGCGCACCTCAAGCAGCAGGGCGCCTTCTCGGTGAAGATGGGTCCCCCGGTCGTCATCCGGCGCTGGGACTCGGCCGCCATCAAGGCCGGCATCCAGGACCCCGACGTCAAGCGCCTCAAGGACGTCGAGGCCACCCACATCGAGCCGCGCGCCTTCGAAGTCGCGGACCGGCTGCGGAAGATGGGCTGGCAGCAGGCCGAGGACGGCGGCGCCGGCTTCGGCGACGTGCAGCCCCGCTACGTCTTCCAGGTCCCGCTCGCGAACCGCTCGCTCGACGACGTCCTCAAGGGCTTCAACCAGCTGTGGCGCCGCAACATCAAGAAGGCCGAGAAGGCCGGCGTCGAGGTCGTCCAGGGCGGCTACGAGGACCTGGCCGAGTGGCAGCGGCTGTACGAGATCACGGCCGTCCGTGACCACTTCCGGCCGCGCCCGCTCTCGTACTTCCAGCGCATGTGGACCGTCCTCAACAGCGAGGACCCCAACCGCATGCGGCTCTACTTCGCCCGCCACAACGGGGTGAACCTCTCCGCGGCGACGATGCTCGTCGTCGGTGGGCACGTCTGGTACTCCTACGGCGCCTCCGACAACATCGGCCGTGAGGTCCGGCCCTCGAACGCGATGCAGTGGCGGATGCTGCGCGACGCCTACGCGATGGGCGCGACCGTCTACGACCTGCGCGGCATCTCGGACTCGCTCGACGAGACCGACCACCTCTTCGGGCTCATCCAGTTCAAGGTGGGCACCGGCGGCGAGGCCGTCGAGTACGTCGGCGAGTGGGACTTCCCGCTCAACAAGCTGCTGCACAAGGCGCTCGACATCTACATGTCCCGCCGCTGAGCCGTGCCGTGTCGCTGACGTTTCCGTAATCTCGTACATATCTTTGATACACCGCTGCCACCAGAAAGGTTCCGGGCCGGCCATGGCGCTCTCCCTCTACGTCGACACCGCTCGCTGGCGCGCGCACCAGAAGACCGTCATCGATCAGTTCCCCGGTGTGATCCCGGTCTGCAAGGGCAACGGGTACGGCTTCGGCCACGAGCGCCTCGCGGACGAGGCGGCCCGGTTCGGCGCCGACATGCTCGCCGTGGGCACCACGTACGAGGCCGCGAAGATCAAGGACTGGTTCAGCGGCGACCTGTTGGTCCTCACCCCGTTCCGCCGGGGTGAGGAACCGGTTCCGCTGCCCGACCGGGTCATCCGCTCCGTGTCGTCCGTGGACGGCGTCCACGCCCTCGTGGGCGCCCGCGTGGTCATCGAGTGCATGAGTTCGATGAAGCGCCACGGCGTCCGCGAGGAGGAGCTCCCGCAGCTCCACTCCGCCATCGAGGACGTACGGCTCGAGGGCTTCGCGCTCCACCTGCCCCTGGACCGCCCCGACGGCACCGACGCCGTCGAGGAGGTCATCGGCTGGATGGACCGGCTGCGGGCCGCCCGGCTGCCGCTGCACACCATGTTCGTCAGCCACCTGCGGGCCGAGGAGCAGGCGCGGCTGCAGCAGCAGTTCCCCCAGACCCGCTTCCGGGCCCGGATCGGCACCCGGCTGTGGCTGGGCGACCACGACGCCACGGAGTACCGGGGCGCGGTCCTCGACGTGACCCGCGTCGCCAAGGGCGACCGGTTCGGCTACCGCCAGCAGAAGGCCGCGTCGGACGGCTGGCTGGTCGTCGTCGCCGGCGGCACCTCGCACGGCGTGGGCCTGGAGGCCCCCAAGGCGATGCACGGCGTCATGCCCCGTGCCAAGGGCGTCGCGCGGGCCGGTCTCGCCACCGTCAACCGGAACCTGTCGCCGTTCGTCTGGGCCGGGAAGCAGCGCTGGTTCGCCGAGCCGCCGCACATGCAGGTGTCGATCCTGTTCGTGCCGGCCGACGCCCAGGAGCCCCGGGTCGGCGACGAGCTCGTGGCGCATCTGCGCCACACCACGACGCAGTTCGACCGGCTCGTCGAGCGCTGAGCCGGCCGGACCCGCCTCACCCCCGGAAGCCCCGCTCTCCGGGGGTGCCCCATTCCACCCGCTGCCCGTCGTCCGCGGCCGGTGCCGCGTGGCGGGCCGGGTGGGCGGCCCTGCCCGCGACGAAGACGTCCTCCGCGCCGTCCAGGACGCCTCCGGAGGGGTCGTCCGAGCCGTCCTGCCGGACCGGGTCCTTCTCGGGCCTCAGGATGTCGCGTACGACCACCACGCACAGGTACAGGGTGCCGGCCAGGTGCAGGACGATCGCGAACTGGTAGCCGTCGACCGGCAGTCCCTGCTTGTTGCCGCTGGCGGTGAACGCCAGGTACATCCAGACGCCCGCGAAGTACATGACCTCGCACGCCTGCCAGATCAGGAAGTCGCGCCAGCGCGGCCGGGCGAGCGCCGCCAGCGGGACCAGCCACAGGACGTACTGCGGTGAGTAGACCTTGTTGGTCAGGACGAACGCGGCGACGATCAGGAAGGCCAGCTGGGCGAAGCGGGGCCTGCGGGGCGCCGTGAACGCCAGGTAGGCGAGACCCGCGACCGCCGCCAGCATCAGGAGCAGCGCGTACAGGTTGGCCCGGTCCGGCGTGATCGTGGCGCCCGTGCGCTGGCTGACCAGCAGCCAGACCGAGCCGAAGTCGACGTTGCGGTGGCGGCTGAAGAGGTAGAACTGCTTCCACCCCTCGGGTGCCAGCACCATCACGGGCAGGTTCACCACCAGCCACGCGCCGCCCGCGCCGAGCACCGCGGCCCCGTACTGCCGCCACTTCCCGGCCCGCCAGCAGAGCAGCAGGAGCGGGCAGAGGAGCAGTATCGGGTAGAACTTGGCGGCGGTGGCGAGGCCGAGCAGGATGCCGAAGGCCAGCGGACGGCCGCGCGACCACATCAGAACCGCGGCGCCGGTCAGCGCGACGGCCAGTATGTCCCAGTTGATCGTGGCGGTGAGCGCGACCGACGGCGCCAGGGCGACGAGCAGCCCGTCCCAGGGACGGAGGCGGTGCGTGCGGCTCACACAGACCGCGAGAACGGCCGCGCAGACCATCAGCAGACCCGCGTTGGCCAGCCAGTACGACTGCTCGCGCTGCATCGTGTCGCCGCCGCCCGGCGTCAGCCAGGCCGCGACCTCCATGAACAGACCCGTCAGAACGGGGTACTCCAGGAACGGTATGTCGCCGCCCAGCCGGTCGAAGTAGGGCACCAGGCCGTCCGCGAAGCCCCGCCCGGAGAAGAGGTGCGGGATGTCCGAGTAACAGGCGTGGGTGTACTGGGAGGTCGTGCCCCGGAACCAGGCCCAGTTGTAGCAGGGCAGCTTCTGCACCATGCCGAGCGCGAACATGCCGATGGCCACGAGGGCGATCACCCGCACCGGCGTCAGCTGCCCGGTGCCGGTGAGCGCCCGGCGCCCGTAGGGGCCGCCGATCAGTTCGCTGCCCGCTGCGGCCACCTTGTCCCGGTGGGTGGGGATGACCGTCTGCGAGCGGCCCTGCGGCCGGTCCTGCGGCGCGCTCGTCTTCTGGAGGCTCGGCATGGGGGACATCCTGCCGTACGTCTCCGGGAAAACGGCGAGGGCCGCCGCGGCCGGCCCGTACGGAAGGTACGGGCGGACGCGGCGGCCCTCGAAAAGTGCCCCGGCGGAGGATCAGGGGTTCCAGGCCCCGCCACCGGGTCTGTTGCCGTTTCCGTTCTCGTCGTCCGTCGGTGTGCCGGTCGGCGAGGTGGGCATGGTGGGCGGCGTGGTGGTGGGCTGCCCCGTGTTGCCTCCGGGGTCGCCCGGTTCCCCGGTGTTGTTGCAGTCCCAGTCCCAGACGTCACACGTCGGCTTGCCCGGCTTCGTCGTCCTGGTCGGCGGGGGAGTCGTCGTCGGCGGCGCCGTCGTCGTGGCCGGGGGAGTCGTCGGGGGCATCGTGGTCTCGGTGGGCGTGGGAGTGGCCGTCGGGCTCGGCGTCGGGCTGGTGGCCCCACCGCCGAAGACGGGCACGGCGCCCTCCAGCTTGTCCGGCTTCGGGAAGTCCTTCTTCGGGTACTCCGCCACGGCCTGGGTCATGTAGTCGTGCCAGATACGGGACGGGAACGACGAGCCGTGGATCTTCGGCTGGTCACCCGTGCCGTACATCTTCAGGAACTCGCGGCCCTTCTTCGACTCGTCGTCGTCGAAGCGGTACATGTCGATCGCGGTCGCCAGCTGCGGGGTGTAGCCGACGAACCAGGCCGACTTGTTGTCGTCGGTCGTACCGGTCTTGCCGGCCACGGCCCGACCCGGGATCCGCGCCTTCTTGCCGGTGCCCTCGTCGTCCTCCACGACGGACCGGAGGACGTCGGTGACGTTGTTGGCGATGGCGGGAGAGAAGGGGGCCTTCTCCTTCGACTCGTGCTCCTTGATGACGACGCCGTCCTTCTTGACGGACTCCACCGAGTAGGGGTCGTTCTGCTTCCCCTCGTTGGCGAAGGTCGCGTAGGCACCGGCCATGCGGATGGCGCTCGGGCTGGAGACACCGAGCGAGAACGACGGCACCTCTCCCTGCACGAGGGAGTCGGGACGCAGACCCGCGGCGACCGCGGCCTCGCGGACCTTGTCGATGCCGACGTCCATGCCGAGCTGCACGAACGGCGAGTTGGCGGACCGGACCATGGCGCGGCGCAGGGTGATGTCCCCGTAGCTCGCGTTGTCGTCATTGGCCTGGCGCCACTCCTCGCCCTTCTCGTTGTGCCAGATCTCGCCGTTGTACTTCCGGACCGCCAGCTTGTTCTTGCCGGAGTAGCGGCTCTTGTCCGGGTCGACGAGCTTGCGCGTGGTCGAGTCCTGGGTGGCCCCCAGCTCGGGGTCGCGGACCCCGTCCTTCATCGCGGCGGCGAGCACGAAGGGCTTGAACGTCGATCCGACCTGGGCGCCGGTGTTGTCGGCGTTGCTCTGGAAGTGCTTGGTCGCGTCGACGCCGCCGTAGATGGCGACGATCTTCCCGGTCTCCGTGTCGACGGAGGCGCCGCCGAACTGGACGTGCTTGTCCGTCTCCGGACGCTTCTTCGGATCGATGTACTCGTCCAGGATCTTGTTGACCGACTTCTCGAGCGTGACCACCTTGTTCTTGTCGAAGGTGGTGTGGATCTCGTAGCCGCCGCGCTCCAGGTCCTGCTCGGTGATGCCGAACTGCGCGTTGATGTTGGCCTTGGCGGTGCTGACCAGGTAGCCGATCTGACCGCCCAGGTTGGCGCTCTTCTTCTGCTTCTCGACCTTGGGGAAGGTCTGGTACTTCGCGCGCTCGGCGGCCGGGAGATGCCCGTCGTTCTGCATCTCGTCGAGGATCCACTTCCACCGCTTGGTGGCCCGCTCCGTGTTCTTCTCCCGTGTGGCGGCGGAGTCGATCTCGGGGTAGCCGGCGGGGTCGTAGTAGGTCGCGCCCTTCAGCACCGCGGCGAGCAGCGCCGACTGGCTGGGGTCGAGCTCCTCCGCGTCCTTGTTGAAGTAGGCGCGGGCCGCCGCCTGGATCCCGTACGCGCCGCGGCCGTAGTACGAGGTGTTCAGGTAGCCCGCCATGATCACGTCTTTGTCGACCTCGCTGCCGACCTTCATGGAGATGAAGAGTTCCTTCACCTTCCGGCTGACGGTCTGCGACTGGTCGTCAAGACGGTTGTTCTTGACGTACTGCTGGGTGATCGTCGAACCGCCCTGGGTCTCGCCGCCCTTCGCCATGTTCCACACGGCGCGGCCGATGCCCATGGGGTCGATTCCGGAGTCGTCCCAGAAGGTCTTGTTCTCCGCCGAGATCACCGCGTTCTGCATGGACTTCGGGATCTTCGCGAACGGGACGATCTGGCGGTTCGTACCGCTGCCCGTCGCGACCATGCGGGAGCCGTCGGCCCAGTAGTAGATGTTGTTCTGCGACTTCGCGGTCAGAGCCTCGTTGGGGATCTCGACCTGCGAGTACGCGATCGCGGCCGCGCCCATCAGGCTGGCGGCGAAGAACAGGAACGTGCCCGTCACGAGCCGCCACGACGGCATCCAGCGGCGCCAGCCGTACTTGCCGTAGCGCGGGTAGTCGATCATCCGCTTCTTGCCGGGCGGGCGGCCTCCGGGGCCGGGGCCGCGCCCCGCACCGCCGCCACGGCCTCCGCCGCCACCTCCACGGCGTCCGCCACCGGGGCCACCGGGGCCCCCGGGGCCGTTCTCGGCCCCCTTCCGGCGGCTGCCGCGCTGGGCGGCCCTCCGCGCCTCCGCACGACCCCCGTAGGGGCGCGGCTCCTCCCCATGGGAGGAAGTGGGCCCGTACGAGGCCGAAGGGGCCCCCGTACCGACGTCCTGGGCCGGGGCCGACCTGCGGCCCACCGGCTGTTGGGCAGCGCGCCGTGCCGCCGCGCGACCGCCCGTCGGCGGCTGCTGCGGCGGCATTTTGCGACGATGCTCGCTCATCGAACGACTACTCCTCGGGCAGGCACATACGCCTGGAAGCGGCAGTTGAGTTCCGGTCCCCCCGAAATGCGCACGGCCGGAACCCCATCGGAGGCCCCTCCGTATCGCAGCCGGTCACCCGGAGCACTGACGCCCCACGGCATCGCTCGGTTCCCGGTCTTCTGCATGCCGCACAGCCTACGCACGGCCAAAACCCACCTACGGCCGGACTTCACCCCAAATCAGGCAACTCGATCACTGTGAATTGACGATGTGACGCCGGTCACGGCGGTCCCACTTGTCGAGACACTCGGGCCGTTCTATCGTGCTGATGTATCGAGTCGATACATCAGCACGGCATAAGGGCCCCGAAGGCGGAGGAGGAGGCGACGAATGAGCAGACGCTCCGGCATCCTCGAGTTCGCCGTTCTCGGCCTGCTGCGCGAGGCTCCGATGCACGGGTACGAGCTGCGGAAACGGCTCAACACCTCGCTGGGCGTCTTCCGGGCCTTCAGCTACGGAACGCTGTACCCCTGCCTCAAGACGCTGGTCGCCAACGGCTGGTTGATCGAGGAACCGGGCAGCGCACCCGAGGAGGCCCTCGCCGCTTCACTCGCAGGACGCCGAGCCAAGATCGTCTACCGGTTGACACCCGCGGGGAAGGAGCACTTCGAGGAGCTCCTCTCCCACACCGGCCCGGACGCCTGGGAGGACGAGCACTTCGCAGCACGCTTCGCCTTCTTCGGTCAGACCGAGCGCGAGGTGCGGATGCGCGTCCTCGAAGGGCGCCGCAGCCGGCTGGAGGAGCGTCTGGAGAAGATGCGCGCCTCCCTGGCACGGACCCGCGAGCGCCTCGACGACTACACACTTGAGCTGCAGCGCCACGGAATGGAGTCCGTGGAGCGCGAAGTGCGCTGGCTGAACGAGCTCATCGAGAGCGAGCGGGCGGGGCGGGATCAGCGATCCGGCCCCGATGCCCCCGCTCTGCACGACAACGATTCTGGAGAGACGGGCGGCCTGCCCCGGCACGGGGGCAGTACCCGGCCGGATCCGTCCGACGACACCGCCAAGTGAAACCCTGCACACAGCAGGGCTTCCACGATTACACAGGGAGCAACCGGAATGGGTTCGGTTCGCGTAGCCATCGTCGGCGTGGGCAACTGCGCCGCCTCGCTGGTTCAGGGCGTCGAGTACTACAAGGACGCCGACCCGGCGGCCAAGGTGCCCGGCCTCATGCACGTCCAGTTCGGCGAGTACCACGTCGGTGACGTCGAGTTCGTCGCCGCCTTCGACGTCGACGCGAAGAAGGTCGGCCTCGACCTCTCGGACGCCATCGGCGCCAGCGAGAACAACACCATCAAGATCTGCGACGTCCCGAACAGCGGCGTCACGGTCCAGCGCGGTCACACGCTCGACGGTCTCGGCAAGTACTACCGCCAGACCATCGAGGAGTCCGCCGAGGAGCCGGTCGACGTCGTCCAGGTCCTCAAGGACCGTCAGGTCGACGTTCTCGTCTGCTACCTGCCGGTGGGTTCCGAGGCTGCCGCGAAGTTCTACGCGCAGGCCGCCATCGACGCCAAGGTCGCGTTCGTCAACGCTCTTCCGGTCTTCATCGCCGGCACCAAGGAGTGGGCGGACAAGTTCACCGAGGCGGGCGTCCCGATCGTCGGCGACGACATCAAGTCGCAGGTCGGCGCGACCATCACGCACCGCGTGATGGCGAAGCTGTTCGAGGACCGTGGTGTCCGTCTTGAGCGCACGATGCAGCTCAACGTCGGCGGCAACATGGACTTCAAGAACATGCTGGAGCGCGACCGCCTGGAGTCCAAGAAGATCTCCAAGACCCAGGCCGTCACCTCGCAGATCCCCGACCGCGAGCTGGGCGAGAAGAACGTCCACATCGGTCCGTCGGACTACGTGGCCTGGCTGGACGACCGCAAGTGGGCGTACGTGCGCCTCGAGGGCCGCGCCTTCGGCGACGTTCCGCTGAACCTGGAGTACAAGCTCGAGGTGTGGGACTCCCCGAACTCGGCGGGTGTCATCATCGACGCCCTGCGCGCCGCGAAGATCGCCAAGGACCGCGGCATCGGCGGCCCGATCCTCTCCGCGTCCTCGTACTTCATGAAGTCCCCGCCGGTGCAGTACTTCGACGACGAGGCCCTGGCCAACGTCGAGAAGTTCATCAAGGGTGAGGTCGAGCGCTAAAGCTCACCACGCTTGTCGATCGAGGGTCCCCGAGCCGCTGCCCGGGGGCCCTCTTCGTATGTGAGTCTTGCGGGCATGTCCGTCGTACGTGATCTGCGCGTACTCCTGCGCCTGACGAACTTCCGCCGCCTGCTCGCCGTGCGGCTGCTGTCGCAGTGCGCCGACGGCGTCTACCAGGTGGCCCTCGCCACGTACGTCGTCTTCTCCCCCGAGAAACAGACCTCGCCCACCGCCATCGCCTCCGCCATGGCGGTCCTCCTGCTCCCGTACTCGCTCGTCGGGCCGTTCGCCGGCGTGCTGCTGGACCGATGGCAGCGACGCCAGGTCTTCCTGTACGGCAACCTCCTGCGCGCCCTGCTCGCCGGCGGGACCGCCCTGCTCGTCCTCGCCTCCGTCCCCGAGTGGCTCTTCTACGCCTCCGCGCTCTCCGTCACCGCCGTCAACCGCTTCGTCCTCGCGGGGCTCTCCGCCTCGCTCCCACGGGTCGTCGACGCCGAGCGGCTCGTCGTGGCGAACTCGCTCTCCCCCACCGCAGGCACCCTCGCCGCGACCCTGGGCGGGGGCCTCGCGTTCGGCATCCAGCTGATCGTCGGCTCGTCCGACGCGGCCGTGGTGGCCTTCGGTGCCGTGCTCTACCTCTGCGCCGCCCTCGCCTCGCTGCGGATGTCCCGAGAGCTCCTCGGGCCCGACCCGGAACTCGTGCCGCAGCGCCTCCGCTCAGCCCTGGCCTCCACGGCTCGGGGCCTGGCCTCAGGAGTGCGCCACCTCGCCGAGCGACGGCCCGCAGCCCGCGCTCTCGCCGTCGTGGGCCTCATGCGCTTCTGTTACGGCGCTCTGCTCGTCACCGTGCTCATGCTCTGCCGCTACGCCTGGAGCTCCACGGAGTCCGAAGGCCTCGGGCTCCTCGGGCTCGCCGTCGCCGCCTCGGGCGCGGGCTTCTTCGCCGCGGCCCTGCTCTCCCCCTGGGCGGTGGCGCGGTTCGGCCCCTTCGGCTGGATGACGGTGTGCGCGGCCACCGCGGCCGTGCTCGAACCGACACTCGGGCTGACCTTCGCCCCCACGCCCTTCCTCGTCGCCGCCTTCGTCCTCGGCCTCACCACCCAGGGGGCCAAGATCGCGACCGACACCGTGGTGCAGACGTCCGTGGACGATGCCTACCGAGGCCGGGTCTTCGCGCTCTACGACGTGCTGTTCAACGTCGCCTTCGTGGCCGCGGCGGGGGTCGCGGCGCTGATGCTGCCGCCCGACGGTCGCTCCGCCCTGCTGATCGTGCTGGTCGCCGTGATCTACGCGGGGATCGCGCTGGCACTGCGAGGCGAACGCACCGAGGGGTGATGTTTCACGTGAAACACCACCCCTCGTCGCTGTCGCGGGCACCGGTGTTTCACGTGAAACACCGCCGCGCCCGGAACCGGCTCAGCTCTGCGCGTCCCACCACTCCTTGAGCGCGCCCACGGCCTGGTCGTGCTCCATCGGCCCGTTCTCCAGCCGGAGCTCCAGCAGGAACTTGTACGCCTGTCCGATAGCAGGGCCGGGACCGATGCCCAGGATCTCCTGGATCTGGTTGCCGTCGAGGTCGGGACGGATCGAGTCCAGCTCCTCCTGCTCCTGGAGCTGGGCGATGCGGTCCTCCAGCCCGTCGTAGGCACGGGAGAGCGCGCTCGCCTTGCGCTTGTTGCGCGTGGTGCAGTCGGAGCGGGTCAGCTTGTGCAGACGCGAGAGCATCGGCCCGGCGTCGCGGACGTAGCGGCGCACGGCCGAATCGGTCCACTCCCCGGTCCCGTAGCCGTGGAAGCGGAGGTGCAGTTCCACGAGCTGCGAGACGTCCTTGATCATCTCGTTGGAGTACTTGAGCGCGGTCATGCGCTTCTTGGTCATCTTCGCGCCCACCACCTCGTGATGGTGGAAGGAGACCCGGCCGTCCTTCTCGAAGCGGCGGGTCCGCGGCTTGCCGATGTCATGGAGCAGGGCGGCGATGCGCAGAACCAGGTCCGGGCCGTCCTCCTCCAGGTCGATCGCCTGGTCGAGCACGGTCAGCGAGTGCTCGTAGACGTCCTTGTGGCGGTGGTGCTCGTCACTCTCCAGGCGCAGCGCGGGCAGCTCGGGGAGCACGTGATCGGCGAGACCGGTGTCCACGAGGAGCCCGAGGCCCTTCCGCGGGTGGGCCGAGAGCAGCAGCTTGTTGAGCTCGTCACGGACCCGCTCCGCGGAGACGATCTCGATCCGCCCGGACATCTCCTTCATCGCCGTGACGACCTCGGGGGCGACCTCGAAGTCCAGCTGAGCGGCGAAACGCGCGGCGCGCATCATGCGCAGCGGGTCGTCCGAGAAGGACTCCTCCGGCGTACCCGGCGTGCGCAGCACCCGGGCGGCGAGGTCTTCAAGACCGCCGTACGGGTCGATGAACTCCTTCTCGGGGAGCGCCACGGCCATGGCGTTGACGGTGAAGTCGCGCCGGACGAGGTCCTGGTCGATGGAGTCGCCGTAGGAGACCTCGGGCTTGCGAGAGGTCCGGTCGTACGCCTCCGAGCGGTACGTGGTGACCTCGACCTGGAAGCGCTGATCGACGTCTCCGACGCGGGCGTCCTTCTGGCAGCCGACCGTTCCGAAGGCGATGCCGACCTCCCACACGGCGTCGGCCCACGGACGGACGATCTTCAGAACGTCCTCGGGGCGGGCGTCGGTGGTGAAGTCCAGGTCGTTGCCGAGCCGGCCGAGCAAGGCGTCCCGCACCGAGCCACCGACCAGCGCAAGGCTGAACCCGGCCTCCTGGAAACGGCGGGCGAGGTCGTCGGCGACAGGGGACACGCGCAGCAGTTCACTGACCGCGCGGCGTTGCACCTGGCTCAGTGCAGTCGGGGTGTCTTCGTTGGCGTTCGGCACAACAGAAAAGGGTACGTGCCCCGGCTCGCGGCGACGTCCCCGTTTTTCCCGTGGGCCGGGCGTCGGGAGCCGCCATACGACCACCGGTCGAAGATCGCCTGGAGCAGTCCCCGGCACTTGCTCCCAGCGTGCCTCGTTACCATGCCTGGACACAGCAACCGGGAAGCACCCACCCCGCTGGTATCACCGACAACGACGAGGACGGGCGAACGCGTGGCCGAGGCGGCAGACATCCAGGGAACCGGTCCCTCACCTGCCCGCCGATGGCTGCGGCGCACGATCACCATCGCCGTCGGCGCGCCGCTCCTCGCCGGGCTGCTCCAGGCCCCGGCCACGTCCCCGGCGTCGGCCGCCGAGGACGCCACCGGATCGAAGACCGTCGATGTGTCTCTCGACACGCTGGCTCCGAGCGCACCGGTCGAGGGGGACACCGTCACCGTCACCGGGACGGTGACCAACCGCGGCAAGAAGACCATCACCGACGCGACCGTGGATCTGCGCGTCGGGCCGCGGATGACGAGCCGCAGCGAGATCGAGCAGGTGACGGGCCGCTCCGGCTACCGGAGCGACAGCGACCCGGCGCCCCTCGACGAGGCGCCGGCCGTCGAGATCCCCCGGCTCGGCGCCGGCCTCAGTGCCGACTTCTCCCTCTCCGTACCGGTCTCCGAACTCGGACTCGACGAGGCGGGCGTCTACCAGCTGGGCGTCTCCCTGACCGGGCAGACCTCGGACCGGCGCTACGACCGGGTGCTCGGCATCGAGCGCACCTTCGTGCCGTACCAGCCCGAGGCCACCGAGAAGAAGACCCAGCTCACCTACCTCTGGCCGCTGATCTCCTCGTCGCACATCTCGGCGGAGACGGCGACCGACGACCAGCAGACCCCGGTCTTCGAGGACGACGCCCTGGCGGCCGAGCTGAAGCCGGGCGGACGGCTCGACCAGATGGTCTCGCTGGGCAAGGACCTTCCGGTGACCTGGGTGGTCGACCCGGATCTGCTCGCCTCCGTCGACGCCATGGCGAACGGCTACCGCGTCAAGGACGGCACCCTGCACGTCCCCGGACCGAACCAGGTCGTCGCCGAGAACTGGCTGAACTCGCTGATGAAGGCGATCGAGGGCCGCAAGATCGTGGCCCTGCCCTTCGCGGACCCCGACGTCGCCTCCCTGGCCCACCGCGGCAAGGACGTGCCCGGCTCGCTCGGACACCTCCAGTCGGCGACCGCCCTCGCCGCGATGACGGTCGAGACCGTCCTGCACGTCCAGCCCGCCACCGACTTCGCCTGGCCCGCCGACGGGGCCGTCGACCCCTCCATCGTGGCGGTGGCGACCTCGGCCGGCGCCGACAAGGTGATCGCCCGCAGCGACAGCGTCCGCGACGACCTCGCCTACACGCCCACGGCGGCACGTCCGCTGGGGAACGGCAACACCACGGCCGTGGTGAGCGACGCGCTCCTGTCCACCGCCTTCGAGGGCGACATGGTCCGTGCGGAGAACTCGACGCTCGCGGTCCAGGAGTTCCTCTCGCAGTCCCTCGCGGTCACCCTGGAGCAGCCCGAGGACCAGCGCAGCATCGTGGTGGCTCCCCAGCGGGTGCCCACGGTCGCCCAGGCGCAGACCATGGCGGCCGCCCTGCACGGCCTCTCCGGACGCCGCTGGAGCCAGCCGATCGACCTCCTGGCGGCCGCCAAGGCCAAGCCGGACCCGGACGCCTCCACCGCGGTGCCCAGCAGCTCGCGCTACCCGAAGAAGCTGCGCGACCGGGAGCTTCCGGTCCAGGCCTTCCGTGACATGAAGACCACCCGGGACGAGCTGGACGACTTCAAGGTCATCCTCTCCTCCGAGGACCGGGTCGTCACCCCGTTCGGCAACGCGATCAACCGCGAGATGTCGACCTCGTGGCGGGGGCAGGCCAGAGCCGCCGCGCTCTACCGGATCAACGTCCTGGAGTACCTGCAGACCCTCACCGAGGGCGTCCAGCTGGTCGACAAGTCCGACCTCACGCTCTCCGGCCGCAGCGCGACGATCCCCGTGACCGTCCAGAACAAGCTGCTGCAGGACGTGCACCTCGTGCTGCGGCTCACCTCCAGCAACAAGAGCCGGCTGAACCTGAACGACGAGGCGAGCGCCGAGCTGCCCGTGAAGATCAGCGGCGGCCACAGCCAGTCGGTGAAGTTCAACGCCTCCGCCACCGTCAACGGCCAGGTGCCGATGACGGCCCAGCTCTACACCGAGGACGGCACCCCGTACGGTCAGCCGATGACCTTCACCGTGAAGGTCTCCGAGATCACCGCCACGGTGATGCTCGTGATCGCGGGCGGAGTCCTCCTCCTCGTCCTGGCCGGTGTGCGGATGTACAGCGCTCGCAAGCGGGTGGCCGCCCGGAACGCCGAGGCCGAGGCGGCGGAGGCGGAGACCGAGGCGGACGAGACGGAGACGGACGCGGAGCCGGGGACGGAGGCCGGGGTGCCCACGGAGGAGCCCGACGGCGGCGAACCCGAGCAGCCGAGTGACCCGACACCGGACACCGGGCCCGAAAGCGGCGACCCGTCGGGCGCGGGTGAGAAAGTGGACCGTTGAGCGATGTCGTGGCCGGTCGGCCGGGGACGATGAGGTGGGGTAACCATGAACGCGCCGTACGACGGTGACCGCGGCCAGGGCGCGGGCGGCACCGCCCCGCCCGGTGGGACGCCCGCGGCACCCTCCGGCTCCGGCTACCCGCCGGTGCCGCCCCCGCAGCAGGGCGCCCCAGGTCCGCACGGGCAGGCCCCCTACGCCCAGGACCCCTACACGCAGAACCCGTACGCCCAGGACCCCTACGTCCAGGACGCCTACACCCATGACCCGTACCGGGCCCAGGACCTCTCCGCGCAGGACCCGGTGACCGAGGCGCTCTACGACCGCGCCGCGCACCCGCCGCCCCCGCCCGGCACCTACCCGGACCCGCAGCCGCTCTACCAGCAGCCCGCGACGCCCCAGCACGCTCCCGACCCGCGGGTGTGGGCCCAGACCCCGGCGCCGGAGCCCGACGGCCCCTCGCGCCACCTGCCGTACGGCGACGACGCGCGCACGGTCCAGTTCACCGGCGTCGACGACCTCGTCACCCGCGCCGGCGAGGAGCAGCCCGAGACGGACGCCTTCGCCCACCTGTACCGGGACCAGCAGACGCCCGGCCAGGTACCCCCGCCCGCCCCGGAGCCGGACCCGATGCCCGCCCCCGCCCCGAAGAAGTCCGGCCGCGCCTCCGGGCTGCTGAAGTCGAGCGCGGTGATGGCGGCCGGCACCCTGGTCTCCCGGCTCACCGGCTTCGTCCGCAGCCTGGTGATCACCGGCGCCCTCGGCGCGGCGCTGCTCGGTGACACCTTCACCATCGCCTACACCCTGCCGACGATGATCTACATCCTCACCGTCGGCGGCGGTCTCAACTCGGTCTTCGTGCCGCAGCTCGTCCGCTCGATGAAGAACGACGAGGACGGCGGCGAGGCCTACGCCAACCGTCTGCTCACCCTGGTCATGGTGGCGCTCGGCGCGATCGTGGTCCTCGCCGTCTTCGCGGCGCCCGTGCTGATCCGGCTGATGTCGAACACCATCGCCGACGACGCCGCGGCCAACAGCGTGGCCGTCACCTTCGCCCGCTACTGCCTGCCCACGATCTTCTTCATGGGTGTGCACGTGGTGATGGGTCAGATCCTCAACGCCCGCGGCAAGTTCGGCGCGATGATGTGGACCCCGGTCCTCAACAACATCGTCATGATCGTCACCTTCGGCCTGTTCATCTGGGTCTACGGCACCTCCGCCGAGTCCCAGATGGGTGTGCAGACCATCCCGGAGGACGGCATCCGCCTGCTCGGCATCGGCACCCTGCTCGGACTCGTCGTCCAGGCCCTGGCGATGATCCCGTACCTGCGTGAGACCGGCTTCCGCTTCCGCCCCCGCTTCGACTGGAAGGGCCACGGGCTCGGCAAGACGGTCAAGCTCGCCAAGTGGACCGTGCTCTTCGTCCTCGCCAACCAGGCGGGCGTCCTGGTCGTCACCCAGCTCGCCACGGCCGCCGGTGAGGAGTCCGGGAAGAACGGTGCCGGCTTCCTCGCCTACTCGAACGCCCAGCTGATCTGGGGCATGCCGCAGGCCATCATCACGGTCTCCGTCATGGCCGCGCTGCTGCCGCGGATCTCCCGCGCCGCCCACGACAACGACCCGGGCGCCGTCCGGGACGACATCTCGCAGGGGCTGCGCAACTCGGCGGTCGCGATCGTCCCGGTCTCCTTCGCCTTCCTGGCGCTCGGCGTCCCGATGTGCACCCTGCTCTACGCCTCCAGCGGCATCGAAGCAGCCCAGGGCATGGGCTTCATCCTGATGGCCTTCGGCCTCGGACTGATCCCCTACTCCGTCCAGTACGTCGTCCTCCGCGGCTTCTACGCCTACGAGGACACCCGGACGCCCTTCTACAACACCGTCATCGTCGCCGCCGTCAACGCGGCCGCCTCGACGATCTGTTACGTCGTCCTGCCCGCCCAGTGGGCCGTCGTCGGCATGGCCGCCTCGTACGGGCTCGCCTACGCCGTCGGGGTCGGCATCGCGTGGCGCCGCCTCCGCAAGGTGCTGGGCGGCGACCTGGACGGCACCCACGTCCTGCGGACCTACGCGCGCCTCTGCATGGCCTCCGTGCCCGCAGCGATCGTCTCCGGCGCGGTCGGCTTCGGCCTGCTGAAGCTCCTCGGCGAGGGGGCGTTGGGCTCGCTCGTCGCCCTGCTCGTCGGCGGAGCGGTCCTCCTCGGTGTCTTCTTCGTCGCGGCCAAGCGCATGCGGATCACGGAGCTGAACACCCTGGTCGGCATGGTGCGCGGACGTCTGGGACGCTGAACCGACGGACCCCGCACAACCATCGGGGGGAACCGCGTGTCGTGCATAGCGTCCGACTGTGGGCACAATTGGCTTGGCTGTTGGATGTGGCGCAACGGATGGGGAGGCAGGAACGACGGTGGCGGAACGTAGCACGGCTGCCGTCGACGTGGCCGACAACAGCGGTGACGACCCGCTGACCGCCAAGGCGGACACGGCCGCGACCGACGGGGTGGCGGACAAGCAGAAGGCGGCGGACACGTCCGCCGAGGCCACGGAGAAGAAGGCGGTCGAACGACAGAGCGGCGAACAGCCCTCCATCACGGCTCCGGAGCTGCACAGCGGTCACAAGCTGGCCAGGCGGTACCGGCTGGAGGAGTGCGTCACCCGTCTGGACGGCTTCAGCAGCTGGCGGGCCGTCGACGAGAAACTTCGGCGTGCCGTCGGGGTCCACCTGCTGCCCGCCGACCATCCCAGGGCCCGTTCGGTCCTGGCCGCGGCGCGCTCCTCGGCACTCCTCGGTGACCCGCGCTTCGTGCAGGTCCTCGATGCCGTCGAGGAGAACGACCTCGTGTACGTCGTGCACGAGTGGCTGCCCGACTCCACCGAACTGACCACGCTGCTCGCGGCCGGTCCGCTGGAGCCCCACGACGCCTATCAGCTCGTCAGCCAGGTCTCCCAGGCCATGGCCGCCGCGCACCGCGAAGGCCTCGCCCACCTCCGGCTCACGCCGAGCGCCGTCCTGCGCAGCTCCACCGGCCAGTACCGGATCCGCGGCCTGGCCGTGAACGCCGCCCTGCGCGGCATCACCGCCGAACGTCCGCAGCGCAGCGACACCGAGGCCATCGGCGCACTCCTGTACGCCTCGCTCACCCAGCGCTGGCCGTACGACAGCGACGCCTACGGCCTCTCCGGGCTCCCCAAGGGAGTCGGGCTGCTCCCGCCCGACCAGGTACGAGCCGGCGTCCACCGGGGCCTCTCGGAGATCGCCATGCGCGCCCTGGCGAACGACGGGGCCACCGCCTCGCGCCAGGAGCCGCCCTGCACCACTCCCGACGAGCTGGCCAAGGCCGTGGCCGCGATGCCCCGGGTGAAGCCGCCCGAGCCGGAGTTCGCCGCGCCGCCCGAGTACCAGCGCACGACCTACCAGCAGGGCACGTACGGGCGTCCCCAGCCGCGCCCGGCGGTCACCCAGCCGGTGGTCGTCCCGCCGCCTCCGCTGCAGAGCCGCACCGGCAAGGTGCTGAAGTGGACCGTCTCGGCCCTGCTCATCGCCGCCCTCGGCCTCGGCAGCTGGCAGATCGCGGACCGTCTTCTCGGCAAGGACAACACGACCAAGCCGACCGACATCGCGCCGACGGTCGACGACGAGAAGCCCGAGCCGCCCAAGCCGCTCACGATCCGGTCCGCCGAGGAGTACGCCCCCGACGGTCTGCCGCAGAACCCCGACGGTGTCGGCAACACCTACGACAGCGACAGCGCCTCGTACTGGCGCACCAAGACCTTCGTCGGCGGCCCCGTCCTGGCGCCGTACAAGCAGGGTGTCGGGATCGTCTACGACCTCGGGAGCGAGCAGAACGTCTCGTCCGCCTCCATAGGGCTCCGCTACAGCGGGCCGAACACCGCGATCACCCTGTACGCGGCGGACTCGTTGTCGCCCTCCGGTGGCCTGGACTCCATGAAGAAGATCGCCACGGTCGAGACCTCGGGCTCCACGGCGAAGCCGGAGACCACGACACCGGTCAAGACCCGCTACGTGCTCCTCTGGATGACCTCGGTGCCGTACTCCAACGGTGACCAGTACTTCGGGGCCGGCTTCAAGCAGGCGATCACGAACCTGTCGTTCCAGGGGACCACCCCCTAGCGCCTGCGCACACCCCCTTGATGAGCGCCGAGCCCAGCTCGGCGCTCATTTACTTCCGGGCACGGACCGGATTGAATGCCTGCACGGCTGCCTAGCGAGGAGGGGAACCGTGGCACCAGCGGCTGACGATCCCCGGACCGCGACGGACGACGACCTTCTGGCCCGTCATGTCGCCGGGGACCCGGACGCCTTCGGTGAGCTCGTGCGGCGACACCGCGACCGGCTCTGGGCCGTCGCCCTGCGAACGCTGGGGGACCGCGAGGAAGCCGCTGACGCCGTCCAGGACGCCCTCATCTCGGCCTTCCGGGCTGCCCACACCTTCCGCGGCCAGTCGGCCGTCACAACCTGGCTCCACCGCATCACGGTGAACGCCTGCCTCGACCGTGCGCGCAAGACGGCCTCCCGCAGGACCTCGCCCGTCGATGACAACGACCGCTTCGAGCAGCTCCTCGATCCCCACGAGTCGGCCGAAGCACCCGTGGAGCGCCAGGACCTCCACCGCGAGGTCCTCGCCGCCCTCGCCGAGATCCCCGCCGATCAGCGCGCCGCCCTCGTCCTGGTGGACATGCAGGGATACCGGGTCGCGGAGGCGGCCCGTATCCTCGGCGTTCCCACCGGCACCGTGAAGAGCCGCTGCGCGCGCGGGCGGGCGCGACTGCTTCCGATGGTCACTCATCTGCGCGCCGACACCGTGGGTAACGAGGGCTCCGATGGGGGAAGGAACCGGACGCCGGGGGCATCCGTCCCACCGGTGCCGGGACCGACGGATACCGGACCGACTGATCCAGCTGCTGTGAAGGGCGGAGGTGGGCGCACGTGACTTCCACGGCCGGCAAGGCCAACACCACACAGCACCCGGACGTCTCGGAAATCTCCGATCTGACCGAGGGGCTCCTCTCGCCGACCCGCTCCGCCGACGTCCGTCGGCACGTGGACGGCTGTTCCCTCTGCGCGGACGTCCGGTCCTCGCTGGAGGAGATCCGTGGCCTCCTCGGCACCCTCCCCGGGCCGCCCCGCATGCCCACGGAGATCGCCGGCCGGATCGACGCCGCTCTCGCCGCCGAAGCCCTCCTCGCCGCCACCACGCCGGAGAGCGACACCCCTGTTTCACGTGAAACATCGCGCACCCCGTCCGAAAAGACTCTCAGCACCCCTCCCAAGCCGGTCGCGGATCGCCCTGCCGGTCGGTCCAGCGCCGCTTCGGGCCCCGGTCGGGCCCGGAGGCCTCGCCGCCGCAGGATCGCTCTGCTCTCCACTCTCGGTGCCGCCTTCGGCGCGGTGGTGCTCGGAACGAGCCTCTACCTGAGCCAGGCGGGGATCCTGACCACAGACGGTGGCACTGCCGATGTCCAGAAGGCCGACACCGCCGCCGGGGCGGCCCTCAGCCCCTTCTCCGGTGCACCGGTCGAGGACCGGGTCCAGGCCCTCCTCACCGAGGGAGGCACCGCCAGAACGCCCCAGGGAATCGGACCGGAGTCGATGTCCGCCGAGGCGAGCACGCCCACCCAGCGGAACAGAGACGCTGCCGCCGTCCCCAGCTGTGTCCTCGCCGGTACGGGCCGCACCGACGCGGTGCTCGCTCACGAGCGCGGCGAGTACCGGGGAACGCCCGCCTTTCTGCTCGTCCTGACCGATCCGGCGGACGCCACCCGGGTCCAGGCCTATGTGCTCGACGCCTCCTGCGCGGACAAGGGCACGGGCAGCGGAAGCCCGGCCGCCACTCTCCTGTTCAGTGAGACCTACCCACGCTCCTGACCCCTCTCCCCGTCCGGTCACGGCGCCGCGCGGCGGTTTCGGGAATGTACGCCCCTTAGGATCCGTTGGGTGGGGTGAGAGTGACCGAGACGACCGCCCCCGTAGGCAGTGGCAGTCTGCAGAGACGAGGAAGTAACCCGTGAGCGACGTCCGTAACGTGATCATCATCGGCTCCGGGCCCGCGGGTTACACCGCTGCGCTCTACACCGCCCGAGCGTCGCTGAACCCCCTGGTCTTCGAGGGTGCCGTCACCGCCGGTGGCGCCCTGATGAACACGACCGAGGTCGAGAACTTCCCCGGCTTCCGTGACGGCATCATGGGCCCGGACCTGATGGACAACATGCGTGCCCAGGCGGAGCGCTTCGGCGCCGAGCTGGTCCCCGACGACATCATCTCGGTCGACCTGACCGGTGACATCAAGACCGTCACCGACACCGCCGGCACCGTGCACCGCGCCAAGGCCGTCATCGTCACCACGGGCTCCCAGCACCGCAAGCTCGGCCTCCCGAACGAGGACACGCTCTCCGGCCGCGGCGTCTCCTGGTGCGCCACCTGCGACGGGTTCTTCTTCAAGGACCAGGACATCGCCGTCGTCGGCGGCGGCGACACCGCGATCGAGGAGGCCACCTTCCTCTCGCGCTTCGCGAAGTCCGTCACGATCGTCCACCGCCGGGACAGCCTGCGCGCCTCGAAGGCCATGCAGGAGCGCGCCTTCGCCGACCCGAAGATCTCCTTCGCCTGGGACAGCGAGGTCACCGAGATCCACGGTGAGCAGAAGCTCAGCGGCCTGACCCTGCGCGACACGAAGACCGGCGAGACCCGTCAGCTGCCCGTCACCGGCCTCTTCATCGCCGTGGGCCACGACCCGCGGACCGAGCTCTTCAAGGGACAGCTGGACCTCGACGAGGAGGGCTACCTCCAGGTGGCCGCCCCGTCGACGCGCACCAACCTCACGGGTGTCTTCGGCGCCGGCGACGTCGTCGACCACACCTACCGCCAGGCCATCACGGCCGCCGGTACCGGCTGCTCCGCCGCGCTCGACGCCGAGCGCTTCCTGGCCGCCCTCGCCGACAGCGAGAAGCTGGCCGAGACCCCCGCGGTCTGACCCACGTCTCTCCTCACCCCACACACCCCGCGAGATCAAGGAGGCCGCTGTGGCCCTGAAGACTGTGACCGACGCTTCCTTCGAAGACGACGTCCTCAAGAGCGACAAGCCCGTCCTGGTGGACTTCTGGGCGGCGTGGTGCGGCCCGTGCCGCCAGATCGCCCCGTCGCTCGAGGCCATCGCCGCGGAGCACGGCGAGATCGAGGTCGTGAAGCTCAACATCGACGAGAACCCGGCCACGGCTGCCAAGTACGGCGTCATGTCCATCCCGACGCTGAACGTCTACCAGGGCGGCGAGGTCGTGAAGACGATCGTCGGTGCCAAGCCGAAGGCCGCCATCCTCCGCGACCTGGAGGGCTTCGTCGAGCCGACCAAGGCCTGACGATCCCCTCATGTTTCACGTGAAACAGCAGCAGCGTTTCACGTGAAACAGAAACGGCCCGCCCCTCCACGGGGCGGGCCGTTCTTGTGTCCGGACATCAGAGCGGCCGCAGGGCGGGCTCCTTCTGCACAGCACCGAGGAGCCGGTCCAGGGCCAGCTCGACGTCCTCCTTCCAGGAGAGCGTCGTCCGGAGCTCAAGGCGCAGCCGCGGATAAGCCGGGTGCGGACGCACCGTCTTGAAGCCCACCGCGAGCAGATGGTCGGCCGGCAGCACACAGGCCGGCTCCTTCCACCGGGCGTCTCCGAACGCTTCGATGGCCTTGAACCCTCTCCGCAGCAAGTCCTTGGCGACGGTCTGCACGACCATCCGGCCGAGCCCCTGCCCCTGATAGCCGGGCATGATCCACGCCGTCATCAACTGCGCGGCATCGGCGGCCACGGGGCTCGTCGGGAAGGCCGTCGAGCGCGGTACATAGGCCGGGGGAGCGTAGAGGACATAGCCGACCGGCACGTCGTCCACATAGACCACGCGGCCGCACGAACCCCACTCCAGCAGGACGCCCGAGATCCAGGCCTCCTTCTCCGGCTCCGAACGCCCTGCCTTCACCGCCGCTTCCCCGCTGACCGGGTCCAGCTCCCAGAAGACACAGGAGCGACACCGCTTGGGCAGGTCCGGCAGGTTGTCCAGCGTGAGCGGTACGAGCCGACGCCCCACAGCCGCTCCTCACTTCCCTCGCCACCGAGCACGGATACGCCTCATGGAATCGTATCGATCGGCCCATCGGGACGACACCGCTCACAGGCAAAGGGCGGACCGCGTTCCGGTGAAGACCGGAGCACGGCCCGCCCTCGGCGGCCTCAGGAGCGGAAGGGGTCAGACTTCCGTGTCCTCTTCAGCGTTCTTCTGGTCCATGACCCGTCCCTCGCCGGGCGCCAGGGTCGAGAGGATCCGCTCCAGATCTTCCATCGAGGCGAACTCGACGACGATCTTGCCCTTCTTCTGCCCCAGGTCCACCTTCACCCGGGTCTCGAAGCGGTCGGAGAGCCGGGAAGCGAGGTCCGTGAGCGCGGGCGAGACACGTCCGCCCGCACGCGGGCCCTTCGGCTTGACCGCACCGGCGGGCTCCTCGGAGCCCATGAGCCTCACGATCTCCTCGACGGAACGCACCGAGAGGCCTTCCGAGACGATCCGGTAGGCCAGCTTGTCCTGAGCCTCCGAGTCGTCCACACCGAGCAGGGCCCGGGCGTGGCCGGCGGACAGCACTCCGGCGGCGACCCGCTGCTGCACGGACGGCGAGAGGTGCAGGAGACGCAGCGTGTTGGTGATCTGCGGGCGGGAGCGCCCGATCCGCTCCGCGAGCTGGTCATGGGTGCAGCCGAAGTCCTTGAGCAGCTGCTCGTAGGCGTGAGCCTCTTCGATCGCGTTCAGCTGGGCACGGTGGAGGTTCTCCAGGAGCGCGTCCAGGAGCATCTTCTCGTCGTCCGTCTCCCGGACGATCGCGGGGATCCGCTGGAGCTCCGCCTCCTTGGAGGCCCGCAGGCGACGCTCGCCCATGACGAGCTCGTAGCGCTCGTCATCGATCTTGCGCACCACCACGGGCTGGAGCAGGCCGACCTCCTTGATCGAGGCGACGAGCTCCGCCAGGGCGTCCTCGTCGAAGATCTCTCGGGGCTGGTGCCGGTTGGGCACGATGGCCGCGAGCGGAAGCTCCGTGAAATACGCCCCGACCGGGGGCTCCGGCAGGATCGCGGCCTCGGTCCGCGACGGCGCGGACTCCGGGGACTGCGCGCTCTGTGGGAGCGTCGCCAGCTTCGCCGCGGCCACCCCACGGTCGGAGCCCATGGGAGGCACCGCGCCGGAAGAGGCCGAGCCCGCCCCTACGCCGACCGCCGAGGCCTGCCGTTCCTGGGGCGCAGCGGGGATCAGCGCACCGAGCCCACGCCCCAGTCCCCTACGTCGCTCGCTCATTGGGTCCCCTCCGACATGCTGCGCTGGTGCTGGTTGTTCGGGTGCCCTACATGGGCGTGCTGCGGGTCGTAGTGCACGGCGGCCCCCCGCAGGGCGATCTCTCGGGCCGCTTCGAGATACGACAGGGCACCGCTGGAGCCCGGGTCGTAGGTGAGGACCGTCTGCCCGTAGCTGGGCGCCTCGGAGATACGGACGGACCTCGGGATGCTGGTCCGCAGCACCTCCTCGGCGAAGTGGGTGCGCACCTCGTCGGCGACCTGGGAGGCGAGCCTCGTCCGTCCGTCGTACATGGTGAGCAGGATCGTCGAGACGTGGAGCGCGGGGTTGAGGTGCCCCCGTACCAGGTCGACGTTCCGCAGGAGCTGTCCGAGCCCCTCCAGCGCGTAGTACTCGCACTGGATCGGGATCAGTACCTCGGCTCCGGCCACCATGGCGTTGACCGTGAGGAGACCCAGAGAGGGCGGGCAGTCGATCAGGATGTAGTCGAGCGGCTGCTCGTAGGCCTGGATCGCGCGCTGCAGGCGGCTCTCACGGGCCACCAGCGAGACAAGCTCGATCTCCGCACCGGCGAGGTCGATGGTGGCGGGGGCGCAGAAGAGGCCCTCGACGTCCATGACAGGCTGCACCACTTCGGAGAGCGGCCGGCTGTCCACGAGGACGTCGTAGATCGAGGGGACCTCGGCGTGGTGGTCGATGCCGAGCGCCGTGGAGGCGTTGCCCTGCGGGTCCAGGTCGATGACCAGGACTCGGGCACCGTGCAGGGCGAGGGAGGCGGCAAGGTTGACCGTCGTGGTCGTCTTGCCCACGCCGCCCTTCTGATTGGCGACCACCATCACGCGAGTCTGAGCCGGGCGGGGAAGTCCCTCACCGGCACGACCCAGGGCCTCTACTGCCAGCTGGGCAGCACGACCCATGGGGGTGTCGTCCATCGGGGGCGGTGTTTCACGTGAAACATCCTCCCCGACCGATTCGGTTCGGGGACCGGGGACCGGATCGGTCATCGGTCCCGCGATGTTGGCGTCGGACCGCAAGGATTCACTCTCCTCGGCTTCAGGCTCGCGATGGGGAGAGCCTGCCATGCTTTCAGGGTCGCGAACCAGCGAGGCCGGTGGTTCTGTGGGTGAATCCACCTCTGTGGACATCTCCGTAACCCTCGCGGGTGGATTCACACGGGGTCGACGGTCCCGGGGCGTGGCAGCCGCGCGACCGCGGCTGATGATCCCCTGCAGCAGTGAGCGACGTTTCACGTGAAACACCATGCCCCCGCCGCCCGGCCGGGACCGTTCGACACTCCGAAATGGTACGTATGCGACGCTCAGCGGCGTCGACGGGTCTTGCTCGTCCGGGCGGCCTTGGCTCGCTTGGCGGCGAACCGCACGCCACCCGGGCTCTCACCGACCTCCACCCGTACGACGGTGGACAGCGGGTCGACGATCCCCTCGCCCACCTGCAGCACCGAGGTCTCCACCACACCGAGCCGGGAGAGCGCGGCGCGAGCACCGGTGATCTCCTCCTCCGCGGTGTCGCCCTTGAGCGCCAGCATCTCTCCGTACGGACGGAGCAGGGGGACTCCCCAGCCCGCCAGCCGGTCGAGCGGTGCCACCGCGCGAGCGGTGACCACATGCACGGGCGTGATCTTGCCGAGCATCTCCTCGGCGCGTCCACGGACGACGGTCACATGGTCGAGGCCGAGCAGTTCGACGACCTCCTGGAGGAAGTTCGTCCGGCGGAGAAGCGGCTCCAGGAGCGTGATCTTCAGATCGCGCCTGACCAGGGCCAGGGGGATACCGGGAAGACCGGCGCCCGAGCCCACGTCGCAGACGGTGACGCCCTCGGGGACGACCTCCGAGAGGACGGCACAGTTCAGCAGGTGGCGCTCCCACAGTCGCGGGACCTCGCGCGGGCCGATCAGGCCACGCTTCACACCCGCGTCCGCGAGGAGCTCGGCGTACCGCACGGCCTCCGGGAAGTACTCACCGAAGACTGTCCGCGCCTGCTCCGGAGCTTCGGGGAGCTCCGCTGCCTCCGTCACGGGAACCGTCCTTCCGTACCGCACGCGTCGCGTGCAAGCGCACTGTGGTGGCTGACTATCAGGCTGACAAAGATCGGCCCCGCCTGCGAACAGACGGGGCCGACACTACGTGAGGCTTCAGGCCGGGAGCACGACGACGAAGCGCTGCGGCTCCTCGCCCTCGGACTCGCTGCGCAGACCGGCGGCGGCGATCGCGTCGTGCACGACCTTGCGCTCGAACGGCGTCATCGGGTCCAGCTTGACCGGCTGGCCGGTGGACTTCACCTCGACCGCGGCCTTGGCGCCCAGCTCGGCGAGCTCGGTGCGCTTCTGGGCACGGAAGCCGGCGATGTCGAGCATCAGACGGCTGCGGTCACCGGTCTCCCGGTGCACTGCCAGGCGGGTCAGCTCCTGGAGCGCCTCCAGGACCTCGCCGTCGCGGCCCACGAGCTTCTGCAGCTCGCGGCCGCTGGAGTCGCTGATGATCGAGACCGCGGCCCGGTCCGCCTCGACGTCCATGTCGATGTCGCCGTCGAGATCGGCGATGTCGAGCAGACCCTCGAGGTAGTCGGCCGCGATCTCACCCTCCTGCTCCAGGCGGGTCAGGGTGTCGCCACCCTCGGCGGCGGCGGAGATGGTGCCTTCCGTCACGGATGGACTCCTTCTTGCTTCGGCGAGGCTTACTTCTTGGAGGACGGGTGCTTGGGCCGCTGCTGGCCCTTGCGCTGACCGGACTTGCCCTGGCGGGAGTTTCCGGAGTTGGCGCGGCTCGGACGCGTGGGCTTGTCGCCCTCCTCGTCCTTCGGCTCATCCTTCGCAGCGGTCTTGGCCGGACCCTGGGGCTTCTTCTCGAGCGAGGTGGTGGGCGCCTCTTCGGCGGCCGGCTCGGAGTCTTCCTCGGTGTCCTTCGCCAGGGTGTGCTGGGCGGCGGCCGCCTGACGCTGGGCCTTGCTCTGACGCTTGGGCTGCTGGCGCCTGGCGGCGGCACCGCCCTCGGCCTCGGCCTCGATCGTGTCGCTCTTGATCACGGTGCCGTCGGCCTGAGCGGCGAAGCCGGCCTTGGTCAGCCCGGAGAAGAAGCGGCGCTCGTTCTCGTTGCGGTCGGCGGTGCTCTTGGCGACGATCACCTTGACGATGGTCTTGCGGCGGCGACCGCGGACCTCGCCGTGCTGCGTGATGCTCTTCAGGAGGCGCTGGAGGTAGGAGTCCTGAGCCTTGCTGCCCGGCGTCGGGTTCTGGTTGATCACGTACATCTGCTGGCCCATGGTCCACACGTTGGTGGTCAGCCAGTAGACGAGGACACCGACGGGGAAGTTGATGCCCATGACGGCGAAGATCACCGGGAAGATGTACATGAGCATCTTCTGCTGCTGCATGTACGGGGTCTTCACCGAGAGGTCGACGTTCTTCATCATCAGCTGGCGCTGGGTGAAGAACTGCGAGGCCGACATCATGACGATCATGATCGCGGTGACGATGCGGACCGAGGTCAGCGAGGCGTCGAGAGCGGCGACCTCAGCGGCGCTGTCCGTGAACTTCGAGGCCAGCGGAGCACCGAAGATGTGGGCCTGACGGGCGCTGGCGAGCAGCGGGCCGTCGATGACGCCGATCTCCTTGCCCGAGGCGATCGAGGAGAGCACGTGGTACAGGGCGAAGAAGAACGGCGACTGCGCCAGGATGGGAAGGCACGAGGAGAGCGGGTTGGTACCCGTCTCCTTGTACAGCTTCATCATCTCTTCGGACTGACGCTGCTTGTCGCTCTTGTAGCGCTCCTGGATCGCCTTCATCTTCGGCTGGAGCGCCTGCATGTTCCGGGTCGACTTGATCTGCTTGACGAACAGCGGGATCAGGCAGATACGGATCAGCACCACGAGAGACACGATGGACAGGCCCCAGGCCCAGCCCGTGTCAGGGCCGAAGATCGCCCCGTACACCTTGTGGAACTGGACGATGACCCAGGAAACGGGCCAGGTGATGAAGCTGAACAGACTGGCAATCGTGTCCACTAATCAGGCTCCTTGAGCATTGGGCGAGGTCTCGGCGGCCGGGCTCGTCTCGGCGGTGGACCCGCCCTTGTCGCCGCGCAGCGCGTTCCTCAGCATTTCGTGCCAGCGAGGGCGCTTCCGCGGGGGGACATGGTCCACACCGCCGGGCGACCACGGGTTGCACCGCAGGATCCGCCAGGCGGTCAGGGCCGTGCCCTTGATCGCGCCATGCCGGTCGATGGCCGTGAATCCGTAGTGGGAACACGACGGGTAGTACCGGCAGACGGGCCCCAGAAGAGGGCTGATCGTCCACTGGTACAGCTTGATGAGAGCCAGCAGCGGGTACTTCATCGCGCGCCCCCTCCCAGCAGCCGCTGGAGAGCGGCGTCCAGGTCTCGGGCCAGCTGTGCGTGATCGGCGTCGCCGGCTCCGGGCAACGCCCGTACGACCACCAGGCTACCGGGGGGCAGCTCGGTGAGGCGGTCGCGGACGAGATGCCGCAGACGACGCTTCACCTGGGTACGTACGACCGCACCACCTACGGCCTTGCTCACGACGAAACCCGCACGCGTCGGGGGAGCGCTCTCCCCAGGCGCGTGCGGGTCCGTTGCACCGCTGCGTAGATGGACGACGAGGAGCGGGCGACCGGCCCGGCGACCTCGGCGTACCGCGGTTGCGAAGTCCTCGCGCCGCCTCAGCCGATTCTCGGTAGGCAGCACGTCATGACCTGTTTAAGTGGATCAGGCGGACAGGCTCGCGCGACCCTTGCCACGGCGGTTCGCCAGGATGGCGCGGCCGGCGCGGGTGCGCATGCGCAGGCGGAAGCCGTGGGTCTTCGCACGACGACGGTTGTTCGGCTGGAAGGTGCGCTTGCTCACTCGGGGGCTCCAGAAATGATTCGTAGATGGCGGGACATCGCCTGGCTGTCACCGTGCGCCCACGAGTAGCTCGCAATACGCCCGAGTGCACCGCTACACGATCACAGACCGTGATCTTTGCCCATCGGAGGCAGGCGGCAGCAGCCATCGACAACTCGACCTGGTTACGGTACGCGCGGCTACGCCATCCGGTCAAACCGACTTGTCGCCACCCCCCATTGTGCACAGGCTGTGGACAACAACTTGAACCACGTCAGCCGCCGCGACTACCGTGGACGGACTCCACAATCTTTTCCGTTCTGTCCTCACCTGTCCTCACGGACCCCGTCCTCACGGACACCGACCCACCGTCCCCCGAGAACCACACCATCGTGGGACCTGCGAGAAAGCGTGCCCTGTGGCTGACGTACCTGCCGATCTTGCCGCAGTGTGGCCACGCGTCCTGGAGCAACTCCTCGCAGAGGGCCAGCAGGGGATCGAGCCCAAGGACAAGCAGTGGATCGAGCGCTGCCAGCCGCTCGCCCTCGTCGCGGACACGGCGCTGCTCGCCGTGCCCAACGAGTGGGGCAAGCGGGTCCTGGAGGGCCGGCTCGCCCCGCTGATCAGCGAGACCCTCAGCCGTGAGTGCGGCCGCCCGATCCGGATCGCGATCACCGTCGACGACTCCGTCGGTGAGCCGACTCCGCCGGCGCCCCCGGTGCAGCAGTCCCGCTACGACGAGCGCCCGCAGCCCGAGCCGTACGACAAGTACGACGGCTACGGCCACCGGCCGATGTCCGACGACGGCCTGCCCACCGCTCGCCCGGCCTACCCGGACTACTCGCAGCAGCGCCCCGACCCCGGCTCCTGGCCGCGCACCCAGGAGGACCTGTCCTGGCAGCAGCCCCGGATGGGCGGCTACCAGGAGCGCGCTCCGTACACCGGTCCCGACCAGTCCCGGCAGTCGCGCTACGACGAGCCGCCCCGCGGCTACGAGCCGCAGCGCCCCGAGCGGGCCGAGCTGCCCGACCCGCAGAACCACGGTGCCCGTCCCGGTCCCCGGCCGGGCGGTCCCGGGGGCGGACCGGGCGGCGGCCACGGTTCCTCCCAGCAGGGCGCCGGTGCCCCCGGTGAGCAGCACGCGCGGCTGAACCCCAAGTACCTCTTCGACACCTTCGTCATCGGTTCCTCGAACCGCTTCGCGCACGCGGCCGCCGTCGCGGTGGCCGAGGCGCCGGCGAAGGCGTACAACCCGCTCTTCATCTATGGGGAGTCGGGCCTCGGCAAGACCCACCTGCTGCACGCGATCGGGCACTACGCGCGGAGCCTCTACCCGGGCACCCGTGTGCGGTACGTGAGCTCCGAGGAGTTCACGAACGAGTTCATCAACTCGATCCGCGACGGCAAGGGCGACGCGTTCCGCAAGCGCTACCGCGATGTGGACATCCTGCTCGTCGACGACATCCAGTTCCTCGCGAGCAAGGAGTCGACGCAGGAGGAGTTCTTCCACACCTTCAACACCCTGCACAACGCGAACAAGCAGATCGTGCTCTCCTCGGACCGGCCGCCCAAGCAGCTGGTGACCCTGGAGGACCGGCTCCGCAACCGCTTCGAGTGGGGCCTCACCACCGACGTGCAGCCTCCCGAGCTGGAGACGCGCATCGCGATCCTCCGCAAGAAGGCGGTGCAGGAGCAGCTCAACGCCCCGCCGGAGGTGCTGGAGTTCATCGCCTCCCGGATCTCGCGGAACATCCGTGAGCTGGAGGGCGCGCTGATCCGGGTGACGGCCTTCGCGAGCCTCAACCGGCAGCCGGTGGACCTGGGGCTGACCGAGATCGTCCTCAAGGACCTGATCCCGGGTGGCGAGGACTCGTCGCCGGAGATCACCGCGCCGGCGATCATGGCGGCCACGGCCGACTACTTCGGGCTGACGGTGGAGGACCTCTGCGGATCCTCGCGCAGCCGCGTCCTGGTGACGGCCCGGCAGATCGCCATGTATCTGTGCCGCGAGCTCACGGACCTGTCGCTGCCGAAGATCGGCGCGCAGTTCGGCGGCCGTGACCATACGACGGTGATGCACGCGGACCGGAAGATCCGCGCGCTGATGGCCGAGCGGCGCTCCATCTACAACCAGGTCACCGAACTCACCAACCGCATCAAGAACGGCTGACGGAACGAGCTGGGCGGGCTCTCCGCGAGCCCGCTCCTCCTGCTTCCGAGCCGTGCCGCAACGGCCTGCCGAGGGCGCCCCGGGACACCTCCCGGGGCGCCCTCGGTCGTTCCCGGGGTGCTTCCGGAGAGCCCTCAGGAAGGTGCTCCAGGCGTCCCCAGGTGTGCTCCCGGAGAGCCCTGGAGTCGTTCCGAGACCTCTGAGAGGCGCTCCCGGAGCCTCTCAGAGGTGTCCGGGAGGCGCTCCGGAGACGTTCCGGAAGCGTCCCCGGGACCCGTGCGCCGACCGGGGTGTTCGATTACGCCGTTCCGGTGGCGGGTTCTCCACAGATTGGGGGATGATCTCCCGTCCACAGGGTGGGGACTGTCGAGTTATCCGGATCGTGTCCACAGGCCGGCCTGCTGACAGATCATCACCCCAGGTCAGACCCTTGTGGAATTGTTGGTAAAAGATCTCCACAGCCTGTGGATGAATCTTTCGTCCACAGGGGGCCCGGACGGTTGTCCACTGGCAACCCACAGGCAGGGGTCCGTTGCCCACAGCTTCTCCACACCCCTGTCCACTGTTCGGCAACGAATCACCCCCTCTCACCGCGTCGAGTGAAAGCCGTCACACCAAGGAGGGCGGTTGGGCTGTGGGGAACGTGGGTAAAGCTGGGGACAGCGCTGGGGAGAACTCCCCGTGGCCTGTGTACCGGGTGTGCAGAACTTTCGGGTGTCCACAGAGAACCCCAGTTGTCCACCGGCTCCACCCACAGGCGCAGTGGACAAAAAACTGGGTCTGACCTGCGAAAACGACGTTATCCACCGTTTCCACAGGCCCTACTACTACTCCCACTTAGAGTTAGCTAGGAATCCGCTTCGAAGTGGGGCCTGTGCACAACTCGGCGCCGGAGCTCCGACGCGCTCTCGTCGCGACTTGACCCCGAGCAGCACCGAGTGTCGGCGGCGTACGTCAGACTGGTTCCCGCAGTCGACGAAGAGCCAGCAACAAGCAGGAGGCGGTTCCGGTGAAGATCCGGGTGGAGCGCGACGTACTTGCCGAGGCGGTGGCCTGGGTGGCCCGCAGCCTCCCGGCCCGTCCGCCGGCTCCCGTTCTCGCGGGCCTTCTGCTGAAGGCCCAGGACGGCGCGCTGAGCTTCTCGAGCTTCGACTACGAGGTCTCGGCACGGGTCTCCGTCGAGGCCGAGGTCGAGGAGGACGGCACCGTCCTGGTCTCCGGCCGACTGCTCGCCGACATCTGCCGCGCCCTCCCCAACCGTCCCGTGGAGATTTCCACAGACGGTGTACGGGCGACCGTGGTCTGCGGCTCCTCCCGCTTCACCCTCCACACCCTGCCCGTGGAGGAGTACCCGGCGCTGCCGGAGATGCCCACCGCGACCGGCACCGTCCCCGGTGAGGTCTTCGCCTCCGCCGCCGCGCAGGTGGCGATCGCCGCCGGCCGTGACGACACGCTGCCCGTCCTCACCGGTGTGCGCATCGAGATCGAGGGCGACACGGTCACCCTCGCCTCCACCGACCGCTACCGCTTCGCGGTCCGCGAGTTCCTGTGGAAGCCCGAGTCCCCCGACGCCTCCGCGGTCGCCCTGGTGCCCGCGAAGACCCTCCTGGACACCGCCAAGGCGCTCACCAGTGGCGACACGGTCACCCTGGCGCTCTCGGGCTCCGGCAAGGGCGAGGGCCTCATCGGCTTCGAGGGCGCGGGCCGCCGCACCACCACCCGGCTGCTCGAAGGCGACCTGCCGAAGTACCGGACGCTCTTCCCCACCGAGTTCAACTCGGTGGCGGTGATCGAGACCGCCCCCTTCGTGGAGGCCGTCAAGCGCGTGGCCCTGGTGGCCGAGCGCAACACCCCGGTCCGCCTCAGCTTCGAGCAGGGCGTGCTCATCCTGGAGGCCGGTTCCAGCGACGACGCACAGGCTGTGGAGCGCGTCGACGCGCAGCTGGAGGGCGACGACATCTCGATCGCCTTCAACCCGACCTTCCTGCTGGACGGCCTGAGCGCGATCGACTCCCCGGTCGCCCAGCTCTCCTTCACGACCTCCACGAAGCCGGCGCTGCTGAGCGGCAAGCCCGCTGTGGACGCCGAGGCGGACGAGGCCTACAAGTACCTGATCATGCCGGTGCGCCTCAGCGGCTGACGCCTTGATCGGGGGCGTCGCCTGAGCGGCTGACCCCACAGGTGTGCACCCGGGTCCGGGCGTAGGCTCGGACCCGGGTAAACCGCACACGACGCTTAAGGAATCTCTGATGGAGCTCGGTCTCGTCGGTCTCGGCAAGATGGGCGGCAACATGCGTGAGCGCATCCGCCGCGCAGGCCACACCGTCATCGGATACGACCGCAACCCGGACCTCGCCGATGTCCACAGCCTCGAAGAGCTTGTGGGCAAGCTCAAGGGGCCCCGCGTCGTGTGGGTCATGGTCCCGGCCGGTGCCGCGACCCAGTCCACCATCGACGAGCTGGCCGAACTGCTCTCCCCCGGCGACATCGTCGTGGACGGCGGCAACTCGCGCTGGACGGACGACGAGAAGCACGCCGAGGAGCTGGCGGCCAAGGGCATCGGCTTCGTCGACTGCGGCGTCTCCGGCGGCGTCTGGGGCCTGGAGAACGGCTACGCGCTGATGTACGGCGGCTCGGCCGAGGACGTGGCGAGGGTCCAGCCGATCTTCGACGCGCTCAAGCCCGAGGGCGAGTTCGGCTCGGTCCACGCGGGCAAGGTCGGCGCCGGCCACTTCGCGAAGATGGTTCACAACGGCATCGAGTACGCGATGATGCAGGCCTACGCCGAGGGCTGGGAGCTCCTGGAGAAGGTCGACTCCGTCACCGACGTGCGCGAGGTCTTCCGCTCCTGGCAGGAGGGCACGGTCATCCGTTCCTGGCTGCTGGACCTCGCGGTGAACGCGCTGGACGAGGACGAGCACCTGGACCAGCTCCGCGGCTTCGCCCAGGACTCCGGCGAGGGCCGGTGGACCGTCGAGGCCGCCATCGACAACGCCGTACCGCTGCCGGCGATCACCGCGTCGCTCTTCGCGCGGTTCGCCTCGCGGCAGGACGACTCCCCGCAGATGAAGATGATCGCCGCGCTGCGCAACCAGTTCGGTGGCCACGCGGTCGAGTCCAAGAAGTAATCCACAGGCTGTGCACCCGGCGGTGCACAGCCGCCGGGAGAAGGTCGGCGCCCCACCATGCACGTCACGCATCTGTCGCTGGCCGACTTCCGTTCCTACGCCCGGGTCGAGGTCCCGCTCGACCCGGGCGTCACCGCTTTCGTCGGCGCCAACGGCCAGGGCAAGACCAACCTGGTCGAGGCCGTCGGCTATCTCGCCACCCTCTCCAGCCACCGCGTCGCCTCCGACGCCCCGCTGGTGCGGATGGGGGCGGAGCGCGCGGTCGTCCGCGCCGCCGTCACCCAGGGCGAGCGCTCCCAGCTGATCGAGCTCGAACTCAACCCCGGCCGCGCCAACCGTGCCCGTATCAACAGGTCCTCGCAGGTCAGGCCGCGTGACGTGCTCGGGATCGTACGGACCGTGCTCTTCGCGCCCGAGGACCTCGCCCTGGTGAAGGGCGACCCCGGCGAGCGCCGGCGCTTCCTCGACGAGCTGATCACGGCGCGCACGCCGCGCATGGCGGGGGTGCGCTCCGACTACGAGCGCGTGCTGAAGCAGCGCAACACCCTCCTGAAGTCGGCCGCGATGGCCCGTCGGCACGGCGGCCGCGGCATGGACCTGTCCACGATCGACGTCTGGGACCAGCACCTGGCGCGGGCCGGGGCCGAGCTGCTCGCGCAGCGGCTCGACCTGATCGCCGTACTGCAGCCGCTGGCCGACAAGGCGTACGAGCAGCTCGCACCCGGCGGCGGACCGATTCTGCTGGAGTACCGGCCGTCCGCTCCGGGCACCGGGCACACCCGCGAGGAGCTGTACGGACAGCTGCTCGCCGCGCTCGCCGAGGTGCGCAAGCAGGAGATCGAGCGGGGCGTCACGCTGGTCGGACCGCACCGCGACGAACTGCTCCTCAAGCTCGGAGACCTGCCCGCCAAGGGGTACGCGAGCCACGGCGAGTCCTGGTCGTACGCGCTGGCGCTGCGGCTGGCCTCGTACGACCTGCTGCGGTCCGAGGGCAACGAGCCCGTCCTCGTCCTCGACGACGTCTTCGCCGAGCTGGACGCGCGGCGGCGCGAGCGGCTGGCGGAGCTGGTGGCGGGCGGCGAGCAGGTCCTGGTGACGGCCGCGGTGGACGACGACGTGCCGGGGGTCCTCGCGGGGACGCGGTACGAGGTGGCCGGAGGGACGGTGGAGCGCGTATGAGCGACGAGAACCTTCCCCAGCCTGTGGACAAGCCTTCGGTGCCCGAGTCCTCGGGTGTCGACCTGGCGCGGGTCGCGCTGCGGGCCGCCAAGGAGCAGGCCAAGGCCAGGGGCGCGGCCGCCCAGCAGAAGAAGCAGGCCCGGCGCGGGGGCGGACTGCGCTCCGGCGCGCGCGCCGACGGGCGCGACCCGATGGCGCTCGGCGCGGCGATCAACCGACTGATCACCGAGCGGGGCTGGGAGACGCCGGCCGCGGTCGGCGGCGTCATGGGCCGCTGGCCGCAGATCGTCGGCGAGGACCTGGCCAAGCACTGCGTACCGCTGAAGTTCGACGACGAGCCGGACGCGCGCGTGCTCACCGTGCAGTGCGACTCGACGGCCTGGGCGACGCAGCTGCGGCTGCTCGCGCCCCGCCTGGTGGCCCGTCTCAACGAGGACCTCGGGCACGGGACGGTCCGCGTGATCAAGGTGCTCGGGCCGGGGGCGCCGCGGCGGCAGTACGGACCGCTGCGGGCGCCGGGGTCCGTGGGCCCGGGAGACACGTACGGCTAGAGCGCCGGTCGGCCCGGCCTCCGGCGAGCGGTCCGCTGTGGTGCGGGTCCGGTCCGGGGGCACCGTGCCGGTGGCGTCGTGCCCACCCGTTCCGCCCCGCCGTGCGCATGCCCCCGACCGGGTGATCGGCATGCCCACGACAGGGGTGGGGGGTATGCCCACACCGCGCTACGGGTCGAAGCGCTGGGTGGCCGTCAGAGGGCTCTGAAGCCCCTATCCGGATATGGGGAGTCGTCTCGCTCCCGCTCAGGGCGGCACATGCGGACTCAGGCACCGGCAAACCCCCATGACTGTCGGCGCTACCGGTAGACTGGGAGACAATCCCGCCACCCTGCGGAACAAGTCGAACGACGCAGCCGCTCCCGCATGCCCGGAGAACGGCCTGTGCTGTGCCAGAAAGGGCGCTTCGTGGCCGATTCCGGCGACCCCAACGAGAACAACCAGTACACCGCCAGCAATATCCAGGTCCTCGAAGGCCTGGATGCCGTGCGCAAGCGCCCTGGCATGTACATCGGCTCGACCGGTGAGCGCGGTCTGCACCACATGGTGCAGGAGGTCGTCGACAACTCCGTCGACGAAGCCCTGGCCGGGCACGCGGACACCATCGACGTGACGATCCTGGCCGACGGCGCCGTGCGCGTCGTCGACAACGGCCGTGGCATCCCCGTGGGCATCGTGGCCTCCGAGGGCAAGCCGGCCGTCGAGGTCGTGCTCACCGTGCTGCACGCGGGCGGCAAGTTCGGCGGCGGCGGCTACGCCGTCTCCGGCGGTCTGCACGGTGTCGGTGTGTCGGTCGTGAACGCCCTGTCCACCAAGGTCTCCGTCGAGATCAGGACGGACGGCCACCGCTGGACCCAGGACTACAAGATGGGCGCCCCGACCGCGCCCCTCGCGCAGCACGAGGCGACCGACGAGACCGGCACCTCGGTCACGTTCTGGGCCGACCCCGACATCTTCGAGACCACCGAGTACTCCTTCGAGACGCTCGCGCGCCGCTTCCAGGAGATGGCCTTCCTCAACAAGGGCCTCACCCTGACGCTGACGGACGAGCGCGACTCGGCGAAGGCCACGGTCGGAGCCGACGACCCGGAGGCGGAGGCCGCCGAGCCCACCGCGCGCACGGTGAAGTACCACTACGAGGGCGGCATCGTCGACTTCGTGAAGTACCTCAACTCGCGCAAGGGCGAGCTGGTCCACCCGACCGTCATCGACCTGGAGGCGGAGGACAAGGACAAGAGCCTGTCCCTCGAGGTCGCGATGCAGTGGAACAGCGGCTACAGCGAGGGCGTCTACTCCTTCGCCAACATCATCCACACCCACGAGGGCGGCACGCACGAGGAGGGCTTCCGTGCGGCGCTGACCTCGCTGATCAACAAGTACGCGCGTGACAAGAAGCTGCTCCGCGAGAAGGACGACAACCTCACGGGCGACGACATCCGCGAGGGTCTGACCGCGATCATCTCGGTCAAGCTGAGCGAGCCGCAGTTCGAGGGCCAGACCAAGACCAAGCTGGGCAACACGGAGGCCAAGACCTTCGTCCAGAAGGCGGTCTACGAGCACCTCAACGACTGGCTCGACCGCAACCCGGTCGAGGCCGCGGACATCATCCGCAAGTCGATCCAGGCCGCCACCGCGCGCGTGGCCGCCCGCAAGGCGCGCGACCTGACCCGCCGCAAGGGCCTCCTGGAGTCGGCGTCGCTGCCGGGCAAGCTCTCCGACTGCCAGTCGAACGACCCGGCCAAGTGCGAGATCTTCATCGTCGAGGGTGACTCCGCCGGCGGCTCGGCCAAGTCCGGCCGCAACCCGATGTACCAGGCCATCCTGCCGATCCGAGGCAAGATCCTGAACGTCGAGAAGGCCCGGATCGACAAGATCCTGCAGAACACCGAGGTCCAGGCCCTCATCTCGGCCTTCGGCACCGGTGTGCACGAGGACTTCGACATCGAGAAGCTCCGCTATCACAAGATCATCCTGATGGCGGACGCCGACGTCGACGGTCAGCACATCAACACCCTGCTGCTGACCTTCCTCTTCCGCTTCATGCGACCGCTGGTCGAGGCCGGTCACGTCTACCTCTCCCGTCCGCCGCTCTACAAGATCAAGTGGGGCCGGGACGACTTCGAGTACGCGTACTCGGACCGGGAGCGGGACGCGCTCGTCGAGCTGGGCAAGCAGAGCGGCAAGCGGATCCGGGAAGACTCGATCCAGCGCTTCAAGGGTCTCGGCGAGATGAACGCCGAGGAGCTGCGCGTCACCACCATGGACGTCGAGCACCGCGTACTCGGCCAGGTCACCCTGGACGACGCCGCGCAGGCCGACGACCTGTTCTCGGTGCTCATGGGCGAGGACGTCGAGGCACGCCGCTCGTTCATCCAGCGGAACGCCAAGGACGTTCGCTTCCTCGACATCTGAGTCGGTCCCAGCTGACCGTACGAAAGGACTGACGACCAGCAATGGCCGACGAAATCACTCCCGGCACCACCGAGGACCAGGAGCCCGTACTGCGGATCGAGCCCGTCGGGCTCGAGACCGAGATGCAGCGCTCGTACCTCGACTACGCGATGTCCGTCATCGTGTCCCGCGCGCTGCCCGACGTACGGGACGGTCTCAAGCCCGTCCACCGTCGCGTGCTGTACGCGATGTACGACGGCGGCTACCGGCCCGAGAAGGGCTTCTACAAGTGCGCCCGCGTCGTCGGTGACGTCATGGGTACGTACCACCCGCACGGCGACTCCTCGATCTACGACGCGCTCGTCCGCCTCGCCCAGCCCTGGTCGATGCGCATGCCGCTCGTCGACTCCAACGGCAACTTCGGTTCCCCGGGCAACGACCCGGCCGCCGCCATGCGGTACACCGAGTGCAAGCTCATGACGCTGTCGATGGAGATGCTCCGGGACATCGACGAGGAGACCGTCGACTTCCAGGACAACTACGACGGCCGCAACCAGGAGCCGACGGTCCTGCCGTCCCGCTTCCCGAACCTGCTGATCAACGGCAGCGCCGGCATCGCGGTCGGCATGGCGACCAACATCCCGCCGCACAACCTGCGCGAGGTCGCGGCCGGCGCCCAGTGGGCCCTCGAACACCCCGAGGCCACGCACGAGGAGCTCCTCGACGCGCTGATCGAGCGGATCAAGGGCCCCGACTTCCCCACCGGCGCGCTCGTCGTCGGCCGCAAGGGCATCGAGGAGGCGTACCGCACCGGCCGCGGCTCGATCACGATGCGCGCCGTCGTCGAGGTCGAGGAGATCCAGAACCGCCAGTGCCTGGTGGTCACGGAGCTTCCGTACCAGACCAACCCGGACAACCTCGCGCAGAAGATCGCCGACCTGGTGAAGGACGGCAAGGTCGGCGGCATCGCCGACGTCCGCGACGAGACCTCGTCCCGGACCGGCCAGCGCCTGGTCATCGTGCTCAAGCGCGACGCCGTCGCCAAGGTCGTCCTCAACAACCTGTACAAGCACACCGACCTGCAGACGAACTTCGGCGCGAACATGCTCGCGCTCGTCGACGGCGTGCCGCGCACCCTCTCGCTCGACGCGTTCATCCGCCACTGGGTGACGCACCAGATCGAGGTCATCGTCCGCCGGACGAAGTTCCGGCTGCGCAAGGCCGAGGAGCGCGCCCACATCCTGCGCGGTCTGCTCAAGGCGCTCGACGCGATCGACGAGGTCATCGCGCTCATCCGGCGCAGCGACACGGTCGAGGTCGCGCGCGGGGGCCTGATGGACCTCCTCCAGATCGACGAGATCCAGGCCAACGCGATCCTGGAGATGCAGCTCCGCCGGCTCGCCGCCCTGGAGCGTCAGAAGATCGTCGCCGAGCACGACGAGCTCCAGGCGAAGATCAACGAGTACAACGCGATCCTGGCCTCGCCGGAGCGCCAGCGCGCGATCGTCAGCGAGGAACTGGCCGCGCTCGTCGAGAAGTTCGGCGACGACCGCCGCTCCAAGCTCGTGCCCTTCGACGGTGACATGTCCATCGAGGACCTGATCGCCGAGGAGGACATCGTCGTCACCATCTCGCGCGGTGGCTACGTGAAGCGGACCAAGACCGAGGACTACCGCTCGCAGAAGCGCGGCGGCAAGGGCGTGCGCGGCACGAAGCTGAAGCAGGACGACATCGTCGACCACTTCTTCGTCTCCACCACCCACCACTGGCTCCTCTTCTTCACGAACAAGGGCCGGGTCTACCGGGTCAAGGCGTACGAGCTGCCCGACGCCGGGCGGGACGCGCGCGGCCAGCACGTGGCCAACCTGCTCGCCTTCCAGCCGGACGAGCAGATCGCCCAGATCCTGGCGATCCGCGACTACGAGGCCGCGCCGTACCTGGTGCTCGCCACCAAGGCCGGTCTGGTCAAGAAGACCGCGCTGAAGGACTACGACTCGCCGCGCTCCGGCGGCGTCATCGCGATCAACCTCCGGGAGACCGAGGACGGCAGCGACGACGAGCTGATCGGGGCCGAGCTGGTCTCGGCCGAGGACGATCTGCTGCTCATCAGCAAGAAGGCGCAGTCGATCCGCTTCACCGCCACGGACGACGCGCTGCGCCCGATGGGACGCGCCACTTCGGGCGTCAAGGGGATGAGTTTCCGCGCGGACGACGAACTGCTCTCGATGAATGTCGTCCGGCCCGGTACGTTCGTCTTCACCGCGACCGACGGCGGGTACGCGAAGCGCACCCCCGTCGACGAGTACCGCGTCCAGGGCCGTGGCGGCCTCGGTATCAAGGCCGCCAAGATCGTGGAGGACCGTGGCTCGCTCGTGGGCGCGCTGGTGGTCGAGGAGACGGACGAGATCCTCGCCATCACGCTGTCCGGCGGTGTGATTCGCACGCGAGTCAACGAAGTCAGGGAGACCGGCCGTGACACCATGGGCGTCCAGCTGATCAACCTGGGCAAGCGCGATGCCGTCGTCGGCATCGCACGGAACGCCGAGGCCGGCAGCGACGACGACGTCGATGACGCCGACGACGCCGTGGAGGCGTCCGAGGCCGCGGTGGTCGAGACCGTGGTGGTCGAGACCGAGGCAGTCGAGGGCACGGAGCCCTCGGCCGGGGAGCACGAGGAGTAAGAGCGTGAGTGGAGCCACGGGCGCCGGATCGGCGGCCGCCGGAGCTTCTGCTGGTGCTGGAGCGAACGGCGCCCGTGGCCCCGCCACGGACTCCCAGGGGGTTGCGGTGACGGACACTCGAGGGCAGCAGTCCTCGTACGAGAGCTACAACGGGCCGCTGCCCGGCGAGCGCACGGGTGCGCAGCAGCCGGGCGGGCCCTACCACCCGCCGCAGGCATACGGCGCTCCGGCGTCGGGCGGCACGGCGGGCGGGCAGACCGGTGCCGTGCGCCGGCCGCGTACGGGGGCACGCACGACGCCCCGTACGCGCAAGGCGCGGCTGCGGGTGGCCAAGGCCGACCCGTGGTCGGTGATGAAGGTGAGCTTCCTGCTCTCCATCGCGCTGGGCATCTGCACGATCGTCGCCGCGGCGGTGCTGTGGATGGTCATGGACGCCATGGGCGTCTTCTCGACGGTCGGCGGCACGATCAGCGAGGCCACGGGCTCCAACGAGTCCAACGGCTTCGACCTGCAGTCGTTCCTGTCGCTGCCGCGGGTGCTGATGTTCACCTCGGTGATCGCCGTGATCGACGTGGTCCTGATGACCGCCCTGGCGACCCTGGGCGCGTTCATCTACAACCTCTCGGCCGGCTTCGTGGGCGGTGTCGAGCTCACGCTCGCCGAGGACGAGTAGGACGCGCGGGGCCGGTCCGGGAACGGATTTTGGGACTGGCCCCCACGTGCGCTAATGTTCAGGAGTCAGCGCGCGGGACATACACCGCAGAGCGCGGCGGGGCTATAGCTCAGTTGGTTAGAGCGCATCCCTGATAAGGATGAGGCCACAGGTTCAAATCCTGTTAGCCCCACAGTGTCGATCGACCCGGACGGTTCCTCCGTCCGGGTCGATTTTCGTTTCCCGGGACGAAGAGAGGTTTGAAGCTCGTACAGGTCACCGATCGGTATCGGTCGATGTGTAGAGTGGGCGTCAGAAGTCTCCTACGTCAACGAAAGACGAGGTCGCGCGGTGAAGAAGCTTCTCCTGGTCGCACTGGCCGCCATCGGCGGGCTCCTCGTGTACCGCCAGATCCAGGCGGATCGCGCCGAGCAGGATCTGTGGACGGAGGCGACCGACTCCGTGCCCGCAGGTTCGGGTGTGTGAGACGAAGACCGTCAGTGGGTGAAGCCCCGGCCGCGCGTGAGCGGGCCGGGGCTTCGCTTTGCCTGAGCACATGGGCGACTTGCCTGAGCGAGGAGGAGGAGCGCGTGAAGACGCAGGCCGGCTTCGGCCGGAGGGCGGGGGCCCTGTTCACGGCGGCCGCGGCGGTGGGAGCGATGGCGGCGGTACCCGGTCAGGCGCTGGCGGCGGTGCCGGGAGACGCGCTGGCGGCGGCGCCGGGACCGGCGCTGGCAGCGGTGCCCGGTCAGGTCTCGGCCGGCGTGCAGGGTCAGGCCTTGGCCGGCCTGCCGGGGCGGGCGCCCGCGGCCGAGGGGGGCGCTTTCCCGCCCTACACCTTCGACAGCGGGGCCCAGCAGGTCGCGGGGGCCGCTTCGAGCTCCGACGCGGCACAGCTGAAGACCGGGCAGACCTACCGCGACACGCTCAAGAAGGACGGCAAGGTCTACTACCGGGTCGACCTGGACGACAAGCGGAACGCGTACGTCTCCGTGGTCGCGGTTCCCAGGACCGGCGGCAAGGTCGAATACGGCGACGGCTTCAAGGTGAGCCTGCAGGACGGCTCCGGCACCGAGTGCGGCTACCAGCAGGTGAACTTCACCTCGGCCGAGTACACGAGGCCGCTCGCCGCGTACGCCCGGCGCGTCATCAACGCGGACAGCTCCACCTGCCAGCGCGCGGGCGCCCACTACGTGCTCGTCGAGCGGGAGGGGAAGGCGACCTCCAGCCCGGACGACTGGGGCCTGGAGATCCGGTACGTGACGGAGCCGGTCCTGAAGAAGGCCGGACCGACCGAACTCCCCGATGCCTGGGCCTCCGGTACGCCCGCGCCGCCCGCGGGCGGCCCGAAGCCGCGGCAGGGCGGCTCCGGCGTCCATGACGCCACCTCGCTGGAGCAGGGCGAGTGGCGGTCCGACATCCGGCCGGGGCAGACGCTCTTCTACCGCGTGCCCGTCGACTGGGGGCAGCAGCTCTTCGCCAGCGCCGAACTCGGCAGCAGCGCCGCGAGCGACGAGTACATCGGCAACGCCCTGATCCTCTCCCTCGAGAACCCCGCGCTGGGGCACGTCGACGAGAAGACCCTCAGCTACTCCGGGAAGCAGTCGACGCTGGCGCTCGACGCGCTGCGGCCGGTGGCCCACGAGAACCGCACCTCGTACGACGAGGCCACCAGCGGGATGCGCTTCGCCGGCTGGTACTACCTGTCGGCCACGCTCAGCCCGGCGGTGGCCGAGGAGTACGGGGACGGGACCGTGCCGCTGACCCTGCGGGTCTCCTTGCGGGGCGGTGCGAAGCCAGGACCCGGGTACGACGGTGACCCCGGGCCGTTCAAGGTGACCGCCGACGACAAGGAGGCGGCGGCGAACGGCGCCGCCGGGGCGGCGGCGGACAGCGGCGACTCCATGCGCGTCGTCGCGGCGGCGGGCATCGGCAGCGGCACGGTGCTGCTGCTGGGACTCGGCGCGTGGACTCTGGTGGCGCGCCGACGGACCGGGTAGGCAGCCGGCCACTGGGGGCGCTGGTCGGTCGGTACGCCTGAGGTCCCCGGTGCGGGGCTGCCGTCCCGGTACGGGGCTCGGGTCCGGGATCAGGCTTGGGATCAGCTCTGAGATCAGGCCTGGGATCAGGTCTGGGCGAGGGCCCAGAAACCGACCGCGAAGCAGAGCAGCGCGAGCAGGACGACCGGGATCGCCACCTTCGGGGGCGGTCCCGGTCGGTGTACGGGGGCGGGCGGCGTCGCGGGGGCCGGCAGGGGCGGTGCGTGCCGGCCGGGAACCTGATCGGGTCGAGCGGTGTATGGATGAGTAGGGGGTTGTCCGTACGGCGCCGCGGCGGTGGGTGCCTGTCCGAAGGAGGGGATCGGGTGCGCGACCGGCGGGGGCAGGTGGAAGCTGCCCGTCTCGGAGGGCCCGGGCAGCGGCGCGGACGCCGGGGCGCCTTGGGGGGTGGCCTGGTGCTGGGGCTGGTACTGCGGCTGTGGGGGCTGCTGCTGCGGTACGGGCGTGGGGGAGGACGTGGGTACGGAATCGGGCCCGGCGGCCCGGGAGGGGCTCGTGGAGGCGCCCTGGGCGGCTCCTGCGGCCGCTGCGGGGTCCGGGTGACCGGCGGGGCCGACGGGGCTGGTGGGGGCAGCGGTGTCGGTGAGGCCGGTCGGGCCCTGGGGGCCGAATCCGGACGGCAGGGGACCCAGTTGGTCGAAGATCTCGACCGGCTCCTCGTCGGGACGCGGCTCGGGGAGCATCTCGACGGCGGCGCTCAGCGCCTTGCGCGCTCCGGTGGCCGTCCGGAAGCGGGCCTGCGGATCGGGCTGGAGCAGCCCGGCGAGCACCTGCCACAGAGGCTCCGGGATGCCCTCGGGCGCGCCGGGAGTGCCGTGCGCGAGGAAGTGCCCGACGAGGGCCTGCGAGTCCGGCTTGCGGCCCTGGAGCAGATAGAGGGCGACCAGACCGACGGCGAAGAGGTCCGCGGTGAAGTCCGGCTCCGCGCCGAGGAGCTGCTCGGGCGCGAAATACCCGGGCGTCCCCACGACGTAGTTGGTCTCGGTGAGGCGCGGCTCTCCCTTGCGCATGGAGATGCCGAAGTCGGAGAGCCTCAGGTGGGGCCGCCCCGTGCCGGTGACGTCCAGGAGGATGTTGGCGGGCTTGATGTCACGGTGCACGACCCCCTCGGCGTGCACCGTGGCCAGGCCCGAGAGCAGCTGGTCGAGCAGGACGCAGACGAAACGGGGCGGCAGCGGGCCGTAGTCGCCGATGACGTGGGCCAGGGAGCCGCCGGCGACCAGGTCCATGGTGAACAGGACCTTGTCGTCGTCGGCCGCCCAGCTGGCCGGGGCGAGGACGTGCGGATGGTCGATCCGCAGCGCCTGCTCGCGGACGAAGCGGAGCAGCGTGTGCGCGTCGCTCTGCAGGAGCACCTTGGCCGCCACATAGCGGCGGCGCCGGTGGTCCCAGGCACGCCACACGGCGCCCGCCCCGCCCCGTCCGATCGGGTCGACCAGCTCGTACCGACCAGCGAAGACCTCACCCATCGTGCTGTGTCCGCTCCCCGTTGCCTCGTCCTGCGGCGATGCCGGCCGGCTGCCGACCGCGTCAGTTCTGGTGCGACTCGTAGTGGGCGACCGCGTCCGCGGTGCGCCCGGCGCCGTACACCCGGAGGAACTCTGCCAGTTCCGGGTGGGCCGGGGCGAGAGAGTCGGCAGCGTCGATGATGTCGCCCGCCGCGGCTACGGAGCGCAGCAGCGACTGGATCTCGCGGACCACCCGGCGGACGGTCGGAGCGCCGGAGCCGGTGCTGGCCTGACCGGTGCTGGTGAGGACGGAGCCGCCCTGCGACTTCTTGACCTCGTCCATCCGGTCGGTGGCCTCGGCGGCGCTGACGCTGCCGTCGGCGACCTGCACGGCGAGCTCCTGAAGTGCCTGGACACGCTGGACGACGGCCGGGTTCCCGATCTTGGCGCGCTGGCCGCTCATCAGCTGGGACAGCATGGGCGCGGACAGTCCGAGCACGGCCGCCAGCCGGGCCTGATTGAGTCCGAGATCGTCGATCAGCCGACGGAAGAGCGCCCCCAGCGGCTCTCCGTACCAACTGCGCTGAAGCTCTCTGGCTCTGGCCGTGGCTTCCTGCTGCGCTGCGTCCATTACTTCTCCCCATCCCTGCGGTTCGCCACTGCGAACCTCGATCAGCATCTTACGGAGAGTGGTCGCCGACCGGGAGTCCCAATCCTTTTGCCGGACATGGGGGGTGACCCGGTACGCTGTCCTCGTTCCGGGGCCTTAGCTCAGTTGGTAGAGCGCTGTCTTTGCATGGCAGATGTCAGGGGTTCGACTCCCCTAGGCTCCACGGCAAACACCCCCTTCGAACTGCGGAAACGCACTTCGAAGGGGGTGTTTTCGTGTGTACGGGGAGGGCGGGGCAGGGATCAGAGGTCCGGGCTCTTGCCCGCCGCGACGGCCCTGATCCGGGCGATCTGGACCTTGGTGACGTGCTCCAGGTCGGCCTGCTCCGTGAAGTTGGCGTAGACGTGGCCCACGACGGAGCCCACGCGGAGGATCACGTGGGCGTTCGTCTCGCCCTTGAGTGCTGCGGTCTCGTCGGCATCGGAGTTCACGGTCAGCGGGGTCGACGGGACTCCGTCCTCCGCACCCGACGCGCGCTGCTTCTCCGCGAGGCCCTTCATCGCCACGGCGGCCTCCTTCCCCGAGGCGAACGTGAAGAGCGTGAACTCCACGCGCGTATCGTCCGAGCCACCACGTGCCTCCATCTCCTTGTGGCCGACCGCCTGGACGCCGGTGCACGGCGACCCGGTCTCCTCGGAGCAGGCTCCCAGCGCCTGGCCCTCCTGGGCCACGACGGGCTCGTTGCCGACGAACACATCGCCCACGCTCGCCTCGGTCGGGAGCGCGTAGTACAGCCCCGTCGCGTCCACCCAGACCTCGACGGCCTTCGTCGGCTCCTGCCGCTTCTCCGCGGGGGCGGAAGCGGTCGCCTTCCCGCTTCCCGACGCGGGGCCGGCCCCGTCGTCACAGCCCGTCAGCGCCAGCACCAGCGTCGCCGCGACAGCGGTCCCCCGTACAACAGCCTTCACACGCACTCCTCTTGAACCCGATCAGTTGGCATGGACACCCAACCTCATCAGCGGAGTATCGGCGAATCCGGTCCGTGGAGTGGGAGACCCTCCCGAGTGCCCGGTACCCGATGACACCCGGTCCCAGTTGGGCGCGAGCGCCCAGGGGGACTGGGAGTCCGCCTGGCTAGGGTGACGGTCATGGCCTCCCCCACCCCGCCCGATGACCGTTCGCTGCCGCTCCGGGAGCGGAAGAAGCTGCGCACCCGGCGGACGCTCGCCGCCACCGCGCTGCGCATGTTCGCCGAGCGGGGCCTCGACGCGACCACGGTGGAGGACCTGGTCGACGAGGTGGAGGTGTCGAAGAGCACCTTCTTCCGCACCTTCCCGGCCAAGGAGGCGGCGGCCATCGAGGCCGAGGTAGAGCTGTGGTCGGCCTTCGTCGCCGCGCTGGAGGGGCGCGCGATGTCCGGACCCGTTCTCGTGGAGCTCCAGGACATCCTGTGCGGGGCCGTCTCCGGCCTCGGGGCGGAGTGGGCGGAGCGCTACGCCGCCACCCGGCGGCTGGTGCTCAAGGAGCCGGCGTTGCTCGCGCACGTGGCGCACCACCGTGCCGAGGCCGAGCGGCGGATCGGTGACCTGCTGGCCGCCGGGCTCGGGCTGCCCGCTGACGACCTCAGGCCCCAGGTCCTCGCGGAACTCACCGGCACCGGGTGGAACATCGCCGCTCGCGCCTGGATCGACTCCGGCGGCCGGGGCGGGCTCCGCGCCCTGCTCCAGGGCGTCGAACGGGCCTTTCAGGCCGTCCCCGCGGGCCTGGAGCTCTCCGCTCCGGAGTGACCACTGGTCCGGACGGGTGGTGTTCATCGGAAGAACTGCGCGGCGACGGCGGCGGTCCGTGGAAATCGGGCGCGCATCCACATCATGAGGAAAGTACGTAAAGCGCGCAAACCGAAATGAACCATCCGAGAACATCACGAAAGTGAGGGGCCATGGCCACCGCCAAGGTCAAGCAGTTCTGGACCGCCTTCATCTCCGTCCTCTTCGCCCTGCTCGCCTCCGTCGGCCTGGCGGGCACCGCCGCCGCGACCCAGCAGCCGGCCGTGCAGCAGCCCGAGGAGCCGGTCGGCCCCGCCGCCGCCACCGTCCGCGCCGCCGGGGAGCGCACCGCACTCGCCTCCGTACCGGCCCAGCGGGCCCATCGGTGGCCGCTCGCCGGGGACCGCACCCTGCCGCCCACCATCAAGCAGCGCATCGCCGCCGAGGCGCACGGTTCCTCCCCCGCCTCCCGGAACCGTTCCGCGACCGGCGCGACCGCCGTGGCCGAGAACGACGAGCCGGCCGCGCTGAGGGATCTGGCGCTCACCTCGGCCGCGTAGGTGCGGGGAGACGCCGACGCGCACCCCCGCACCTCCTCGCGGGACGCCTGCCCAGGAGAGCCGGAGGACCGGCTAGACCGGCAGAACCCCAGCGGGACCGCGCAGGACCCGGAGAACTCCAGTAGGACCAGCAAGCCCAGCAAGACGAGCAAGACGAGCAAGGCCAGCACGGCCGGCACGACCCCAGCGGGATCACGTAGGACCCCAGCGGGACCACGTAGACCCCAGCCAGGCGCAACAGACGTCAGCCGGACGCGACAGACCTCGGTAGGGCCCGGCAGATCTCAGCAAGACCGAGCAGAACTCAGTAAGACCGAGCAGACCTCAGTAGGGCCCGGCAGGAACCCTGTAGGGCTCAACAGAACCCCAGCAGGACCCCGCAAGACCCGTAGAACCCCACGACAAGGCCCCGCGGAACCCCAGCCAGACCCCGCGGAACCCCGTAGAGCTCAGCAGGACCCGGCAGGACCCAGCGGTACCCCGGTCGATCAGCGGCGCTTGTCGCGTTCGGCGGCCTTCTCGGCTGCGGCCGCGGCTTCGGCCTCGGTCTCCTTGGCCTCCACCTCCGGGTCGAGGGGAGCCCCACTGTCGTCGACAGACGTCAGTACGGTGCCCTCGTCCACCTCGGTGGGAGCGGGCGGCTCGACCAGCCAGTCGGGATTGGCCTGCTTGTCCCACCACTTCCAGGCGGCGTACGCGCCGCCGGCGAGAACGCCCAGGACCAACAGGCCCTTGGCGAGGCGTCCGGCCCTGGCCCGGCGCTCATGCTTCTTCACGATCTTCCGGATGTCCTCCGGCGTCACCTGACCGCGCAGCGCGGCCCAGGCGGCAGTGGAACGCGACCCCGCCTCGTCGATGACGGGACCGGTCGCGGCGACCGCGTGCTCGACGCGCGGAACGGTGTAGTCGGCCGCCTGACGGGCGGCCCGGCGGGTCTTGACCGCCGCACGGTGTGCGGCCGCGTCGACCCGCGGCGGAACATGCGGTGCGACGTACGAGTCGTACTGCACACGAGCCTGCGCCCGCGCCTGTTGAGCGGCCTTGGAAACCTTCGGAGCGAGCAGGTCACGCGCCTCGAGCGCGTAGTGCGACGCCTGGTCCTTGGCCGTGCCGGCGTACGGCGCCACCACTTCCGCGGCGTGCAGGACGCTCTCCTTCGCCGAACCTGTGGCGGCGCGCACGCTGTCCATGCGGGTCACGGGATTCCTCCTCCTCGGTGGCGACGATGTCGGGATTTCGCCTTTCCATCCTTTTCGAAATCATGCCCGCCGGATCGAAGTCCGGCATGTGGGGCGGGCATCCGGGGCATGCGAGGATCGGACACGCCAGAGACAGACGTGACATGACGCGACATGACGTGGACGGAAGGCGACCGTGGCCGAGCAGTTGTACGCGATCCTCAAGACGAGCCTGGGCGACATCGAGGTGCGGCTGATGCCGTTCCACGCCCCGAAGACGGTCCGGAACTTCGTCGAGCTCGCCGGTGGTGAGCGCGAGTGGACGCACCCCGCGACCGGGACGGTCTCCACGGACCCGCTCTACGACGGCACGGTCCTCCACCGCGTGATCAAGGGATTCATGATCCAGGGCGGCGACCCGCTGGGGAACGGCACGGGCGGTCCCGGCTACGAGTTCGCCGACGAGTTCCACCCGGAGCTCTTCTTCGACCGCCCGTACCTGCTGGCCATGGCCAACGCGGGACCGGGCACCAACGGTTCGCAGTTCTTCGTCACGGTCGCCCCCGCCACCTGGCTGAACCGCAAGCACACGATCTTCGGCGAGGTCGTGGACAAGGAGAGCCGGAAGGTCGTGGACGCGATCGCGGCCACCGCGACCGACCCGCACACCGAGCGTCCGCTCCAGGACGTGGTCGTCGAGTCCGTGGTGATCGAGAAGCGCTGAGGCGGAAGGAACGGTACCTCTCATGGACCCGCGACCTTCCGGGGAACCGCACTCCGGCGTGCCGCGCTGTTACCGCCATCCCGAGGTCGAGACCGGCATCCGCTGCACCCGCTGCGAGAAGCCGATCTGCCCGCAGTGCATGGTCTCCGCGTCGGTCGGCTTCCAGTGCCCCGACTGCGTACGGAACGGCTCGGGGACCGGACACGCCCCCGACGCCAACCAGCCGAGGACGCTCGCGGGCGGCCGGGTGGCGGCGGACGACCGCTTCGTCACCAAGATCCTGATCGGAATCAACCTCGCGGTCTACCTGGCCGTCCTGGTGTTCGGCGACCGGCTCGTCGACGAGCTCGTGCTCATCGGCTACGCCTTCAGCCCGGCGCTCGGCGAGATCGTGGGCGTCGCGGACGGCGAGTGGTACCGGCTCCTGACCTCCACCGTGCTCCACCAGGAGGTCTGGCACATCCTCTTCAACGTGCTGGGCCTGTGGGTGATCGGCGGGATCGTCGAACCCGAGCTGGGCAGGATCCGGTTCGCGCTCCTCTGTCTGCTCTCCGGTCTCTCCGGCTCCGCGCTCGCCTACGCCGTCGCCGAGCCCAACCAGCCCTCCCTCGGCGCCTCGGGCGTCGTCTACGGGCTCATCGGCGCCTGGGTGGTGCTGGCCCGCAGGCGCCGGCACGACATGCGGCCGGTGATCCTCTTCGTGGCCCTGTCGCTCCTTCTGACGTTCACCCGTCCGGGGATCTCCTGGGAGGCCCACGTCGGTGGACTGGTCGCGGGCGCCCTGGTGACGTACGCCCTGGTGCACGCGCCCCGGGCCCGCCGGGACCTCGTGCAGTACGGGGCCTGTGGACTGGTGCTCCTGATCGATCTGGGGGTCGTACTGGCCCGCTCGGCGGCGCTCACCTGAGCGCACAGGGCTGTGGAAGAGCTTCCCTGTGAGCTTTCCCCAGAGTTATCCACAGTGCGTGGCGACGTAGGGCCACTCTGTGGGGAAAGACCACGCCCCCCACCTCTGACCTGGGATTTCTCCAGGGAGGTGAGGGGCGTTCTGGTCTCATGCGAGGGTGATTCCGGTCATACCGGCGTCAACCTCGTGCGAGTTATCCACAGATCTTCGTAAGTTATCCAGTGCTGTGCACAACGCTGTGGATAAGTTCAGGGGAGAGCTTGACGAGCGGCCGGTGCGGGCGCTAGATCGCCGCTACTTCCACTGTGTGGAGACACCGAAGCCGGCCGCGATGAAGCCGAAGCCCACCACGATGTTCCAGTTCCGGATCGACTCGATCGGCATCGATCCATCGGTGACGTAGAAGACCACGATCCACACCAGACCGATGGCGAACAGCGCCAGCATCACAGGCGCCACCCAGCTGCGATTGGTCAGCTTGATCGTGGTGGCCTGCTTCGCGGGCGGGGGCGTGAAGTCGGCCTTCTTGCGGATCCGTGACTTCGGCACGAGGGACTCTCCTGTCGATGCGCTGCGTGACCGCGCAGGGAACTGTGGCTGGCGCCGGGATGTGACGAAGGAGGACGACTGAGTCCCCCAGGCGTCCGTTAGCGTAGTGGTTCCGCGGCACCGAAGGGGATCAGGGTACGTTGAGCAATTCCGTCGGCACTCCCGAAGGGCCGGGCCGCACCGCGAGGTGGCGCCCCGTCCGGGTGCTCACGCTTGCCGTTTTCGCCCTGGCCGGACTGATTTTCGTCACCAGCTTCAACACCGCCAAGGGCACCAACATCCGCACCGACGCCTCGCTCCTGCGGCTCTCCGACCTCATCGAGGAGCGCAGCCACAAGAACGCCGGCCTCGACGACTCGACCTCCGCCCTCCGCTCCCAGGTCGACACCCTCGCCGCCCGCGACGACGGGTCCACGCGCGCGGAGGACGCGCGACTCGACGCCCTTGAGGCCGCGGCGGGCACCACCGAGGTCTCCGGCTCCGGTCTGACCGTCACTCTCAATGATGCCCCGCCGAACGCCCAGGCGGCCCCCGGATACCCCGAGCCGCAGGCCAACGACCTCGTCATCCACCAGCAGGACCTCCAGGCCGTCGTGAACGCCCTGTGGCAGGGCGGCGCCGAGGGCATCCGGGTCATGGACCAGCGGCTCATCTCGACCAGCGCGGTGCGCTGTGTCGGCAACACCCTGATCCTCCAGGGCCGCGTCTACTCGCCCCCGTACAAGATCACGGCGGTCGGCGACCGGGGGAAGCTGAGCAAGGCGCTCTCGGGCTCCCCGGCGATCCAGAACTACCAGCTGTACGTGAAGGCGTACGGGCTGGGCTGGAAAGTCGACGAGCACAGGGCGGTGACTCTTCCCGGGTACTCGGGCACAGTGGACCTCCACTACGCGAAGCCGGTGAGCTGACAGCGGGAAGAGCGGGAGGGCCGCTTGCGTCTCGTCGTGAGGACCTTCAGCGAGCTGTGCCTGACCGTCGGCACCCTGATCGTCCTCTTCGTCGTGTACGTCCTGTACTGGACCGGAGTCCAGGCCGACATCGCCGGCGCCGCCCAGATCGACACCCTCCAGCGCGAGTGGGCGCGCACCCCCGTCGCGGCCTCGCCCGGTCCCGCGCGCGTGCGGCCGCCGTACGCCCCCGGCAAGGGGATCGCCGTCATGTACGTCCCCCGCCTCGGCAAGGACTGGGAGTGGCCCGTCCTCCAGGGCACCGAGCCCGGCACCCTGAAGAAGGGGCTCGGCCACTACGCCGGCACCGCCCGGCTCGGCGAGACCGGCAACTTCGCCGTCGCCGGACACCGCCGCACCCATGGAGACCCCTTCAAGGACTTCCCCCGGCTCCGCGAGGGCGACGCCGTCGTCCTCACCGACGGGACGACCTGGTTCACGTACCGGATCGACCGCGCGCCCTACCGGACCGTCCCCACCGACGTCGGCGTCATCGATCCCGTCCCCCGCGAGTCGGGCTTCGACGGGCCCGGCCGCTACCTCACCCTCACCACCTGCGAGCCCGAGTGGGGCAGCAGCCACCGGCTGGTGGTCTGGGCCCACCTCGACGCCACCCGGCCGGTCGCCGACGGTCGTCCACAGGCTTTGGACAGCTGACCCCTCACGCCCCCCTCGCCCCGTACTCTGGTCCCCGTAACGAACAGAAGGGGCGGTCGACGTCATGTACGGCTGGATCTGGCGGCATCTGCCGGGCAACGCGTGGGTGCGGGCGCTGCTCTCGATCGTGCTGGTCCTCGCGGTCGTCTACGTCCTCTTCCAGTACGTGTTCCCCTGGGCGGAGCCTCTGCTTCCGTTCAACGATGTGACGGTGGACGGCCAGTGAGCGCGCGAATTCTCGTCGTCGACAACTACGACAGCTTCGTCTTCAACCTCGTTCAGTACCTCTACCAGCTCGGCGCCGAGTGCGAAGTCCTCCGCAACGACGAGGTCGAGCTGAGCCACGCCCAGGACGGCTTCGACGGCGTTCTGCTCTCGCCCGGGCCCGGCGCGCCCGAACAGGCCGGAGTCTGTATCGACATGGTCCGGCACTGCGCGTCCACCGGCGTGCCCGTCTTCGGCGTCTGCCTCGGCATGCAGTCCATGGCCGTGGCGTACGGCGGGGTCGTCGACCGCGCGCCCGAGCTGCTGCACGGCAAGACCTCCCTCGTCACGCACGAGGGCCAGGGCGTCTTCGCGGGCCTGCCCTCGCCGTTCACCGCGACCCGCTACCACTCGCTGGCCGCCGAGCCCGCCGCGCTTCCGGCCGAGCTCGAGGTCACCGCGCGGACCGCGGACGGCATCATCATGGGCCTTCGCCACCGCGAACTGCCCGTCGAGGGCGTCCAGTTCCACCCCGAGTCCGTCCTCACCGAGCACGGGCACCTGATGCTGGCCAACTGGCTGGAGCAGTGCGGTGACAAGGGGGCGGTCGCGCGGTCGGCGGGGCTCGCGCCGGTGGTGGGCAAGGCCGTCGCGTGACGACGGGCTCTCCGTGGTTCCGTGCGACGAACGAACCGGGGCCGGAGCCGATACCCGCGGCGCCGTACGCCCCCGCCGATCCGCACGCCCCCGCTGATCAGCACGCGGGCGCCGCCCCGTACGCGCCGCCCGCGGACCCGTACGCGCCCGAAGCCGGCCCGTACGCCCCCGCGCAGCCGTACGCGCCCGCCGAGGCCTACGTACCGGATGCGTCCTACACGGCCGCCGAGCCGTACGCGTACGAGGAACCGTCCTCCTACGAGGACGTCCAGGAGAGCCCCTACGCGGCCCCGTACGAGCCGGACGAGGCGAAGGAGCCCCAGCGGACCTCCCCGGGCGAGACGATGCCCCTACGGGCCGTGGAGACCCTCCCCGGGCCCGGACGCGCCGAGCGCCGCCGGGCCGCCAAGGGCGGCCGGGGCAGGAGCCGGAGCGGCGCCCCCGCGAACTCCGGGCCCCCCGCGAACTCCGGGCCCCCCGCACCGGAGGGTCGGCCGCTCTCCCGCGTCGAGGCCCGGCGCGCGGCCCGCGCCGCCAAGGACAGCGTCGGCGTCGTCGCCAGCCGGGCCGTCGGGGAACTCTTCATCACCTTCGGCGTCGTCATGCTGCTCTTCGTCACCTACCAGCTCTGGTGGACGAACGTCCTCGCCGGTCAGGAGACCGACCGGGCCAAGGAGCAGATCGAGGACACCTGGGCCAAGGGCGACGACGCCAAGCCGGACGCCTTCCAGCCCGGCGAGGGCTTCGCCATCATGTACATCCCCAAGCTGGACGTGGTCGTCCCCGTCGCCGAGGGCATCAGCAAGGCCAAGGTCCTCGACAAGGGCATGGCCGGCCACTACGCCGAGGGCAAGCTGAAGACGGCCATGCCGTCCGACAAACAGGGCAACTTCGCGGTCGCGGGCCACCGGAACACGCACGGCGAGCCGTTCCGTTACATCAACCAGTTGAAGCCCGGCGACCCGATCGTCGTCGAGACGCGGAGCGCGTACTACACGTACGAGATGGCGAGCATCCTGCCGCAGACCGCGCCCTCGAACGTCTCCGTGATCGACCCGGTGCCCAAGGGATCGGGGTTCACCGAGCCCGGCCGGTACATCACACTGACCACCTGCACGCCCGAGTTCACCAGCACGTACCGCATGATCGTGTGGGGAAGGCTGGTCGAGGAACGCCCGCGCAGCAAGGGGAAGCCGCAGGCGCTCGTAGGCTGAGACCCCACAACCTCCGGACGGGACGACGGGACGACCTAGTGGCACGCGTGCGTAATCGGATCGCCGGGATCATCAGCCTCTTCGGCGAACTCCTCATCACGGCGGGCCTGGTGCTCGGCCTCTTCGTCGTCTACTCGCTGTGGTGGACGAACGTCCTCGCCGACCGCGCCGCCGACCAGGACGGCGCCCAGGTCCGCGACCGCTGGGCCGACGGCCCCGGCGCGCTCGACACGAAGGACGGCATCGGCTTCCTGCACGTGCCGGCGATGAACAACGGCGAGGTCCTGGTCAAGCAGGGCACCGGCAGCGGCGTCCTCAACAACGGCGTCGCCGGCTACTACACCGACCCGATCAAGTCCGCCCTCCCGCAGGACAAGCAGGGCAACTTCACGCTCGCCGCGCACCGGGACGGCCACGGAGCCAAGTTCCACAACATCCACAAGTTGAAGAACGGGGACTCGATCGTCTTCGAGTCGAAGGACACCTGGTACGTCTACAAGGTCTACAAGACCCTGCCGGAGACCACGAAGTACAACGTGGACGTCCTCCAGCCCGTCCCGAAGGAATCGGGGAAGACCAAGCCGGGCCGGTTCATCACGCTGACCACCTGCACCCCGATGTACACCTCCGACTACCGGTACATCGTCTGGGGCGAGCTGGAGCGCACGGAGAAGGTCGACCGCGACCGGACGCCTCCGGCCGAGCTGCGCTGAGCCGGCCGGGCAGCGCCTGGCGGTGTCCGGTCGGGCACAACGGGAGAGCCCCGGCATCCGTCCTGGATGCCGGGGCTCTCCCGTCGTCACGGGGGTGTCAGCCGATGGTGCGAGGGGCTAGCCGAACCAGCCGCCGTCGTTGGTGTCCCCGTTGTTCCCGTCGCCTCCGTTGCCGTTCCCGCCGCCGCCGATGGTGAAGACCTCGACCGCGGAGCCGGTGTTGACCGGAGTGTTCGCGGGCGGGTTCGTGCCCACCACCAGCGCGTCCTCCTTGTCGGAGCCCTTCTGGACCACCGTCAGACCCATGCCTTCGAGCTGCGCCTTGACGTCCTTGAACGGCCGGTTCGTCAGGTCGCCGGGGATCGGGACCTGAGTCTGCTGCGGGCCCTTGGAGACCTGGAGCTTCACCTCGGAGTTCGCCGCGGCCGAGCTGTTGCCGTCCGGCGTCTGCTTCAGGACCTGGTCCTTGGGCTGATCGGAGTCCACGTACTCGGTGACCACGACGAAGCCCAGCGTCTTCAGCTGCTGCTCGGCCTGGGCGAGCGGGTTGCCGACGACCTGGGGGACCGTCGACAGCTTCTGCTTCGCGACGGTGATCGTCACCTCGGAGTTCTTCTCCGCCTTGGTGCCGCCGTCCGGGTCCTGGCGAAGGACCGTGCCGGGGTCCTCGCTGGACTCCTCCTGCTCGACCTTGACCTTGAAGCCCTTGGCCTTCAGGGACTCCTCGGCCCGCTCCTGGGACTGCTCGATGACGTCCGGGACCTCCGTGAGCGGGGAGCCCTCGGAGACGTACACCTGGATCGTGCCGCCGGTGTCCATCTTGGCGGAACCGTCCGCGACCGGGATCTGACGGCAGACGGAGCCCTTGGGCTGCTCGCAGCGCTCGGTGCCGGCCTGCTGCAGTTTCACTTCGGAGTTGGCCGCGTCCCCGTTCGCCGCCTCGACCGTCAGGCCGACCAGCTGCGGGACGTTGACCTGCCGGGTGCCGTCCTTCTTGTCGAACAGCGAGACACCGATGAAGATCGCGCCGACGAGCACCAGGACGCCCGCGAGGACCAGCAGGATCGTCGAGGTGTTCGACTTCTTCTGGCCGCCGCGCCGACGGTCCGGACGGTCGTCGTAGCCGTAGCCGCCGTCGTCCGGGTTGATCGGGGGCAGCATCGAGGTCTGACCGGCCGGGTCGGCCTGGCGCAGCGCCGTGGTCGGCTGGTCCTCGGGCGGGTAGCCGTAGCCCCCGCCGTACGAGGGCGCGCCCGACATGCCCATTCCCATGCCCATCGCGGCGGCGGCCGCGACCGGCTGACCGTCGAGGCACGCCTCGATGTCCGCGCGCATCTCGTCGGCGGACTGGTAGCGGTAGTCGGGGTCCTTGACCAGCGCCTTGAGGACGATGGCGTCCATCTCGGGCGTGATCTCGCCGTCGAAGTTGCTCGGCGGCTGCGGCTCCTCGCGGACGTGCTGGTACGCGACCGCGACCGGGGAGTCGCCGATGAAGGGGGGACGGACGGTGAGGAGCTCGTACAGCAGGCAGCCCGTGGAGTACAGGTCGGAGCGGGCGTCGACCTGCTCGCCCTTCGCCTGCTCCGGGGAGAGGTACTGCGCCGTGCCGATCACCGCGGAGGTCTGCGTCATGGTCATGCCCGAGTCGCCCATGGCGCGCGCGATGCCGAAGTCCATGACCTTGACCTGGCCGGTGCGCGTCAGCATGACGTTCGCCGGCTTGATGTCACGGTGCACGATCCCGGCGCGGTGCGAGTACTCCAGCGCCTGGAGGATGCCGACCGTCATCTCGAGGGTGCGCTCGGGCAGCAGCTTGCGCCCGGAGTGCAGCAGCTCACGCAGGGTCGAACCGTCGACGTACTCCATCACGATGTACGGGATGGAGACCCCGTCGACGTAGTCCTCGCCGGTGTCGTACACCGCGACGATCGCCGGGTGGTTCAGCGAGGCGGCGGACTGTGCCTCACGGCGGAACCGGGCCTGGAAGGACGGGTCGCGGGCCAGGTCGGCCCGCAGCGTCTTCACGGCGACGGTGCGGCCGAGCCGGGAGTCCTGGGCGAGGTACACCTCGGCCATGCCACCACGGCCGAGCACCGGGCCCAGCTCGTACCGGCCGCCGAGGCGACGCGGCTCTTCCATAGCTAATCCAGCCCTCTCCGTCTGTCCCGACCGCACCCATGGGTGGTCCGGCGGTGTGTGCTGTTCGCGCATACGCTACCGGCCCCGGGAAGACGTTCCGCCCGGGGCCGGTAGCTGATACCTGACCGGTACCTCGCTCGTACAGGGCCGAGGCATCAGCCCCGGGTCTTCAGGACCGCCTTCATGACGGCCTTGGCGATCGGGGCGGCCAGGCCGCCACCGCTGATGTCCTCGCGGTCGGTGCCCGCGGAGTCCTCCACGATCACGGCGACCGCGACCGGGGATCCCTCGGCGGTCTTCGCGTACGAGATGAACCAGGCGTAAGGACGCTTCGCGTTCTTGTCGCCGTGCTGGGCCGTACCCGTCTTGCCGCCGACCTTGACGCCGTCCATGTTCAGGTCGGCGTTGCCACCGGTGCCCTTGGTGACGACGTTCTCCATCATCTGCTGGAGGAGCTGGGCGTTCTCCTGGGAGACCGGGCGGCTCATCTCCTCCGGCTCGTTCTTCTTGAGCAGGTCGACGTTGGGCGCGCGCAGCTCGTCGATCATGTACGGCTTCATCAGCTTGCCGTCGTTGGCGATCGCCGCCGTGACCATCGCCATCTGGAGCGGGGTCGTCGCGGTGTTGAACTGGCCGATGGAGGAGAGCGCGTTTCCGCCGCGGTCGGCCTTCTTGTCGTAGACGGAGGCGGAGGAGCGGACCGGGGTGAACTGCTCGGCGTTGAAACCGAACTTCTCGGCCATCTCGTTCATCTTGTCGACGCCGACGTCGTCACCGAGCTTGGCGAAGACCGAGTTGCAGGAGATCTCCAGCGCCCGGGTGAGGCTGGCGTTGGCGCAGCCCTTGGCGTGGTTGACCATCTCCTTGTTGGAGAGGGGGATCTTCCAGCCGTCCGGGGTGTCGGTCGCCGCGTTGATGTCGTTGACCTTGCCGTTCTCCAGCGCCGCGGCGGCGGTGACGACCTTGAAGACGGAGCCGGGCGGGTAGATCTCGCGGATCGCGCGGTTCTGCTTCGGCTTGTTCTTGTCCTTCTCGAGCGCGACCCAGGCCTTCTCGTCCTTGCCGGAGTAGCCGGCGAAGGAGGAGGGGTCGTACGAGGGGGTGGACGCCATCGCCAGGATCTTGCCGGTGCTCGGCTCGATCGCGACGACGGCGCCGGTGTTCTTCCCGAGGCCCTCGAAGGCGGCCTTCTGCGCGGCGCCGTTGAGGGTGGTGACGACGTCGCCGCCCTTCTTCTTGTCACCCGTGAACATCGCGAGGGTGCGGTCGAAGAAGAGCCGGTCGTCGTTGCCGGTGAGGATGCCGTCCTCGATCTTCTCGATCTGGTTGGCGTCGTAGGCCTGCGAGGCGTACCCGGTGACGGGGGCCCACATGGGGCCGTCGGTGTAGGTGCGCTTGAACTTGTAGTACGGGTCCTTGGAGTCCACCGAGCCGGTGACCGGCTTGCCGTCGACGATGATGTTGCCGCGCTCGTTCGCGTACCGCTCGATCCGGACACGGGTGTTGTCGGGGTGCGAGTTCAGTTCGTCGGCTCGGACGAACTGCACCCAGTTGTCCCGCAGGAGCAGAGCGAGGATGAGCAGGCCGCAGAAGACAGCGACCCGCCGCAGGGGCTTGTTCACGGACGGACCACCTGGGTCATCTCGGCGTCGGGGGACGGGGCGGGCGCGGGCGCGGGGCGCCGGGCGGTGTCGCTGATCCGGATCAGGATGCCGATCAGGGCCCAGTTGGCGATCACCGAGGAACCGCCGTACGCGAGGAACGGCATCGTCATACCGGTGAGCGGGATGAGGCCCATCACGCCGCCGGCCACGACGAAGATCTGGAGCGCGAAGGCGCCGGAGAGGCCCATCGCGAGCAGCTTGCCGAAGGGGTCGCGGGCAGCCAGGGAGGTGCGGACACCGCGCTCGACGATCAGCCCGTACAGGAGCAGGAAGACCATCACACCGGCGAGCCCGAGCTCCTCGCCGACGGTGGCGAAGATGAAGTCGGAGTTGGCGGCGAAGCCGATGAGGTCCGAGTTGCCCTGGCCGAGGCCCGTGCCGAGGATTCCGCCGGAACCGAAGGACATGAGTACTTCGGTCATCTGGTCGCAGGCGTACGCCATGTTGGTGTTCGGCGGTGCCGTCTTCAGGCACTCGAACGGGTCGAGCCAGGCCGCCACACGGGACTGCACGTGGCTGGCGAACGAACTGACGAGGACCGCTCCGCCCGCTGCCATCAGCAGACCCATGACGATCCAGCTGGTCCGCTCGGTCGCCACGTACAGCATGATCACGAACATGCCGAAGAACAGCAGCGAGGTACCGAGGTCGTTCTCGAAGACCAGGATGAGGAGACTGACCGCCCAGATCGTCAGGATCGGGCCCAGGTCACGGCCGCGCGGCAGATAGAGCCCCATGAAGCGGCGGCTGGCCAGGGCCAACGCGTCACGCTTCACCATCAGATAGCCGGAGAAGAACACCGCCAGGACCAGCTTGGCGAACTCGCCGGGCTGGATCGAGAAGCCACCGACGTTGATCCAGATCTTGGCGCCGAAGACGTCCGCGCCGAGGCCCGGAACGAGCGGCAGCAGCAGGAGGACGAGAGAGACCACCATCGAGATGTACGTGTAGCGCTGGAGGACCCGGTGGTCCTTGAGCAGCAGCAGCACGCCGACGAACATGGCGATGCCGATCGCCGAGTACATCATCTGGCTGGGAGCGTCCGGGCTGAAGCTCTTGTACAGCCGCATCGACGTGGCGATCAGCCGCGGCGACTGGTCCAGTCGCCAGATCAGCACCAGACCCATGCCGTTGAGCAGGGTGGCGAGGGGCAGCAGCAGCGGATCCGAGTACGGGGCCCACTTCCGCACCACGAGGTGCGCGACGCCCGCGAGCAGGGCGAGGCCGAGGCCGTACCCGAGCATGCCGGCCGGGACCTTGCCGTCGATGGCCAGGCCCACGTTGAGGTACGCGAACACCGGGATGATGACGGCGAACGCGAGCAGCGCCAGCTCGGTGTTGCGGCGGCTCGGCGCCTCGATCGCGCCGATGGTGGTCGTGTTGGTGACAACGCTCATGGTGGTGAAAGGCCCCCTACGGGTGCTTACTGCTTGCCGCAGTTCGAGGCCAGCTTCTGCTCCTCCGCGGTGAGGGTGGGACCCGGGGAGGGAGCGGCTGTGGTGGGCTTGGATTCGGGGGTGGCGGCGCCGTCGGGCTTCTCGGCCGGCGGCTTGCTCGCCTGGTCGGCGGCCTTCTCGGCGGCGGCGCGGCGCTGCTCGGTCTTCTTGCAGGCCGAGGCCTGGGCCGCCAGTTCGGCGATCTTCGTCTCGGCCTTGGCGAGGCTGCCGCCCGTGATCGTGTCCTCGACCTGCTTCCGCTGGTAGGCGGGGAGGTACTTGAGTTCGATCTCGGGGTGGTCCTTCTCGACCTTCGACAGCGAGACCCACGCCAGGTCCTGGCTGATGCCCTGGTAGAGCGCCACGTGCTGGTCCTTGGAACCGACGAAGTACTGCGTCTGCGTCCAGCGCCAGCCGCCGTAGGCACCGCCGCCGACGACCGCCAGGGCGAGGACCAGGATGAAGGAGCGCTTGAGCCACTTGCGGCCGGTGCGCGGCTTCACGAAGTCGTCGTCCGTGTACGACTCGAAGGAGCCCTGCGGGGGCATGCCGCCGTAGCCGTGGCCGTCGCCGCTGCCGGGCGGGCCGAAGCCGCCGGGGGGCTGCTGCTGCGGCGTCGGGCGGCCCAGGCCGGAGGCACGGCCGGCGGGGGTCTGCATGGCCCCGCCGTCGTTCAGCTGGGCGGCCTGGTTCTCGGCGACCGCGCCCACGATGACCGGGGTGTCGTTGAGGTGGCCGGCGAGGGTGTCGCCGCCGTCGACGTCGAGGACGTCGGCGACGATCACCGTGATGTTGTCCGGGCCGCCGCCGCGCAGCGCGAGCTGGATCAGCTCCTGCACGGTCTCCTGCGGACCCTGGTAGCTCGCGAGGGTGTCTTCGAGCGTCTGGTGCGAGACCACGCCGGACAGGCCGTCGGAGCAGATCAGATAGCGGTCGCCGGCCCGGACCTCACGGATGGAGAGGTCGGGTTCGACGTGGTCGCCACTGCCGAGCGCGCGCATGAGGAGCGAGCGCTGCGGGTGGGTGGTGGCCTCTTCCTCGGTGATGCGGCCCTCGTCGACGAGCCGCTGCACCCAGGTGTGGTCCTGGGTGATCTGGGTCAGCACGCCGTCGCGCAGCAGATAGGCGCGCGAGTCGCCGACGTGCACCAGACCGAGCCGCTGGCCGGTCCACAGCAGGGCGGTGAGCGTGGTGCCCATGCCCTCCAGCTGCGGGTCCTCCTCGACCATCATCCGGAGCTGGTCGTTGGCGCGCTGCACCGCCGTACCGAGCGAGGTGAGGATGTCGGAGCCCGGGACGTCGTCGTCGAGCGTGACGAGGGTGGAGATCACCTCGGAGGAGGCGACCTCACCTGCGGCCTGGCCGCCCATGCCGTCGGCGATGGCGAGCAGGCGGGGACCGGCGTAGCCGGAGTCCTCGTTGCCCTCGCGGATCATGCCCTTGTGCGAGCCCGCGGCGAATCGCAGGGACAGAGTCATGCGCACCTGCCCTGTCGCCGCTGCATCGGGGTACAGCCGGTCTCGACCCACACTGCCCACCCTCCGGTCGCTCCGGTCACGCCGGTCGCTTCAGTCGCTCCGGTCGGGAGCGCGGCACGGCCTGTGGCGGGGACCGTCCCGACTCGCTCGCTCCGCTCGCGCCTATTCATGATGTAGCACTACTTCCGCAGCTCGATGACGGTCTTGCCGATGCGGATCGGCGCGCCCAGCGGAATCGGTGTGGCGGTGGTGAGGCGGTTCCGGTCCAGGTACGTACCGTTCGTGGACCCGAGATCCTCGACGATCCACTGGCCGTCCCGGTCCGGGTAGATCCGGGCGTGCCTGCTGGACGCGTAGTCGTCGTCCAGCACGATCGTCGAATCGTGCGCCCGGCCCAGCGTGATCGTCTGGCCCTGGAGGGCGACGGTCGTGCCGGTGAGGGTGCCCTCGGAGACGACCAGCTTGGTCGGGGCGCCACGGCGCTGGCGCCCGCCGCCCGTGTTCTGCTGGCCACGCTGTTGCGGAGGCGCGGCGGCTTGCCGCGCCTGCTGCTGTTGCGGGCGCGCCTCTTGGCGCCGTGAACCGCGCTGGGTGACCCGCGTACCGAATAGGTCGCTGCGGATGACCTGTACGGCCACGATGACGAACAGCCACAGAACGGCCAGGAAACCCAACCGCATGACCGTCAGGGTCAGCTCTGACATTGCCCCCGCTTCACCCTTCGGCTTGCCGGTAAACGATGGTGGTGCTGCCCACGACGATCCGCGAGCCGTCGCGGAGCGTAGCGCGGGTGGTGTGCTGCCCGTCCACCACGATGCCGTTGGTGGATCCCAGATCCTGGATCGTCGAGGGCGTTCCGGTCCGGATCTCGCAGTGCCGGCGGGAGACGCCGGGATCGTCGATCCTCACGTCCGCGTCGGTGCTGCGGCCGAGGACCAGGGTCGGGCGGGAGATCTGATGGCGGGTGCCGTTGATCTCGATCCAGTGGCGTGCACGGGCGCCCGAGCCGCCGTGCGTACCGGCGCCGGCACCGCTCGCGGCCGCTGCCGGACGGTGGCCGGGGGCGCCGGGCGGCGGGGCCGCGGGCATGGGCGGTGCGCCGGCCGGGGGGTACCCGTAGCCGCCGCGACCCTGCCCCGGGCCCTGCTGCTGGTGAGGCTGCTGCTGTCCGCCCGCGGGCGGCTGCGGCTGTGACGTACTCGACGCCAGGGTGCGGCTGCGGACGCGGTACAGGCCGGTGTCGAGATCCTCGGCCTTCTCCAGGTGGACCTTGATCGGTCCCATGAAGGTGTACCGCTGCTGCTTCGCGTAGTCCCTGACCAGGCCGGCGAGCTCGTCGCCGAGCTGGCCCGAGTAGGGGCTGAGGCGCTCGTAGTCGGGCGTGCTCAGTTCCACGATGAAGTCGTTGGGGACGACGGTCCGCTCGCGGTTCCAGATCTGCGCGTTGTTGTCGCACTCGCGCTGGAGTGCGCCGGCGATCTCGACGGGCTGGACCTCGGACTTGAAGACCTTGGCGAAGGTGCCGTTGACCAGACCTTCGAGACGCTGCTCGAAACGCTTCATGACTCCCATGGGGCACCTCCTCGGTCGTTGTCGTCCTGGTACTGCTTACTGATCGTATCCACGCGTCGGGAAATCGGCTGGTTCCCCTTCTCTGCCCTGTGGACGAGTGTCACCTCTCACAGGCTCACCCCATGGATCGTAGAGGTGGGCTGTGGACAGTGTCCCGCACCCGGCTGTGGGAGCGGAGGCTCGGTCGGGGTCGGGGGCGGTCCGTCCCCTTCCTCCCCCGCCTTCCCCTCCTCTCTCCTTCTACTTCCCACGTCTCCTGGATCCCCTCCGCACCCCGGCTGTCCTCCGGTCCCTCCCTCACCTTGGTCTCCGTGAGCGGAGCCCAAACAACGGATGTGAATCCACGGTCTGCGACGTGCTAATCTTCTGATGTCGCCAGGCGATCGCACCGAAAAGTGAGAGAGCCCGGAGCACACCCAATGCGCGGGTGGCGGAATAGGCAGACGCGCTGGATTCAGGTTCCAGTGCCCGAAAGGGCGTGGGGGTTCAACTCCCCCCTCGCGCACCAGAGAAGCGGTCGGCATCGTCCAACGATGCCGACCGCTTCGCGTTTCCCGTGATGGTCGGTCGGGTGTGAGGTAGCCCACGGCTGGTGGCTGGCGGCTGGTGGCTGGCGGGTTGTGGGTGGTCGGGTGGCTTGTGGCTGCGGCTGGCGGGCGGCGGTCCGGGGTCGGTGGGCCTGGTGCTTCGGTTCACGGTCTGGCGCTCCGCCGGGGGTGGGGCGGCCGCCCGGGGTGCGACTTTTGTCGTTCGGGGACGAGACGAAAGAGAGACGCCGGGGCGTCGGGGCACGGCCTACGGTTCGAGCGTGGACGCTATGTCGAAGTCGGGGGCCGGGATTTCGTACCGGATCGGGGACCTGCTCGCCGCGGGGTGGGCCCGGTTCGCGGTGCCGGGACATTGGTCGGGGCGCAGGATCACCGGAGAGGTGGCACTCGCCGCGGTCCTCGCGCTGCTCGGCGCCGGGACCGAGGACCTCCTGGGCGGCGAGGGCTGGCAGCTGGTCGCGGTCGCCGTCGGCTCCGCCGCGCTGTCTCTGGTGCGGCGCGCACTGCCCGCGAGCGTCCTGGTCCTGACCGCGGGGCTCACGCCCTTCGTGCCCGGCTTCGGGCCTCTCCTGCTCGTGGTCGGCTGGTCGTCCGGGCGGTACATCGCGGGTGCGGGGCGCGCGCTCGCCGCGTACATCGCCGCCTTCGTCCTGAACGTCGGCGGGAGCGTCCTGGGGCCCTGGGACCGGGACCGGCTGCTCACCATCGCCTTCACCGCGACCCTCTACTACCTGGGCACCACCCTCGCCCCCGGGCTCGCCCATCGCTACTGGACCCAGCGGCGGAGCCTGCTGCACGCGCTCCAGGAGCGCAACGCCCAGCTGCTGCGGGAGCGGACCATGGTGGCCTGGCACGCGCGGCTGCGGGAGCGGCAGCGGATCGCCCAGGACATGCACGACAGCCTCGGGCACCAGCTGGCCCTGATCGCCGTGCACACGGGCGCCCTGGAGGTGGACCGGGGGCTCAGCGAGCGGCAGCGCGAGGTGGTCGGCGTCCTGCGGAACGCCTCGGTGACCGCGATGCACGAGCTGCGGGAGGTCGTCGGCATCCTCCGCGACGGGATCGAGGCCGTCGACGGGGCGGCGGCGCCCGGTCGGGCCGGGGACGAGACGGGGCGGGCCGCGCGGGGGATCGCGGGCATCGAGGGGCTGGTGGAGGCGGCGCGGGCGGCCGGCACCTCGGTCGGGCTGAGACGGTCGGGGGAGGAGCGGTCTCTGGCGCCCGCGGCCGACCACGCCGCGTACCGGATCGTCCAGGAGGCCCTGACCAACGCATACAAGCACGCGCCGGGGGCGTCGATCGGTGTCGAGCTGCGGTACGAGCCGGACACCTTCGTGGTGGAGGTCCTCAACGAGCAGCCCACGGACGAGCCGTCGAAGGACGTGGTGAGCGGCGGGCAGGGGCTGACGGGCCTGGCCGAGCGGGCCCGGCTGGTGGGTGGCATGTGTCACGCGGGTCCGGCCGACGGCGGTGGGTTCCGGGTGGCCGGGATGCTGCCGTACGGGGCGGCGCCCGTCGCGGAGGCAGCGCCTTTGGTCGACGAGGCCGACGACTTCCGGCAGCAGACCACGAAGCCGCTGGGGGGAGATGGTCGTCCGGTCGCGGTCGGACCGGCCGACTGGACGCTGACGGAGCGGGAGCTTGCCATGGCGATGCGCGGGGGCAGGAGCAGGAGCACGGGTGGTTCGATCGCGCTGGGCTGTGGGATCGCGTTCGCGGCGTTCGTGCTGCTGTTGGTGGCGGGGGGCTTCGGCGTCTACTTCCTGATGGGTTCGTTGAAGGAGGGCATGATCGATCCCGCCGAGTACGACGCGGTGAAGGTCGGGATGGCGGAGAAGGACGTCCGCGACCGGCTTCCTTCGGGTGACACGATCGCCACCGCGGGGCTGAGCGGCAGGGGACCCGCACGGCCGGAGGGCGCCGAATGTCTGGTGCTGATGTCCTCGGAGATAAGCGAGAGCTTCGACAAGGAGCCCGTTTTCCGGTTCTGCTTCCAGGACGGCAAGCTGATCGAGAAGAAGTCGTACGAGGTCGAGGCGCGGTAGTACCGACCCGCCCGTACCGAAGCCGTGGGGGAGTAGCTGTGGCAGGGCAGCCGATCAGGGTCGTGGTCGCCGACGACGAGCCTCTGATCAGGGCCGGGATCCGGATGATCCTCATCTCGGACCCGGAGATCGAGGTCGTCGCCGAGGCCGCCAACGGGCGGGAGGCGGTCGAGGCGGCGCGGGCGCACGCCGCCGACGTGGTGCTGCTCGACATCCAGATGCCGGTGCTCGACGGTCTCTCGGCGCTCCCGGAGTTGCGGCGCGCGGCGCCGGCGGCCCGGGTGATCGTCCTGACGACCTTCGGGGAGCGGGAGAACGTGCTGCGGACCCTGGAGCACGGGGGTGCCGGGTTCCTGCTCAAGGACACGGCTCCCGCGGAGCTGATCCGGGCGGTGCGGGCGGCCGCGGCGGGTGACGCGTATCTGTCACCGGCGGCGACCCGGCACGTGGTGGAGCGGCTCGCCACGGGGCGGGAGGCGGCGCGGGCCGAGGAGGCGCGCGGGCGGGTGGCTGGCCTGAGCGAGAAGGAGCGCGATGTGCTGGCGCTGCTCGGGGAGGGGCTCTCCAACGCCGACGCGGGGAAGAGACTGCACATGAGCGAGGCCACGGTGAAGACGTACGTGAGCCGGATCCTCGCGAAGCTGGACTGCGAGAACCGGGTGCAGGCGGCGCTGCTGGCCCGGGACGCGGGGCTGTAGGGAGCTTGATCCCCGCGGCGGTCGGGCCCGGTCGGCGCGGGGGGCCGTCCGGGCCGCCGCGTTACCGGTCAGCGCGGGGCTGTCCGGGCCGCCGCGTTCCGGGTCAGTGTGGGGGGCTGTCCGGGAGGCCGTTCGGGCCTGCCGCGTTGTAGCGGAGGAGATAGGCGGCGAAGCGGGCGAGATCCTCGGCCGACCAGTCCTTGAGGCGCTCCTGGTAGGCCGCGTGACGGCTCGTCTGGGCGGCGGCGAGGACCCTGGTGCCCTCCTCGGTGGGATGCAGGACGTGCACGCGGTGGTCGTCGGGTGCGGGGCGGCGCTCGACGAAGCCGAGCTTCTCCAGGCCCGCGATCTGGCGGCTGACCGTCGACTTGTCCAGCAGGTAGTGGGCCGCGAGATCGGTCGCGCGGCAGCCGCGCCGCTCCTCGATGTGGGCGAGGAGCGTGTACGAGACGAGCGGGAGCTCGGGGTGGACCCGGGCCGCCGCGGCGCGGGCCCGGCGGGCGAAGGCCGTCAGTTCGCGCTGGATGACGTTCACCGACGCCTCACGCGGTGGCTGTGCGTCGCCGGTCGTTTCGCCGGTCATGGTGGGGCTCCCTCGTCGTCGTGCGAACACGGTTGGCCCGTCACGCGCTTCCAGTTGTATAGTACAACGGTTCTTTAGTTGTAAAAGCCAACCATGGAGGTCTTCGGTGTCCGCAGGACCGAACACCGGCGGTGCGTTGCGGCATGTCCTCGGACATCTGCTCACCCCGCTGCTGATGTGCGTCGGCATGGGACTCGCCTACCTCGGCGCCTTCCACGCCCCCGCACCCCACGATCTGCGCGTCGACGTCGTCGGCTCGGGACCCTCCGCCCAGGTCCTCGCGCAGACCCTCCACGACAAGGGCGCCGGCGCGCTGGACGTCCGTACCGTCGCCGACCGGGACACGGCGATCACCGCGCTGCGCGAGCAGGGCAGCTTCGGCGCCTACGTCCCCGGCGAGAAGCCCGAACTGATCGTGGCCTCCGCCTCCTCCGACACGAGCGCCATGGCCGTCGAGAAGGTGTTCACCAAGGTCGCCGCCGCGCAGGACGCGCCGCTCGCGGTCACCGACATCGCCCCCACGGCATCCGGGGACCCCACCGGGCAGGGCGTCTTCTTCCTGCTCGTCGCCCTCAGCATCGGCGCGTACGCCTCGGTCGCCGTGATCGGCGGCGCCGGAGCCGTCCTGCCCCTGCGGATCAGGGTCCTGCTCGCCGCCGGGATGTCGCTCGTCGTGAGCCTGATCGGCACGCTCTTCGCCGGGCCCGTCTTCCATCTGGTCGACCAAGGGCTCGGCGGTGTGTGGGCGATGTCCTGGCTGTACGCGGCGGGCATCCTGCTCGTCGGCGTCGGCCTCCACACCTTCCTGCGCCGCTGGACCACGCTCGGCGTCATGGTGCTCTTCGTGATGCTCAACTTCACCAGTTCCGGCGGCATCTACCGGCCCGAGCTCCAGCCCGGCTTCTTCGGCTCGCTGCACGCCTTCTGGAACGGCGCGGGCTTCGTCGAGGGAGTGCGCGGCCATGTGTACTTCGGCGGCCACGCGCTCGGCGGGCACGTTCTCGTCCTCGCGCTCTGGCTGCTCGCGGGAGCCGCCCTCGTCGTCGCCGCCGGGATCACCGAGGCCGGGCGGGCACGGGCGGCCGCGCCGGGGTCCGGGGTGGCCGGGACGGCGTCCGGGGTGGCCGAGCCGGGGGGCGGTGCCGAGGCGCGTGCCGAGGCGCGTGCCGAGGAGGAGGAGATGGAGGAGGCCGTCGCGGTCTGAGGCTCGCGCGGTCTGAGGCTCTCGCGGTCTGGGCTCTCGGGCTCGGAGGGCCGAGGGGCCGCCGGTTGTCCACAGGTGCCTGTCCACAGGGGGAGACGGCTGTTCGGCGGCGGCGGTACGGTCAGGCCGAATGATGTTGGACTTTCGCATCGGGGGAGGGCGTGCCATGGACGAGATCCGGGCCGAGGTGGCGGGACAGCGTGGGACGGACGGAGGGCCGGACACCGTGCGCGTGCCGCACGTGCCGGGGTTCGCGCGCCGCGCCGCCATAGGGGAGAACGCCGAAGGCTCCCCCAAGGAGCGGGGCAAGGAGCTGCGCGAGCGGGTCCCGCGCTCCGAGCACCGGCGGCCGGCCCTCGCCGCCGACCGGCCCGACGCCGTGCGGGCCGTGGAGGAGTCGAACCGCGACCGCGTCCCCGAACTCGCGCCGATGCGGGTCGGCAGGATGGCGGCGAGCCCCTTCGCCTTCCTCCGCGGATCGGCCGGGCTGATGGCCCAGGATCTCGCCGACACCCCCGTCACCGGGATCGCGGCCCAGCTGTGCGGCGACGCGCACGCCGCCAACTTCGGGCTCTACGGGGACGCCCGCGGCCGGCTCGTCATGGACCTCAACGACTTCGACGAGACCGTCGTCGGCCCCTGGGAGTGGGACCTCAAGCGGCTCGCCACCTCCCTGGTCCTCGCCGGCCGGGAGGTGGGCGCGAGCGAGGAGATGTGCCGGGCCGCCGCCTTCGACACCGTCGGCGCCTACCGGCGCACCATGCGGCTGCTCGCCCGGCTCCCCGCCCTCGACGCCTGGAACGCCATCGCGGACGAGGAACTCGTCTCGCACACCGACGCCCGCGACCTCCTCGGCACCCTGGAGCGGGTCTCCGCCAAGGCCCGCAACAACACCAGCGCCCGGTTCGCGGCCCGGTCGACCGAGGCCGTCACCGATGCCGAGGGCGGCGGCCGCAGGTTCGTGGACGCTCCCCCGGTGCTGCGCAGGGTCCCCGACGCCGAGGCGGAGGCCGTCGCCGCCTCCCTCGGCCCCTACCTGGAGACCGTGTCCGAGGACCGGCTCCCGCTCCTCGCGCGGTACGCCGTCCACGACGTGGCCTTCCGCGTGGTCGGCACCGGCAGCGTCGGCACCCGTTCCTATGTCGTGCTGCTCCTCGACCACCGGGGCGAGCCGCTGGTCCTCCAGGTGAAGGAGGCCCGGCCGTCCGCACTGCTGCCCCACCTGCCGGCCGCCGGCTTCACCGTGTCGGATCCCGGCCACGAGGGGCGACGGGTGGTGCTCGGGCAGAAGCGGATGCAGGTCGTCAGCGACATCCTGCTCGGCTGGACCACGGTCGAGGGGCGTCCCTTCCAGGTGCGCCAGTTCCGCAACCGCAAGGGCAGCGTCGATCCCGCCGCACTCACGGTCGCCCAGGTCGACGACTACGGCCGGATGACCGGGGCCCTGCTCGCGCGCGCCCACGCCCACAGCGCCGATCCGCGCCTGATAGCCGGGTACTGCGGCAAGAACGAGGAGCTCGACGAGGCCGTCGCCGCCTTCGCCGTGTCGTACGCGGACCGCACCACCGCCGACCACGCCGAGCTGCTCGCCGCCGTCCGCTCCGGCCGCATCGCGGCCGAGCTGGGCGTCTGACCTCCTGCGGCGGGGCCGGTGCACCGGCCCCGTACGCTTGGAGGGTGACGAGCCGGAGCGAGGACAGCGACGTGGACCAGGGCCAGGACGGCGTCGAGGACGCGGCCACCACCGGTGCGCCCGACGGGGCGCCGGATCCGCAGGGTGACGAGCGCCCCGAGGCACGGCTGGAGCGGGCCGTGCGGGTGGCGGAGCAGGCCCTCATCGAGTTCGAGATCGCCGTCGAGACCTTCCGCGTCGAGGTGGACAACTTCTCGCGGCTGCACCACCAGAAGCTCGGCCCGATGTACGCGCGGCTCGACGAACTCGACGCCCGGATCGCCGAGGCGAGGGCGGCGCGCACCGGGGACCCGGAGGATCTGCGGCGGGCGCAGGAGGCGCGCGCGGCGGTCATGCCGATGCCCGGGGTGGACGAGCTGTTCCACGACTGGATCGACTCCGACGGCCTCTCCTCCGAGGCGGAGGCCATGCTGACCGGCCGCCCGGTGCAGCCGCCGAAGCGGGTCCGACCCGGCGAGGAGGCCCGCAGGCTCTACCGGGAGCTGGCCCGTAAGGCCCACCCCGACCTGGCCCGCGAGGAGGACGAGCGGAAGCGGCGCGAGGAGTTCATCACGCGGGTGAACGCCGCCTACGCCCGAGGTGACGAGGCGCTGCTCCGTGAGCTCTCCGCGGAGTGGGAGGCCGGTCCCGCGCCGGCCGAGGAGCGGCTCAGCGAGAGCGAGGAGCTGTACGCGCGCCTGGAGTGGCTGGCCGAGCGCAAGGACATGCTGTCTGCGCTGGCGCGCGAGCTGGAGGAGAGCGCGATCGGCGCGATGCTGCGGATGGCGCCCGACGACCCGGACCGGCTCCTGGAGGAGATCGCCGAGCAGCTGCTCGCGCAGGTCTCCGAGCGGGAGAACGAGCTGGCCGAGCTGGTGCAGTAGGTTTTTCCGTGCGTCCGAGACCTCGGGCGGAACTGACGAGAGAAGGCCGGTCCCATGAATTTCTCCCCGCTGCCCTCGGTGGACGCGGCCGCCGTGCCGGCCGATGCCCTGGTGCTGGACGTCAGGGAGGACGACGAGTGGGCAGCCGGTCACGTCGAGGGCGCGGTGCACGTGCCGATGAGCGACTTCGTGGCCCGCTTCGGTGAGGTGACGGAGGCCGTGGCCGAGCACGGGCGCGCGTATGTGATGTGCCGCGTCGGCGGCCGGTCGGCGCAGGTCACGCAGTACCTGGTGCAGCAGGGCTTCGACGCGGTGAACATCGAGGGCGGGATGCTCGCCTGGGACGGCGCCGGGCGCCCGATGGTGACGGGGAACGACAGCCCGGCCTTCGTCCTCTGACGCGTACCGGCTAGCCGAGGGGGTGGGCGGCCAGCAGGTCGCCCAGGGCGTCCTCGTGGGCCGCCGCGGGGCCGAGGGACAGCTCCAGGTGCTTGGCCCAGGCGTGGTACCGGTGCAGGGGGTAGTCGGTGTCGGCGCCGAAGCCTCCGTGCAGGTGCTGGGCGGTCTGCACCACGCGCCGTACCCCTTCGGAGGCCCAGATCTTCGCGACGGCGATGTCCCCCGCGGCGGGGAGCGCCCCTTCGGCTCCGCTCGCCAGACGCCAGGCGGCCTGCCAGAGGGTGGCCTCCATGGCGCGCAGGTCGATGTAGCGGTCGGCGGCCTGGACGGCGACGGCCTGGAACGTGGCGACGGGGTGGCCGAACTGCTCGCGCTTCCCGGTGTACTGGCTCGTCATGGTGAGGACGGCCTCGCCGAGGCCGAGGGCGAGCGCGCAGGTTCCGGTGGTGAGGAGTTGGCGCAGCCACTCCCAGGCGCCCTCGGCGTCGATGACGTCGGCGTCGTCGAGGCGCACGGAGTCGAGCGTCAGCTCGGCGAGGAGTTCGCCGCTGGTGGAGTACTGCGCGGTGAGGGCGAGGCCGTCGTGCGTGCGGGGCAGCAGGGCGAGGACGGTGTTCCCCTCGGGGGTGTGCGCCGGTACGGCGACGAGGTCGGCGCCGTGGGCCCAGGGGACGGCGGTCTGCAGGCCGTCGAGGATCCAGGTGGTGCCGTCGCGGCGCGCGGTGACGGCGCGCTCGGCGGGGTCGTGGCCGGTGCGCCCCTGGGAGGCGGCGGTGAGGACGAGTTCGCCGCGGGCCACTCGGGGGAGCAGGTCGGCGGCCTTCTCCCGGGGCGCGTACCGCTCGACGGTCATCGCGACGGCGCCGGTCTCCAGGAGGGGGACGCGGGCCAGGACGCGGGCCGACTCGCGCAGGACGAGGCAGAGGGCGACGGGGTCGAGCCCGCCGCCGCCGTACGCGGGGGAGATGACGAGGCTCAGCAGGTCGGCGGCGGCGAGACGGGACCAGAGCGGTCGGTCGAGGTCCTCGGAGACGGCGCCCGGTGTGAGGGCGGGGCTCGGTACCGCGTCGGGCGCGACGCCCGAGAAGACCGCCTTGGCCGCCTCGACGGCCGCCTGCTGCTCTTCGGTGAAGGTGAAGTCCACTGCCCTGCCCTCCCGTTGTGCCCCTGCTCGTCCTGACGGTTCGTCAAGATAGAACAGGTTCTAGTGGAAGGGAATGGCGGCGCCGGACTCCGTCAGCGGTCGAAGTCCAACTCCACGTCCGGAGTGACCGGATGGGACTGACAGGCCAGCACGTATCCGGCCTCGGTCTCCTCAGGTTCCAGCGCGAAGTTCCGGTCCATCCTCACCTCTCCTCCGACGAGGAAGGCACGGCAGGTGCCGCACACCCCGCCCTTGCAGGCGTACGGGGCGTCCGCTCGGGAGCGGAGCACCGTGTCGAGGAGCGTCTCGCCGCGGTCCACCGGCCAGGTGCCGGAGCGGCCGTGCAGGGTCGCGGTCAGCGTGGCGTGCGCGGGGGCGTCGGCCGCCGGGGCGGGCGCGGGCGCCGAACCGTCGTCGACGTGGAAGATCTCCTGGTGGATCCGGCCCCGGTCGACCCCGAGACCGCGCAGTGCCCGCTCGGCGCCCTGCACCAGCCCGAACGGGCCGCAGAGGAACCAGCCGTCGATCGCGCCGACCGGCAGCAGCGAGGGCAGCAGCTCGGCGAGCCGCTCGTGGTCGAGACGGCCCGACGGCAGTCCCGCCTGCTGTTCCTCCCGGGAGAGCACGGTGACCAGCTGGAAGCGGTCCGGGAAGCGGTCCTTCAGGTCGGCGACCTCGTCGAGGAACATCGTGGACGAGGCGGTGCGATCGCTCCGGATCAGGCAGAACCGCGCCTCGGGCTCCCGGGCCAGCAGGGTGGCCGCGATCGACAGGACCGGGGTGATGCCGCTGCCGCCGACGACGGCCGCGAAGTGCCCGGGGCGCGGGGCGAGCGAGAAGCGGCCCATGGGTTCCATGACCTCGACGAGGTCACCGACGGCCAGTTCCTTGAGCGCGTACGTCGAGAACGAGCCGCCGTCCACGAGCCGGATGCCGACGCGCAGGACGGGGGGCTCGCCGGCCGGGGAGGCGGGGGCGCAGATCGAGTACGTACGCCGGATCTCCTCCCCCTGCCCGCCCGTGCGGCGCAGCGCGAGGTGCTGGCCGGGCAGGTGCCGGTAGGTCTCGTGGAGCTCGGGCGGGACCTCGAAGGTGACGGCCACGGAGTCGTCCGTGAGCCGCTCGACCTCGCTCACCCGGAGCGGATGGAACCCGGCCCGTCCGGAACCTGAGGACGCCATCTACAACTCCTTGAAGTGGTCGAACGGTTCGAGGCAGGCGGTGCAGCGGCGCAGCGCCTTGCACGCGGTCGAGGAGAAGCGGCTCAGGAGTTCGGTGTCGGTGGAGCCGCAGTGCGGGCAGCGGATCGCCAGGGTCAGCGCCACCGGGCCGCCGGCCGGGCCCTGGGGGCGCGGTGGGGCGACGCCGAACTCGGCGAGCTTGCGCCGTCCTTCCTCGCTGATGTCGTCGGTGGACCACGCGGGGGCGAGGACCGTGACGACGGAGACCTCCGGCACTCCGTGATCGTGGAGCGCGCGCTCGATGTCCGAGGACATGGCCTCGACCGCGGGGCAGCCCGTGTACGTCGGGGTGAGCGAGACCTCGACCCGGCCGGGGCCGGTCACGTGGACGCCGCGCAGGACGCCGAGCTCCGCCAGGGTGAGGACGGGCAGCTCGGGGTCGAGGACGGCGCCGGCGATCCGGCTCAGTTCCTCTTCGAGCGCCGTCATGGTCACCATGACGCGCCCGGGTGGCTGCGGTGCAGGTGCTGCATCTCGGCGAGCATCCGTCCGAAGGACTCGGTGTGCAGCCCCTGCCGGCCCGCTCCCGCGGCCCAGGCGCCGGTGCGCGGCCCCTCGGGCACGGTGAGCGTGGCCCGGTCGAGGACGTCGGTCACCGAGGCCAGCCAGGCGCTCTCCATGGCCGCGTGGTCCACGTCGAGCCCCTCGACGGGCTGGAACAGCTCGCCCGTGTACCGCCACAGGGCGTCACAGGCGCTCCGCATCCGCTCGTGGCTCTCGTCGGTGCCGTCGCCGAGGCGCAGGGTCCAGTGCTCGGCGTGGTCCTGGTGGTAGGCCACCTCCTTCACGGCCTTCGCCGCGAGACCGGCGAAGGGTCCGCCGCCGGAGGCCAGCTGCCCGTACAGGAGGCGCTGGTAGGTGGAGAAGTAGAGCTGGCGGGCGATGGTGTGGGCGAAGTCGCCGTTCGGCTGCTCGACCAGCTGCGTGTTCCGGAAGGAGCGCTCCTCGCGGAGGTACGCCAGTTCGTCCTCGTCGCCGACGAGGGAGAGCAGGACGCGGGCCTGGCCGAGGAGGTCGAGCGCGATGTTGGCCAGGGCCACCTCCTCCTCCAGGACGGGGGCCGATCCCGCCCACTCCCCCAGTCGGTGGGAGAGGACGAGAGCGTCGTCGCCGAGGGCGAGCGCGGCTCCGGCGATCGCGGAGACCTCGCTCGTGTCGGGGGTGCTCACAGGTGCTTCACCCCCTCCGGGATCTCGTAGAACGTCGGGTGGCGGTAGGGCTTGTCCGCGGCCGGCTCGAAGAAGGGGTCCTTCTCGTCGGGCGAGGAGGCGGTGATCTCCGTGGAGGGGACGACCCAGATCGACACGCCCTCGCTCCTGCGGGTGTACAGGTCACGGGCGTTGCGCAGGGCCATCTCCGCGTCGGGCGCGTGGAGACTGCCCGCGTGGGTGTGGGACAGCCCGCGGCGGGAGCGCACGAACACCTCCCACAGGGGCCAACCGTCGCTCGTCATGCCTGTGCCTCCCCGTGCTTGCCGGTGCTCTTGTGCTTCTCCGCGTGGGCCGCCGCCGCTTCCCTGACCCAGGCGCCGTCCTCGTGGGCCTGGCGCCGCCTGCTCAGCCGCTGGTCGTTGCAGGGGCCGTTCCCCTTGAGGACGTCCCAGAACTCGGCCCAGTCGATCGCGCCGAAGTCGTAGTGCCCGCGCTCCTCGTTCCACCGGAGGTCGGGGTCGGGGAGGGTGAGTCCGAGGGCCTCGGCCTGCGGCACGGCGATGTCGACGAAGCGCTGACGCAGCTCGTCGTTGGTGTGGCGCTTGATCTTCCAGGCCATCGCCTGGGCGGTGTGGGTCGACTCGTCGTCCGGCGGGCCGAACATCATCAGCGAGGGCCACCACCAGCGGTCCACCGCGTCCTGCGCCATGGCGTGCTGGGCCTCGGTGCCGTTCGACAGGGCGAGCAGCGCCTCGTACCCCTGGCGCTGGTGGAAGGACTCCTCCTTGCAGACCCGGACCATCGCCCGGGCGTACGGCCCGTAGGAGCAGCGGCAGAGCGGGACCTGGTTGGTGATCGCGGCCCCGTCCACCAGCCAGCCGATCGCGCCGACGTCGGCCCAGGTCAGCGTGGGGTAGTTGAAGATCGAGGAGTATTTCTGGCGGCCCGAGTGGAGCTTGTCGAGCAGCTCGTCGCGGCTGGTGCCGAGGGTCTCCGCGGCGCTGTACAGGTACAGGCCGTGGCCGGCCTCGTCCTGCACCTTGGCCATCAGGATCGCCTTGCGCCGCAGCGAGGGCGCGCGGGTGATCCAGTTCGCCTCCGGCTGCATGCCGATGATCTCGGAGTGGGCGTGCTGCGCGATCTGCCGGACGAGCGAGGCCCGGTAGGCCTCGGGCATCCAGTCGCGCGGCTCGATCCGCTCGTCGGCGGCCACGGCGGCGTCGAACACGGCCTCGTAGGCGGCCTGCTCCGCCGCCACGGCCGCGTCCGACACACCGGGCACGCCCGTGGTCTCCGTCGTCCCTGCCGTCACTGCGGTCATCGGACCCCCTACCGACCGATCGTTCGGTTGAATGACTTCAATGGTGAGTCGGCGGCCCGTATGGTGTCAACCCTGTGGATAACCGAGGTGGGCCGATCGGGATCGGGGCGGGATGGACGCGTACGTCGAAAAGGACGCGGCTGAGGTGAACGACGACCGTTCGGAAGCCCGGGAGGACCCCCCGGCGGACCCCGTGGCGGACCCCCGGACCGCCGCCCCGGAGAGCTCGTCCCCGGACGGGCGGGCGGCCACCGGGATCATGGCCCTGTCGCTTCCCTACCAGGTCGTCCTCGCCGTGGCGCTCGCCGTCGCCACGGTCTTCACCTGTGTCCACCTCGCGATGGTGTTCCTGCACGTGGCGCCGTCCAACACCGTGACCAAGCGGCACGGCCAGGCCGTCGACGACTGGATCTACCCCGAGTTCGAACAGAACTGGAAGCTCTTCGCGCCCAACCCGCTCCAGCAGAACACCGCCGTCGAGGTCCGCGCCGAGGTCACCGCCGACGACGGCGCCCGCCGCACCACCCGCTGGATCAACCTCACGGCCCAGGACATCGAGGCGATCCGCCACAACCCGATGCCCAGCCACGCCCAGCAGAACGAGCTCCGCCGGGCCATCGACTTCTACCTGAACTCGCACTCCGACGACCACACCCCCAACGGGATGCGCGGCCGCCTCTCGGAGGAGTACATGCGCCGGATCGCGATGCTCCGCCTCGACGCCCTCCCCGTCCTCCGGGGCCCCGACGGACAGGCGCTCACCGGTGACGTGCGGCGCGTCCAGCTCCGCACCGTCACCCGGCCCGTGCCCCCTCCCCGGTGGTCGACCGAGAAGAGCGACACCGCCCCCTCCTACCGCGACCTCCCGTGGTGGCGGGTCACCGACGCCGACCGGCCCGCCGGAGCCGACCGCAGCCGCACGGAGGCGGGCCGATGAGCACTCCCACCCCCACCCCGGACTCCCCCCCGCGCGCGCCCGCCCGCGAGCCCTTCGAGCGCCGGCTCGCCCGCGCGCTCCAGACCGTCACGGGCCGCTCCCTCGGCCCGTACCAGACCGCGATCGTGCGGATCGGCTTCTCGCTGACCTGGCTGATCTTCCTGCTCCGCGAGCTGCCGCACCGGCACGAGCTGTACGGCCCCGACGGCCCCTGGTCCTGGGAGATGGCCCAGCGGCTGATCGCCGACAACCGGGCCTTCACCGTGCTCATGTGGTCGGACGGACGGCTCTGGTTCGAGCTCGTCTACGGGCTCGCGGTGCTCTCCGCCGCACTGCTCCTGGTGGGGTGGCGCACCCGGGCCGTCTCGGTGGTCTTCATGGTCGGGGTGCTCTCGCTGCAGAACCGCTCCGTCTTCGTGGGCGACGGCGGCGACAACGTCCTCCACCTCGCCGCGCTCTACCTCGTGCTGACCCGCTGCGCCCAGGTCTGGTCCCTCGACGCCCGCCGGGCGGCCCGCGAGGCCCGCGCCGCCCGGGCCGGGGAGCCGCCGCGCGACGATCGCGTCGGCCCGCTCCTGTGGACCGTCCTCGGCGGCTTCCTCCTCGCCACGACCTGGTTCAGCGAGGTCACCGGCGAGTGGTGGCTGCCGGTGCTGCTGTGGGTCCTGTGGCTGGGGAACGGCCTGTGGTGGCTGGTCTGCCGGTACGCCTCCGAGGAGCCGCGCACCCTGCTCGACGCCCTCGCCCATCTCGCGCACAACGCCGCCCTCGTCGTGATCATGGCGGAGGTCTGTCTGATCTACGCCACGGCCGGCTGGTACAAGATCCAGGGCTCGCGCTGGCAGGACGGCACCGCGCTGTTCTACCCGCTCAACCTGGACTACTTCACGCCCTGGCCGGCCCTGTCCGAGCTGCTCGGGGCCAGCGGGGTCATGGTGCTGGTGCTGACCTACGGCACGGTGATCGTGCAGGTCGCCTTCCCCTTCACGCTCTTCCACCGCAAGGTCAAGAACGTCCTGCTGGTCGTGATGATGCTGGAGCACGCCGGCATCGCCGTCCTGCTCGGTCTGCCCGTCTTCTCGCTCGCGATGATCTCCGCCGACGCCGTGTTCCTGCCCACGCCCTTCCTCGTGGCGCTCGGCGCGTGGGTGGTGCGCGGCCGGGACCGGCTGCTGCGGCGGGCGCCCGTCGAGAAGCTGCCCGAGCAGCGCCGTACGGGTGAGGAGCACGGCCCCCGTACCCTCGTCGGGTGAGCACCACCGAAGAGAAGCCCGGAGCCGGGGCGGCAGCCCGGGCCGCGGCCGAGGACGCCGAGCCGGCCCAGTACGACGAGGGCTTCGGCCCCGAGATCGGCGTCGGGCCGCACCCGGAGCCGTGGCCCGAGGGCGAGCGGTACGACCCCGAGCTGCTCGCCGACGGCGACCGGCGCAACGTCGTGGACCGCTACCGGTACTGGACGCGGGAAGCGGTCGTCGCCGACCTGGACACCCGGCGCCACGACTTCCACGTGGCCGTGGAGAACTGGGGCCACGACTTCAACATCGGCTCGGTGGTGCGGACCGCCAACGCCTTCCTGGCCAAGGAGGTCCACATCGTGGGCCGCCGGCGCTGGAACCGGCGCGGCGCCATGGTCACCGACCGCTACCAGCACGTCCGGCACCACCCGGACACCGAGTCGCTGACCTCGTGGGCGGCGGCCGAGGGCATCCCCGTCATCGGTATCGACAACCTGCCGGGCGCCGTCCCGCTGGAGCGGACCGTGCTGCCCCGCCGCTGTGTGCTGCTCTTCGGGCAGGAGGGGCCGGGACTCACCGAGGGGGCCCGCGCCCATGTGGAGATGGTCTGCTCGATCGCCCAGTTCGGCTCCACCCGGTCGATCAACGCGGGGGCGGCCGCCGCCGTCGCCATGCACGCGTGGGTGCAGCGGTACGCAGAGATCGAGAGCCCGCAAGGGGGCGTGGAGGCCCCGTAGGGCCCCCACGCGCGCCTGGATCAGGCCTGGCGGCGGACCTCCACCACCCGGAACCGGTTGGAGACGAAGGCCCCGTCGCACAGGGCCGCGTTCGCCGCCGGGTTGCCGCCGGAGCCGTGGAAGTCGGAGAACGCGGCGGTCTGGTTCACGTACACCCCGCCCGTGAGGTTCAGCGAGAGCTGGGCCGACTCCTCCAGGCAGACCTCCTCGACCGCGCGCTCGGTCTCCGCCGAGGTCGTGTAGGCCCCGACCGTCATCGCGCCCTTCTCCCGGACCGTGCGCCGCAGCAGCTCCAGGGCGTCCTCGGTGGAGTCCACCGAGACGGCGAAGGAGACCGGGCCGAAGCACTCCGAGAAGTAGGCGGCGTCCGCGTCGGGCTTGGAGCCGTCCAGCTTCACGATGACCGGGGTACGGACCACGGCGTCCGGGTACTCCGGGTTCACCACCTCACGGGAGGCGAGGGCCACCTCGCCGAGGCCCGCGGCGGCCTCCAGGCGCGCCTTCACGTCCGGGTTGACCAGGGCGCCCAGCAGACCGTTCGCCCGGGCGTCGTCGCCCAGCAGACCGCCGACCGCCGCCGCGAGGTCGGCGACGACCTCGTCGTACGACCGGGGGCCCTGGTCGGTGGTGATGCCGTCGCGGGGGATCAGCAGGTTCTGCGGGGTGGTGCACATCTGGCCGCTGTACAGGGACAGCGAGAAGGCCAGGTTGGCGAGCATCCCCTTGTAGTCGTCGGTGGAGTCGACCACGACCGTGTTGACCCCGGCCTTCTCGGTGTAGACCTGCGCCTGACGCGCGTTGGTCTCCAGCCAGTCGCCGAAGGCGGTCGAGCCCGTGTAGTCGATGATGCGGATCTCGGGGCGCACGGCCAGGGTCTTGGCGATGCCCTCGCCCGGCCGCTCGACGGCGAGCGCGACCAGGTTCGGGTCGAAGCCGGCCTCCGCGAGCACCTCACGGGCGACGCGGACGGTGAGCGCGAGCGGGAGCACCGCGCGCGGGTGCGGCTTGACCAGGACCGGGTTGCCGGTGGCGAGGGAGGCGAACAGGCCCGGGTAGCCGTTCCACGTGGGGAAGGTGTTGCAGCCGATGACCAGGGCGACGCCGCGGCCGACCGGGGTGAACTCCTTGCTCAGCTCCAGGGGGTCGCGCTTGCCCTGGGGCTTGGACCACTCGGCGCGCCCGGCGGGGGTGCGGGTCTGCTCCGCGTACGCGTACGCCACGGCTTCGAGACCGCGGTCCTGGGCGTGCGGGCCGCCGGCCTGGAACGCCATCATGAACGCCTGCCCGCTGGTGTGCATGACGGCGTGGGCGAACTCGTGGGTGCGGGCGGAGATCCGGGCGAGGATCTCCAGGCAGACCAGGGCGCGGGTCTCGGCCCCGGCGTCGCGCCACGCGCCCGTGCCCGCGCGCATCGCGGGGAGCAGGACGTCGATGTCGGCGTGCGGGTACTCGATGCCGAGCGACGGGCCGTACGGCGAGGTCTCGGCTCCGGTCCAGCCGTCCGTGCCGGGCTGGTCGAGCTCGAACCGGGTGTTCAGCAGGGCCTGGTGGGCGGCGAGACCGGCCGCCGCGTCGAGCGAGCCGTCCGCTCCGTACGCCTTCGGGTGCTCGGGGTACGGCGACCAGTAGGCACGGGTCCGGATGGTGGCGAGCGCCTGGTCGAGTGTGGACCGGTGCTTCTCGGCCAGACGGTCGGTGGTCAGCTGGGCGGTGGCCATCGATGGACCAACTCCTCGTCGAGCTGGGCAGGGAGACGCGTACGGAGTTAGAGTAACCGAACGATCGGTCGGGACAAGGGGGGTCCGTCGATCCTGTGGAAAACCCATCGGGGAGGATCACTCCTATGAGCGCCAACGTGACCGTCAGGGGGAGCGACGACGTGACCGCCAGTGAGCCTGCCGCCGCCGGGAAGCCCGGGAAGCCGGGGAGGACCGAGGACATCGGGGAGCCCGGGAAGGCCTCGGCGACCGGGGCTGCCGCCGAGACCGGGAGCACCGCGCCGGCCGGAGCCGAGGAGCTCCGGGGAGCCGTCGCGCGGGACCGTACCGTCGCCGTCGTCGGCACGGGCACCATGGGCCAGGGCATCGCCCAGGTCGCCCTGGTCGCCGGTCACCCCGTCCGCCTCTACGACAGCGCCCCCGGCCGGGCCGAGGAGGCCGTGACCGCGCTCACCGCCCGCCTCGACCGGCTCGTCGAGAAGGGCCGCCTGGACGCCACCGCGCGCGAGGCGGCCGTCGGACGGCTCCACGCGGCACGGGAACTCGACGAACTCGCGGACGCGGCGCTCGTCGTCGAGGCGATCGTCGAGCTGCTGCCCGTCAAGCAGCGGCTCTTCACCGACCTGGAGAAGGTCGTCGGCGACGACGCCGTTCTCGCCACCAACACCTCCTCCCTCTCCGTCACCGCCATCGCGGGAGGCCTCCGGCTGCCCGGCCGGTTCGTCGGACTGCACTTCTTCAACCCGGCGCCGCTGCTCCCGCTCGTCGAGGTCGTCAGCGGCTTCGCCACCGAACCGGACGTCGCCACGAGCGCGTACGAGACGGTGAAGGGCTGGGGCAAGACGCCGGTGCGCTGCGCCGACACCCCCGGCTTCATCGTGAACCGGGTCGCCCGCCCCTTCTACGCGGAGGCGCTGCGGGTGTACGAGGAGGGCGCGGCCGACCCGGCCACCATCGACGCCGCCCTGCGCGAGTGCGGCGGCTTCCGCATGGGCCCGTTCGAGCTGACCGACCTCATCGGCCAGGACGTGAACGAGGCCGTCACCCGCTCCGTCTGGGACTCCTTCCACCAGGACCCCAAGTTCACCCCCTCGCTCGCCCAGCGGCGGCTCGTGGAGTCGGGACGGCTCGGCCGCAAGACGGGCCAGGGCTGGTTCTCGTACGCGGAGGGGGCCGAGCGGCCCGCACCGCACACGGCGCCGCCCGCGAAGGCGCCCGAGCGGATCGTCGTCCGGGGCGACCTCGGGCCGGCGGAGCCCCTCGTGGCGCTCTTCGAGGAGGCCGGGATCACGGTCCGGCGCAAGAGGGGCGACGGCGGGTTCATCAAGCTGCCCGGAGGCGCCGAACTCAACCTCGCGGACGGGGAGACCTCCTTCGAGTACCACAAGGAGGAGATCGTCTACTTCGACCTCGCGCTGGACTACGCGCGCGCGAGCCGGATCGTGCTCTCCACCCGGGAGGGGACCGCGCCCGAGGTCCTCGCCGAGGCCGTGGGGCTCTTCCAGGCCCTCGGCAAGCAGGTCTCCGTGATCGGCGACGTCCCCGGCATGATCGTCGCCCGGACGGTCGCCATGCTGGCCGACCTCGCGGCCGACGCGGTCGCCCGGGGGGTCGCCACCGCCGAGGACGTCGACACGGCGATGCGGCTCGGGGTCAACTATCCGGCGGGCCCGCTGGAGTGGGCCGCGAAGGTCGGGTTCCGGCGTACGTCGGCACTGCTCGGGGAACTGCACGAGCGGTACGGGACGGGGCGGTACGCGCCGAGCGTCGCCCTCGTGCGCCGGGGCTACGCCGAGTACGCGGAGGACGAGTGATGACCACCGTGAAGCGCGATACGTACACCCCCGAGACGCTGCTCTCGGTCGCCGTGCGGGTCTTCAACGAGCGTGGCTACGACGGCACCTCCATGGAGCACCTGTCCAAGGCGGCCGGGATCTCCAAGTCGTCGATCTACCACCACGTGTCCGGCAAGGAGGAGCTGCTCCGGCGCGCGGTCAGCCGGGCGCTCGACGGTCTCTTCGCGATCCTCGACGAACCGGGGGCCGTACGCGGCCGGGCCGTCGAGCGGGTCGAGTACGTCACGCGGCGCACCGTCGAGGTGCTGATCGCGGAGCTGCCGTACGTGACGCTGCTCCTCCGGGTCCGGGGCAACACGTCCACCGAGCGGTGGGCCATGGAGCGGCGGCGGGAGTTCGACCACCGGGTGGCCGAGCTGCTCAAGGCCGCCGCCGAGGAGGGCGACCTGCGGGCCGACGTGGACATCCGGCTCGCGACCCGGCTCCTCTTCGGCATGATCAACTCGCTGGTGGAGTGGTACCGGCCGCACCCCGACGCGACGGCGGAGCGTGAGCAGCTCGCCCAGACCGTCGCCCACCTGGCCTTCGACGGGCTGCGGACGGCCCGCTGAGGGCGCGCTGAGGCCCTTCCCGGTCCATCGCCGGGGCGGGCCGGGCTTCGCCGGGGCCGTGCCGGGCGCCCGCCGGTCCGGGCGCCGGCCCTTGCCGCCGCCCCGTCCCCGGCCCGGTTCAGCCGCGCGGGTCCGTGTTGAGGTCCGTCTCCTCGAAGACCAGCAGCGTGCGCGTGGACAGCACCTCCGGGATCGACTGGAGCCGGGTGAGCACCAGCTCGCGCAGCGTCCTGTTGTCCGGCGTGTGCACCAGCAGCAGGACATCGAAGTCCCCGCTGACCAGCGCGATGTGCGTGGCGCCCGGCAGCGCCCTGAGCTGCTCGCGGACCGTGCGCCAGGAGTTCTGGACGATCTTGAGCGTGATGTATGCGGAGGCGCCGTGCCCCGCCCGCTCGTGGTTGACCCGGGCGCTGAAGCCACGGATCACCCCGTCGTCGATGAGCCGGTTGATGCGCGCGTAGGCGTTGGCCCGCGAGACGTGCACCCGCTCGGCCACGGAACGTACCGAGGCGCGACCGTCCGTTTGCAGCAACCGCAGGATGTCGCGGTCGATCGCGTCCAGCGGGCGTGCCGGCAGCGCGCCCGTCGGCGCGCCGATCGGCGCGCTCAGCGCCTCCTCGGGCACCTCGCCGCCGGTCCCGCCGTGGGCGCCGCCCGTGTCGTCGCCCGGAACCCCGTTCCGGTCGACGGCCATTTGTTCATCCGCCATGTCCCCCCGCCTCTCTCCGGTGGACGACCTGCACATATCCCAGGCTGTGGAGAACCGTTTGTCCACAGGCTGGAGGTGCCTGTAGCCAAAATGACTCCACGACCGAACAATCGGTAGGTGAGGCGCGCCACACTCGCGCCACCCGCCTTCGGGTCTTATGCCCGCTCCCACGAGGAGGTGGACTCGTTGCAACAGCGCAGTTCGACAGTCCAAGAGCCGCCCGGTGCCGCTTCCGCCCACCGGCCCACCCCGCCGCCGACGTGGCAGCCGCGGACCGACCCCGCCCCGCTGCTGCCCGACACCGAGCCGCTCCGCGTGCTCGGCACGGACGCCGTGGCCGACGCCGACCCCGCACTGCTGCTCCGGCTCCACGCGGAGCTGGTCCGCGGCCGCCGGTACAACACGCAGGCCACCGCCCTGACCAAGCAGGGCAGGCTCGCGGTGTACCCGTCCTCCACCGGCCAGGAGGCGTGCGAGATCGCCGCCGCGCTGGCCCTGGAGGAGCGGGACTGGCTCTTCCCCTCGTACCGCGACACCCTGGCGGCCGTCGCCCGGGGCCTCGACCCCGTCCAGGCCCTGACCCTGCTGCGCGGCGACTGGCACACCGGGTACGACCCGCACGAGCACCGCGTCGCGCCGCTCTGCACCCCCCTGGCCACCCAGCTCCCGCACGCCGTGGGCCTCGCCCACGCCGCCCGGCTCAAGGGCGACGACGTGGTCGCCCTCGCCATGGTCGGCGACGGCGGCACCAGCGAGGGCGACTTCCACGAGGCGCTGAACTTCGCGGCCGTCTGGCAGGCCCCCGTGGTCTTCCTCGTGCAGAACAACGGCTTCGCGATCTCCGTACCGCTCGCCAAGCAGACCGCCGCCCCCTCCCTCGCCCACAAGGCCGTCGGATACGGGATGCCCGGCCGGCTCGTCGACGGCAACGACGCGGTCGCCGTCCACCAGGTGCTGACCGAGGCCGTGGCCCGAGCCCGGCGCGGCGGTGGACCCACCCTCGTCGAGGCCGTCACCTACCGCATCGACGCCCACACCAACGCCGACGACGCCACCCGCTACCGGGCGGCCGGCGAGGTCGAGACCTGGCGGGCGCACGACCCGATCCTCATCCTCGAACGGGAGCTGACCGCACGCGGCCTGCTCGACGAGGACGGCAGGCGCGCCGCGACGGAGGCCGCCGAGACGATGGCCGCCGACCTGCGCGAACGGATGAACGCCGACCCGGTGCTCGACCCGATGGAGCTCTTCGCCCACGTGTACGCGGAGCAGACCACACAGCTGCGCGAGCAGGCGGCGCAGCTGCGCGCCGAGCTCGAGGCCGAGGGCGAGGGTGAGGCGTGATGACGACCGCGACGACCGGGCCGACGGCCGGGAGCGCACGTGCCGGCGGGAAGGCCAAGCCCGCCACGATGGCGCAGGCGCTCCAGCGCGCCATGCGCGACGCGATGGCCGAGGACCCGACCGTCCATGTGATGGGTGAGGACGTCGGCGCGCTCGGCGGGGTCTTCCGGGTCACCGACGGGCTCGTCAAGGAGTTCGGCGAGGACCGCGTCACGGACACCCCGCTGGCCGAGGCCGGCATCCTCGGCGCGGCCGTCGGCATGGCCATGTACGGCCTGCGGCCGGTCGTCGAGATGCAGTTCGACGCGTTCGCCTACCCGGCGTTCGAGCAGCTGCTCTCGCACGTGGCGAAGATGCGGAACCGCACCCGGGGCGCGATGCCGATGCCGATCGTCATCCGGGTGCCGTACGGCGGCGGGATCGGCGGCGTCGAGCACCACAGCGACTCCTCCGAGGCCTACTACACGGCCACCCCCGGGCTCCACGTCGTCACCCCGGCCACCGTCGAGGATGCCTACGGGCTGCTGCGCGCGGCCATCGCCTCCGACGACCCGGTGGTCTTCCTGGAGCCCAAGCGGCTCTACTGGTCCAAGTCCGACTGGTCCCCCGAGGCGCCCGCGCCCGTGGAGCCGATCGGCAGGGCCGTCGTCCGGCGGCCCGGCACCGGGGCCACCCTGATCACCTACGGCCCCTCGGTACCGGTCTGTCTGGAGGCGGCGGAGGCCGCGCAGGCGGAGGGCTGGGACCTGGAGGTCGTCGACGTGCGCTCGCTCGTGCCGTTCGACGACGAGACCGTCTGCGCCTCGGTGCGGCGCACCGGCCGCGCGGTCGTGGTCCACGAGTCGACCGGCTTCGGCGGACCCGGCGCCGAGATCGCCGCGCGCGTCACCGAGCGCTGCTTCCACCACCTGGAGGCTCCGGTGCTGCGGGTCGCGGGCTTCGACATCCCGTACCCGCCGCCGATGCTGGAGCGGCACCATCTGCCGGGCGTGGACCGGGTCCTGGACGCGGTGGCGCGGCTGCAGTGGGAGGCGGGGAGCTGATGGCCCAGGTGCTCGAGTTCAAGCTGCCCGACCTCGGTGAGGGACTCACCGAGGCGGAGATCGTCCGGTGGCTGGTCAGCGTCGGTGACGTCGTCGCCGTCGACCAGCCCGTCGTCGAGGTCGAGACGGCCAAGGCGATGGTCGAGGTGCCCTGCCCGTACGGCGGTGTCGTCACCGCGCGGTACGGCGAGGAGGGCACCGAACTGCCCGTCGGCGCGCCGCTCCTGACGGTCGCGGTGGGCGGTACGGGGACGGAAGGGGCTCCGGCTCCGGCCGCGGCGCAGACCACCGCCCCGGCCGCGTCCGCCGGTTCGGCGGACGCGGCGGTGTCGTCGGAGTACTCGGGCAACGTGCTCGTCGGGTACGGCACGGCGGGGCCCGTCGCCCGTCGCCGCCGGGTCCGGCACGAGAGCCCGGCCGCGGCCCGGACGTCCGCGCCGCCCGTCGCCGCGCCCGTCGCCGCTCCGGTTCCGGCCCCGGTTCCGGCCGCCGCTCCCGCTCCGGCCGTCGTGGCCGGCGGTGGGCACCACGGTCCGGTACCGGTCATCTCGCCGCTCGTGCGGAAGCTGGCCAGGGACCGGGGGCTCGACCTGCGGGAGGTGCGCGGATCGGGGCCCGAGGGGCTGATCCTGCGGGCCGATGTGGAACGGGCCATCGCGGTCCTGGAGCGGCCGGCCGCCGCGCAGGCGCCCGCACGTGCCATGGCTCCGGCCGCCGCCTCCGCGCCCGCTCCGGCGGTCGCCGCCGCCACGGGTGAGCGGATTCCGCTGCGCGGGGTCCGCGGCGCCGTGGCGGACAAGCTGTCGCGCAGCCGTACCGAGATCCCCGACGCGACCTGCTGGGTCGACGCCGACGCGACCGAGCTGATGGCCGCACGGACGGCGATGAACGCGGCGGGCGGGCCGAAGATCTCGCTGCTCGCGCTCCTCGCCCGGATCTGTGTCCACGCCCTGGCCCGGTTCCCCGAGCTCAACTCCACGGTGGACACCGCCGCCCGGGAGATCGTCCGACTGCCCTCCGTGCACCTCGGCTTCGCGGCCCAGACCCCGCGCGGCCTGGTCGTTCCCGTCGTCAAGGACGCGGGGACCCGGACGGCCGAGTCGCTGACGGCGGAGTTCGCCCGGCTGACGGAGGCGGCCCGGGAGTCGGCGCTCACCCCGGCCGACCTGACGGGCGGCACGTTCACCCTGAACAACTACGGGGTGTTCGGGGTCGACGGCTCCACGCCGATCATCAACCACCCCGAGGCGGCCATGCTCGGAGTCGGCCGGATCATCCCCAAGCCCTGGGTGCACCAGGGTGAACTGGCCGTCCGTCAGGTGGTGCAGCTCTCGTTCACCTTCGACCACCGCGTCTGCGACGGCGGCACGGCGGGCGGCTTCCTGCGGTACGTGGCGGACTGCGTCGAGCAGCCCGCGGTCCTGCTCCGCACGCTCTGACCACCGGACCGGTTCGCACGGCCCCGCCCCTCGGGCCGTGCGAACCGCCGGTCGGGGCACCGTCCTCCGGGCGGCTTGAGGTCCGCTCGGTCCAGCCTCGCCGTCTCACCAAGGGAGACGCGCCCCACATGGGTGGAGGACGGCGGCCCATACTGCTGGGGTGACCACCGCACACGACGCCGTCGTACTCGCCGGAGGAGCCGCCGAGCGCCTCGGCGGTGCCGACAAGCCCGGTGTACGGGTCGGAGGCCGGCCGCTCCTCGACCGCGTCCTCTCGGCCTGCCGCGGCGCGGACCGGACCGTGGTCGTCGGCGATCCCCGCCCGACCACCCACCCCGTCCGCTGGACCAGGGAGGACCCGCCCGGCGGAGGCCCCCTGGCCGCCCTCGGCGCGGGCGTTCGCGAGACCGGGGCCGACGTCCTGCTCGTCCTCTCCGCCGACCTGCCCTTCCTCGACGAGGCCACCGTGCGCAGGCTGCTCGGCGCACTCGCCGAGGACCCCGCGGCCGAGGCCGCGCTCCTCACCGACGCCGACGGGCGGGACCAGCCGCTCGTCGCCGCGTACCGCGGTGCCCCGCTCCGGCGGGAGCTGGAGCTGATCGCCGTGCAACGCGGCACCCTCGCCGGCGGCCCGCTGCGGGTGCTCACCGGTGCCCTGCGTCTCACCCGGGTCGCCGCGGGGCCCCTCGCCTCCTTCGACTGCGACACCTGGGAGGACATCGCCACGGCCCGGGCCCGCATCAGGGAGCATGGGACCGTGCTGGACGAATGGATCACCGCAGTCAAGGACGAACTGGGCATCGAGCTGGACGTCGACACCGGCGTGCTGCTGGATCTGGCCCGTGACGCCGCCCATGGAGTGGCCCGCCCCGCCGCGCCCCTGACCACGTTCCTGGTCGGATACGCGGCGGCGAGCGCGAGTGCCGGTGGCGGCGGATCGGAGGCGGTCGCCGAGGCCGCCCGCAAGGCCGCCGCGCTGGCGCAGCGCTGGGCCGCCGAGCAGGACGAGGCCGGATGAGTCTGAAGGAGCCCGTCCCGGTGCCCCGGGGAACCGCCGGCGACGCGCGCGCCGAACCGCCGCACCGGGCCACCGCCTGGCCCGAGGCGCGGGCCGTCGCGGCCCGCGCCGGGGACTCCGCGCGGGCCGGCCGCGCGCCGCTCGGCGTTCCGCTCGCGCAGGCTCTCGGCCAGGTCCTGGCCGGACCGCTCCTGGCCCTCACCGACCTGCCGCCCTTCGACACCTCCGCCATGGACGGCTGGGCGGTCGTGGGACCCGGCCCCTGGACCGTACGCGAGGACGGCGCCGTCCTCGCCGGGCACACGGCCGCGGCCGTCCCGGTCGCCGGTGAGGCCGTACGGATCGCCACCGGCGCCCGTGTCCCGTCCGGGACGACCGCCGTGGTCCGCACCGAGCACGCCCGCACCGAGCCCTTCCGCGCGGAGCCCACCGCGGCGGAGCCCGCCGCCGTCGCCGGGGGCACCCAGCTGTACGCCCTGCGGGACGTGGTGCCGGGTCAGGACATCCGCCCCCGGGGGCAGGAGTGCCGGACCGGTGACGAGCTGCTGCCCGTGGGCACCGTCGTGAGCCCCGCCGTCCTCGGCCTCGCCGCGGCCGCGGGCTACGACGAGCTCCCCGTACCGCCCCGGCCCCGGGTGGAGATCCTGATCCTCGGCGACGAGCTGCTGACGGCGGGCCTCCCCCACGACGGGCTCATCCGTGACGCCCTCGGCCCCATGCTGGGCCCCTGGCTGACGGCGCTCGGCGCCGAAGTCCTCGCCACCCGCCGGGTCGGCGACGACGCCGAGGAGCTGTACGCGGCCGTCACCCGCTCCACCGCCGACCTCGTCGTCACGACCGGCGGAACCGCCGCCGGGCCCGTGGACCACCTCCACGGGGTCCTCGACAAGGCGGGCGCCACCCTCCTCGTCGACGGGGTGAAGGTCCGGCCGGGCCACCCGATGCTGCTCGCCCGCCTCGGCGCCGAGCCCACCCGTCCGGGCCACGCCCGCCACCTCGTGGGGCTCCCCGGCAACCCGCTCGCGGCCGTCTCGGGCCTGCTCACACTGGTCGAGCCCCTGCTCGCGGCGGTCTCGGCAGCCGGTCACCCCGCCCCGCTCCGCGTACCCGTCCGGGACGAGGTGCACGGGCACCCTTACGACACGCGACTCGTCCCGGTCGTCCGCCGGGACGGCCTGGCCGTACCCCTGCGTTTCACCGGACCGGCCATGCTCCGTGGCATCGCCGCCGCGGACGGCCTGGCCGTCGTCCCGCCCGGCGGCGCGAGCCCCGGCCAAGACCTGGATGTCCTCGACCTTCCCTGGTCGACGGCAGAGGGGGCCGCACCGGCCCAAGGAGCGTGTTTCACGTGAAACTTCCCAGCCGTGACGTGATGGCCCGCCACGCGGACGAGAAACTCTCCGGTCCCCGGGTCGCACTGCCCCGCCGTGAGGTCGAGCGCCCCCTGCGCCAGGTCGGCAAGCGACTCCTCATGGCGCTCGGCGTCCTCCTCGTGACGATCCTCATCGTCTACATCGACCGCGCCGGTTACCACGACAACGCCAACGGGACGCTCGACTTCCTCGACTGCGCCTACTACGCGACCGTGACGCTCTCCACCACCGGCTACGGCGACATCGTCCCGTACAGCGACTCGGCCCGGCTCGCCAACATCCTGCTGGTCACGCCCCTGCGCGTGCTGTTCCTGATCATCCTGGTCGGCACCACTCTCGAGGTCCTCACCGAGCGGACCCGCGAAGAGTTCCGGCTGAACCGCTGGAGGTCCACCTTGCGCGACCACACCGTCATCGTCGGCTTCGGGACGAAGGGCCGGTCCGCGATCCAGACCCTCTGCGCGACCGGGCTGAGCAAGGAACAGATCGTCATCGTCGACCCCTCCACCAAGGTGATCGAGACGGCGAACGCGGACGGGTTCGTCGGCGTCATCGGCGACGCCACCCGCAGTGACGTGCTGCTCCGCGCCGAGGTGCAGCGAGCCCGGCAGATCGTCATCGCCACCCAGCGCGACGACACGGCCGTCCTGGTCACGCTGACCGCCCGCCAGCTCAACCGGGGAGCCAAGATCGTCGCCGCGGTCCGCGAGGAGGAGAACGCGCCGCTGCTCCGCCAGTCCGGCGCCGACGCGGTCATCACCAGCGCCAGCGCCGCCGGGCGTCTGCTCGGCCTCTCCGTGCTGAGCCCCAGCGCCGGCACCGTCATGGAGGACCTGATCCAGCAGGGCTCCGGCCTCGACCTGGTGGAGCGCCCGGTCACCAAGAGCGAGGTCGGGAAGAGCGTGCGGGAGACCGGGGACCTCGTCGTGAGCGTGCTCCGTGGCCACCGCCTGCTCGGGTACGACGACCCCGCCGCCAGCCCGCTCCAGCTCACCGACCGGGTGATCACCATCGTGCGCGCCGCCCCGATCACCCCGCTCCGCACGCCGCCGGAGGACTGACCCAGGAGCGCGGGGCCGGAGCGGTCGCGGCGCACCGGACCGGCCGGACGGCCCCCCGGTCGGTCGCCGCGCACCGGCCCGGGCGGCTGTCGGCCTCCGGGCTCCCTCCGGGAGTAGCCTCGCCGCCATGTATGCGATCACGATTCCGGAACCCGGTGGCCCCGAGGCGCTCGTCTGGGCCGAGGTGCCCGATCCCGTACCCGGCGAGGGCGAGGTCCTCGTCGAGGTGGCGGCGAGCGCCGTCAACCGCGCCGATCTGCTCCAGCGCCAGGGCTTCTACGACCCGCCGCCGGGCAGCTCCCCCTACCCCGGCCTGGAGTGTTCGGGCCGGATCGCCGCGCTCGGTCCGGGGGTGTCCGGCTGGTCCGTCGGCGACGAGGTGTGCGCGCTGCTCGCGGGCGGCGGCTACGCGGAGAAGGTCGTGGTCCCGGCCGGTCAGCTCCTCCCCGTACCGGAGGGCGTCGACCTGGCCACGGCCGCCGCGCTTCCCGAGGTCGCCTGCACCGTCTGGTCCAACATCTTCATGATCGCGCACCTGAGGCCGGGCGAGACGCTGCTCGTGCACGGGGGCGCGAGCGGGATCGGCACCATGGCGATCCAGCTGGCGAAGGCGGTCGGGGCCCGGGTCGCGGTCACCGCCGGCGGCCCCGAGAAGCTGGCGCGCTGCGCCGAACTCGGCGCGGACATCCTCATCGACTACCGCGAGCAGGACTTCGTCGAGGAACTGGGCAAGGCGACGGACGGAGCGGGTGCGGACGTCATCCTGGACATCGTCGGCGCCAAGTACCTGGAGCGGAACGTGAAGGCGCTGGCCGTGAACGGCCGGCTCGTCGTCATCGGCCTCCAGGGCGGGGTGAAGGGCGAACTGAACCTCGGGGCGCTCCTCGCGAAGCGCGCGGCCGTCATGGCGACCACGCTGCGTTCCCGCCCGGAACAGGAGAAGGCGGCGATCGTCGCCGCCGTCCGGGAGCACGTCTGGCCGCTGATCGGCGCGGGCACGGTCCGGCCGGTCGTCGACCGCACGCTGCCGCTGCCGGACGCCGCCGAGGGCCACCGGGCCCTGGAGTCCGGCACCCACGTCGGCAAGGTCCTGCTCCTCGCACCCCAGGGCTGAGCGAGGCCACCGGGCTGAGAGACGCAAGGGGCGGAGGGAGCCCACCGGGCTGAGCGACGCCACCCGGCCGCCGACGCCACCCGGCCGGACGCCCGATCCGGCCGGGACGCCCGGTCCGGCCGGGCATACGGGGCCGACCAGCCGCACCGTGGCGTGACCCCAGCCGCACCGCACGGAAGGGCCCGGCACACCTCGTGCCGGGCCCTTCCGTCCTTGTTCGCGGTGTCCGCGCGGCCGTCCTACAGGTAGGGCCCCGAGCGGACCGCGTGGCCGTGGCCACGGTCGTCGTCGTCATCGTCGTGGGACGCACCCGGGGGCAGCGCCCGGCTGCGCATCTGCTCCAGCTGTGCGCGGGCCGCCATCTGCTGGGCGAAGAGCGCCGTCTGGATGCCGTGGAAGAGGCCCTCCAGCCAGCCCACCAGCTGGGCCTGCGCGATGCGCAGCTCCGCCTCGGAGGGGATCGCGTCGTCCGTGAACGGCAGGGAGAGACGCTCCAGTTCCTCCACCAGCTCGGGCGCGAGCCCGTCCTCCAGCTCCTTCACGGAACTGGCGTGGATGTCCTTCAGCCTGACGCGGCTCGCCTCGTCGAGAGGTGCCGCGCGTACTTCCTCCAGGAGTTGCTTGATCATGCTGCCGATCCGCATGACCTTCGCAGGCTGTTCGACCATTTCCGTCACCGGGACCTCGCGGGGTTCGTCGTCGCCCTGAGTGCCGCCGAGCGCCATCCCGTCCTGTCCCACGATGAGGACCTGGGGGCTCTCCTGCGACCTGTCATTCCTCGGCATCTCCATGCCGCCATTCTCTCGCACACATGCGTCACCACGGGGTGTGCCCCTGTACGAGGGTGATCCACCCTCGTACAGGGGCACAGGAAGGCAACGAAGAGCGTCAGGTCGCCGCGCGCCGGGCCAGCGCACCGCGCGAGCGGGTCACCAGGGCGGCGAGCAGCGCGGCACCCAGCGGTACGGCGACGAGCAGGCCCGCCAGCGTCTCCCACGGGACGACGATCGGCAGGTGCGGCGCATCCGACGCGGTGGCCCAGCCCTGGGCGACGGACTCCTCGTAGTAGCGGATCAGCTGGCGCTCCTCGGTGAGCCGGAGGCCCATCGCGGGCAGCAGACCCGCACCCGAGCCGAGGATCACACCCATCGCGGCGACGACTCCGCACTGGAAACCGCTGAGCGTACGGCGGACCCGGGGCGGAGCGCCCACGGCGGCGAGCGTCTTCAGGTCGGCCTCGGCGTCGGCCTGGGCGAGACCGGTGGCGATACCGGCGGCGCCGATGGTGACCAGACCCGCGAAGACGGCGAGCGACAGCAGGATGATGCTGTTGTCGTTGACGAAGCCTTCCTCCACGTGGAGTTCGACGCTGCTGCCGAGCTTGACGAGCTCACCGTCGAGCCTCTGGCGCGCCTCGCTGTCCGGCAGCCGGTCGGTGCTCGCGTACACGCCGAACGGAGTGGTGATGAGGCCGGCGGCCTTGGCGGTGGCCGGGGTCATCAGGGCCCGGACGCCGTAGGTCTGCGGGCTGCCGGGCACGCGGTAGGCGGGCACGGAGCTGACCTTGCCGGGTGCCGGGCGGCCCTGCTCCATGGCCTTGTCGGCGGCGACCGTGTCGGTGATCTGGCGGATCCCGATGGTGCCGTTCTTGTCGATCTGGGCGCGGCTGAAGCTGACGATCTTCCCCTCGGCCAGGGCCTTCACCGCTCCCGCGTCCTCGATGCCGAGGACCGTGAGGAGCTTGGCGTCGCCGACCAGCAGACCGCCGTCGACGTAGAGCCCGCCGGGGTTCGACGACTGCTCGCAGCGCCAGTCGTCGGCGAGCATCTTCCGCCGCTGCTCGGGGGTGAACCGCTCGGAGGGGTCACCGCCGCCGGGCACGGAGGCGTAGAGGGGGCACTCGTGCGCCGGGGGGATGACGACCTCGTAGCGGCCGCATCCGGGAACGGTGGACCACGGCTCGCAGCCGGGCTTGCCGACCGTGACGCGCTCGACATCGGCGCGGACGTCGACCGGGAGGAAGCGCTGGACCGCCTCGCGGACCGCGGGGACGTCCCGGCCGCCCTCCTCCATGACGAAGGCGGAGACCGCCCCGTACGGCAGCTGTGCCTGGTACTCGGCCCTGTGCTGGGCCTCACTGCTGGCCATGTACGTGGAGACCGCGACCGTTCCCGCGACGGCGGCGAGGACGGCGGCGACGGCGGGGGCCGTACGGCCCCGGTTGCGCACGGCGTCGCGCAGCGCGAGCCGCGGCGACAGCGGCAGCCAGCGACCGCTCCGCCCGAACAGGCCCACGAGGGCCGGCGTCATGGCGACGACACCCAGCTCGGCGATGGCGGAGCCGCCCGCCACGATGACGAACTGCTCGCTGACCATGGAGCCGAAGAGCGCGATGGCACCGCCGATCAGGACGGCCGCGAGGCCGATCAGAGGCAGGACCCGGCTGCTGCGGCGGATTCCTCGCCGACCGGTCAGCGAGGCGAGGACGGTCTGCCGCGAGGCGGTGATGGCCGGGACGATCGCGGCGAGCAGGCCGGTCACCACGGCGAGCAGCGCGATGCCGAGGATCTCCAGCGGCCGGATGTCGAAGGCGCCGAACCGCTGCCCCATGACGTCCTCGAGAACCGGCTGGAGAGCCAGGGTGAGGACCAGGGCGAGGATCGTGCCGATGACGGCGGCGGCGACACCGATGACCAGACCACCGCTCAGCACGATGGCGCGGATGTGGCTACGGGCACCGCCGTTGGCGCCGACGAGACCGAGCTGGCGCCGCGAGCGACGGGCGCCGACCGCGAAGGCGGGTCCGGCGAGCAGGCAGATCTCCAGCATCGCCAGGCCGACGACCGTGCCGACGGCGGCGAGTGCGGCGGCGTCGGCCGCCGGGCTGGACGTGTAGTCGCCCCAGCCGTCCTTCTGGTAGAGCGGAACCTCCGACTTGGCCGGCGGGTTCAGGAGGACGGCACGCGAAGTGACGACCACACCCTTGGTGTTGATCTCCTGGACCATGTTCCACGTGAAACCACCGGACATGCGCACCAGGTACGTCGTGGAGATGCCGGGCTTCTGCAGACCGGCCTTCTCGACGGCCTTCGCGTAGGGCGCGAGGAAGGCTCCGGGCAGCGCGTTGACCTGGTCGGCCTTGAGCGCGTCGGGAATCTCGTAGGAGCCGACGATTCGGTACGGACGTTCGAAGTTGCGGGCGGAAAGGGTCGAGCCGACCTTCAGACCACTGGTCTCCAGGAAGTGCGAGGTCGCCACGACCTCGTCGTTCTTCTCCGGGAAACGCCCCTCCAGGAGCGTCATGATGCCGCGCGAGACCGGATCGGCCGCCTTGAGCTCACGGACCTCGGTCGAGAGCAGACCGTGAGCCGTCGTCAGCTTGGCGGTACCGGTGCTGTCCGTGAGGACGGTGGAACCGGCGGGGAAGGTCTTGGTGACATCCGTGGAGCCGCTCGGCCAGGGCGAGTCCCCGTAGTCCTTGGCCGGCGTGTTCATCTCGCCCTGCGGGTCCTGGAAGATCGGCACCCCGCCGTAACCGGGGTCCTGGAACCGGGCGTCGGCCGCTCCGATCGTGCGGTCCGCCCGCTCTGCGGGGGACAGCTCGGAGCTGCGGAAGGTCAGGTCGAAAGCGCTGACGCCCATGATCGGCAGGGCGATCATGGCCAGGACGAGGGCGCTGCGGCCCTTGGAACGCCAGGCATCGCGGCGGGCGATGCGGATCGCGGCCCGCCAGGAGTGGAACCAGGTCTTCACGCCTCCGCCACCTGGCCCGACAGCAGGGAATCGGCCTCGCTGCGCACGGTCTGGTCGACGATGGCGCCGTCCCGCAGGAAGACGACCCGGTCGGCCCAGGCCGCGAACCGCGGCTCGTGGGTGACGAGGACACCGGCGGCACCGGCGTCGCAGCGGGTGCGGAGCAGGGCGAGCACGGACTCACCGGTCTCGGAGTCGAGGGCACCGGTCGGCTCGTCGGCGAGGACCAGCCGGCGGTCGCCGACGAGGGCGCGGGCGATGGCCACGCGCTGCTGCTGTCCACCGGACATCTCGTCGGGGAAACGGTCGGCGAGGTGGCCGAGCCCCATCTCCTCCAGGGCCTTGAGGGCCTCGACGCGGGCCTTGCGGGCGGAGGTCCCGTCCAGCTCGCGGGGCAGGGCCACGTTCTCGGCGGCGGTGAGGGCCGGGATGAGGTTGTAGTCCTGGAAGACGTAGCCGATGCTGCGGCGGCGCAGGGCCGCGAGCTCCTTGACGCTCGCGGTGGTGATGTCGGTGTCCTCGACGATCACGTGGCCCGAGGTGGGGGTGTCGAGGCCGCCCGCGATGGTGAGGAGCGTCGACTTGCCGGAGCCGGACGGGCCCATGACGGCGACGAGTTCACCGGGGTACACGGCGAGGTCGATGCCGCGCAGGGCATGCACCTCGGTGGCACCCGCGCCGTGGACGCGGGTCAGGTTCTGGAGTTGCAGCACGGGCTGCTGTGCGGACATGAGGGGTCCCCCCTTGGACGTACGCGGCGGACGGCCGGGTACGCGAGCGAGCGGTGGAAAGGTGGTGCTTCAGCGGTTCTGGTGGGGCGCGACCGTGCGGGTCAGCGCGCTCCGGCCACGGGTGGGGCGGCCTCGGCCGCCGACGGGGCCGGTTCGGTTCGAGGTGCCGGTTCCGTGAGGGCCGACGTCGCGGCCGGCGGTGCCGAAGGGCCCGACGCGGGCCCCGCGTCGGTGGCGGCGCCGGTGTGCGTCGTGGAGAGGCGGATCAGCCGGGCCTCGCAGTGGTCGAGCCAGCGCGCCTCGGCCTCGGTCTGGAAGATCAGCTGCTCCAGGACGAGCAGCCAGGCCACGTCGTCCCGTTCCCGGGCCCCGCCGTTCTCGACGGCGGCGAGCGCCTGGGCCTTGAGACGGGTGTAGTCCTGCATCGCCTTCACGGTGTGCCGACGCTGGGACTGGATGACGTTGCGGATGTCGACGCCGGTGGCGCCCACGGCCATGGCGAGCTTGATGGCGAGCTCGTCACGGGCGGGGCTGGTGCGGTCCACCGGCTTCTCGAACCAGGTCCTGAGCTCGGCGCGGCCGCTGTCGGTGATCGCGTAGAGCGCGTGACCCGCCGTGTCCTCGCCGCCCTGCGCGACCATGCCGTCCCGTTCGAGACGGCTCAGGGTCGTGTAGACCTGGCCGACGTTGAGCGGCCAGGTGGAACCGGTGCGGGATTCGAACTCCGTACGGAGCTGAGAGCCGTACCGAGGGCCGCGTTCGAGAAGGGCGAGAAGCCCGTGGCGGATCGACATACTCAGTATGTATACCGGGTATGCCCAGGCGAACAACCGTCCTGAGAGGGAAGCGACAGGTCCGTCTCAAGGGGGACCCGGGCGTTCCGGAAGGCTCAGCGACGCCGCATCCGGAGCCCCAGAAAGCCGATGCCGAGCCCCATCAGAGCCAGCCCCACCCCCAGGGTGAGCACCGGAATCCGCTGGTCGACGAGGGCGGGCACGGCTTCCGTCGCCGTGCGCGGCGCGGCGGCCGGCCGGCTGGCGGGCGCCACTTCCGGCAGGACGGCCTCCTCCTCGGGTACCGCCTCGGCCTCCTCCTCGACCTCTTCGGGGGCGTCCGGCTCTGTTGCAGTTTCGGTACGAGAGGCGTCGGAAGACGGCTCCGTGGCGCTCGCCGAGGCGGTCGACGGCTCGGTGCGTCCGGGCCGGGGCCGTCCCTCAGCGGCCGGCCGGCCGGCGAGGGAGGCGGTGCCGTCGGGGGTGGGCGCGTCGGTGGGCTCGGCGCGCGACGCGGTGGGGGAGGGCGCCGCCCCGGTGCCGGTGGGCGCGGGAGCCGGGGGCGCGGGTGTCGCCGAGGAGGAAGAGGCGCGCGGCGGTGTGACGGTCGTGACGGGCGCGGTGGGGGAGGTGGCCGGAGTGGCCGACGCGGTGGGTGGGGCCGTGGTGGGGGTCGCCGTCGCCGTCGGAGGGGTGCCGACGGGTGTGGGCGTCGCCGCCGTGCTGCCGACCGTCGTCGTCCCGGGTGCCTCCGCCCCGTACGCGAGGGGTGTGGCGTACAGGGCACACGCGCAGGCGAACACGCAGGTGAGCGCGGGGCCGAGAGCCCGCGCCCGTGCCCTGCGGAATGCTGGAGTCACCGGGTGACCCCCTCCCGTACCGAGCCGCCGAGATGGTGAACTCAGCGTCACATGGCAGGACAATTCCGGCATCCGGGGCGGCGGCGTCAGGCGTACGGGATGTAAGGAGGCGTCAGCACGCGTCCGTACCCGTGCGCCGACCCGCCTCGCCCCCGGTGCGTGCCGGCCCGGCCCGTATCTGCTGCGGCAGGTCGCCGGCATCGACTGAGCCGGCCCGCCCACCTCCACCGCGCCGGGGCGCTCGTCCCTACTGCGGCGGGTTGCCCGTCGAGATCTTGAGGGTGAAGTCGGCGTCCTTGTCGGTGATGTCCTCACCGGCCGGCGGGTACTGCTCCAGCACCGTGCCCTCGCCGTACGTGGCCTCGTCGACCGGGGTCTGGGTCTTGATCTTCCAGCCGGCGGCCTGCACGCACGCCTTCACCGACTGGATGTTCTTGTAGGTGAAGTTGGGTACCTCGAACTTCTCGGGGTCGTCGCTCGACTCCTTCGGCTCGCTGCACTTCTTCGGGTCGATGGTCTTGGTCAGGTCGGGACCCTTGTGGCCGGGCGCCGCCGTCTGGCTCTGCTGCGTGTCCGTGCCGCCGGTGCCGTTCGCCTCGGTACCCGGGTCGTCCTCGCGGTTGAGCACCAGGATCAGGCCGCCGATCGCGAGCAGCGCGGCGACGACGGCGCCCGCGATCAGCGGCGTGTTCCGCCGCGAACCGCCGCGGGTCGGAGCGGGCGTGTGCGTCTGGGCGTACGGCGCGGGGGTCGGCGCCTGGTACGACACCGGGGCGGGGGTCGGGTGCTGGTACGCCATCGGCGCGGGCGTCGGCGCCTGCTGCGGGTAGCCGTAGGACGGGGCGGGCGCGGGGGTCGCGTGGCCGTACGGCCCCGGCTGCGGGGTCGGCGGCTGGTAGGGCTGGTGCACGCCGTGCGGGCCGGGCGGCGGGGTCTGGCCGACGGGCGGGAAGACCGCGGAGCCGACGCCCGCGCCGCTGCTGACCGGACCGCCCTGGACGATCACCGGGGCGCCGGTCTGGCCGGCGGAGAGCACCCGCAGGCACTCGTCGCGCATCGCCGCCGCGCTCGGGAACCGCTCGTTCGGGTTCTTTCGCAGCGCGCGGGCGACGAGCGCGTCCATCGCCGGCGTCAGCGAACGGTTGACGGAGGACGGGGCGACCGGCTCCTCCTGCACGTGCGCGTACGCGATGGCCAGCGGGGAGTCCGCGTCGAAGGGCAGCCGGCCCGTCAGAAGCTGGAAGAGCATGATGCCGACCGAGTAGAGGTCGGAGCGGGCGTCCACCGGGCGCCCGAGGGCCTGCTCGGGGGAGAGGTACTGCGGGGTGCCGACGACCATGCCGGTCTGCGTCATCGACGTGACCCCGGACTGCATGGCCCGCGCGATGCCGAAGTCCATGACCTTGACCACGCCGCGCTTGGTCGTCATCACGTTGCCGGGCTTGATGTCGCGGTGGACCAGGCCCATCTCGTGGCTGACCTCGAGGGCGGCGAGCACGTCGGACGTGACCCTCAGCGCCTTGTCGGCCGGCATCGCGCCGTACTGCTGGATGTCGGCGGCGAGGACCGAGCCGAGCGGCTGCCCCTCCACGTACTCCATGACGATGTACGGCATGACGGAGCCGTCGAGGGTGTCCTCGCCGGTGTCGAAGACCGAGACGATGTTGGTGTGCGACAGCTTCGCGACCGCCTGCGCCTCACGGCGGAACCGCTCGCGGAAGGACTGCTCACGGCCGAGCTCGGTGTGCAGCGTCTTGATGGCGACCTGCCGGTCGAGCGCGCTGTCGTAGGCCAGGTACACCGACGCCATGCCGCCCTCGCCGAGAAGGTCGCGCAGCTGGTACCGGCCGCCCGCGACCGAACCGCCCGCATAGCGGCCCTGTGCGCCGTCCTGGCTCATCTGTGCTTCCCCCATTGCGCGCGCGTGGCAGCGTTGATCCGGATTTTCCTGGCCAAGTCTGCCCGAGGGCAGTGACACGTCAAGCCGGGTGCCCGTTCCGTGACCCTCCGCACAGGAAGCTCCCCCGCGGCGTTCACGAAGTGATGGATGAATCCCATCGAATTTGCACAGGTGTACGTGGAAGGGGTTGGATGGCCGGTCCATCTCGGACCGTGATGTCGTACGGAGCCTGTAGCGTGACGACTGGACACGGCACGACAGACGACGGCGAGGACTGATGGCACCCGAATCCGGATCAGGTGGCGGTGTGCCCGACTCGTCGGCGGAGTCCTGGGGCGTCGGCGGAGTCGTCGGCGACGGACGGTACCGCCTGACGCACCGTCTGGGCCGCGGCGGCATGGCAGAGGTCTTCGCCGCGGAGGACGTGCGCCTCGGCCGCACCGTGGCCGTCAAGCTGCTGCGCGCCGACCTCGCCGAGGACCCGGTCTCCAAGGCCCGGTTCACCCGCGAGGCACAGTCCGTCGCCGGGCTGAACCACCACGCGATCGTCGCCGTGTACGACTCCGGCGAGGACCTGGTGGCCGGCCGGCCCGTGCCGTACATCGTGATGGAGATCGTCGAGGGCCGCACCATCCGCGACCTGCTGCTCAGCGCCGAGGCGCCCGGGCCCGAGCAGGCGCTCATCATCGTCTCCGGGGTCCTGGAGGCGCTGGCCTACTCGCACCAGCACGGCATCGTGCACCGCGACATCAAGCCGGCGAACGTGATCATCACCCACGGCGGCGCCGTCAAGGTCATGGACTTCGGCATCGCCCGTGCCCTGCACGGCGCGCAGTCGACGATGACCCAGACCGGCATGGTCATGGGCACCCCGCAGTACCTCTCCCCCGAGCAGGCGCTCGGCAAGGCCGTCGACCACCGCTCCGACCTGTACGCGACGGGCTGCCTCCTCTACGAACTCCTCGCGCTGCGGCCCCCCTTCACCGGCGAGACCCCGCTGTCCGTCGTGTACCAGCACGTCCAGGACGCGCCGATCCCGCCGTCCGACGTCACGCAGTCCGTGCCGCCCGAGCTCGACGGCCTGGTGATGCGCTCCCTCGCGAAGGACCCGGACGACCGGTTCCAGAGCGCCGAGGAGATGCGCGGTCTCATCCAGTACGGCCTCCAGATGCTCCACCAGCAGGGCGGCCACACCGGCACGTGGAACACCGGGCCGGTCGAGATGCACGAGGGCGGGCACACCCCGGTCGGCGGCATGGCCGCGACGACCGCGATGGGCCACCCCATGCACGGGGAGACGGCGCAGGGCCCGATCCTTCCCCCGCGGAACCCGGACGACGGCGGTGTCGGCGGGTACGGCGGCGCGGGCGGCAGCGGCGGCTACGGCCAGGGCGGCTCGTACGGCGGACAGGACGGGAACGGCCGCCGCGGCAAGGTGTGGCTGTTCGCCGCGCTCGCCGTGATCGCGGTCGTCGCGGGCGTCGTCTTCGCCCTCGACAAGGCGGGTCAGAACGACGGGAACACGGGCGGCACGACGCCGACCGTCAGCAACTCGCCGTCCACGGTCTCCGAGGAGCCCACACCGTCGGAGGAGCCCTCCGAAGAGCCCACGCAGGACCCGGGCACCTCGGACGGCGGCTCCACCCAGGCACCGTGGACGCCCCCGCCCACGACCCTGCCGCCGACCGACCCGCCGACGTCGGCGGACCCCACGGGCGAGCCGACGAGGACGACCGAGCCGCCCACCGATCCGGCCACCGAGCCGACGGAGCCGACGGACCCGCCGACGGAGCCCACGGGCACGACGACCGCGCCGCCCACGGCCCCCACCGGGGGCAACAACGGCGACCCGGACACCCCTCCGACGGGCAACGACGCCGAGACGGGCTGACCCCGCGGCCGGACCGGGCCGACCTCGTGGTCGAGACGGGCTGACCCCGTGGCTGGCCCGGCCGGGTCCGATCCCGGCCGACCGGGTCGCCCCGGGCCTCAGCCCGCGAACGCGTCGCGTACCGCCTCGTACTCACGCGTCCACCAGACCGCCAGGGCCGACACCGCGGGGAACTGCGGGTCGGCCCTTCGGTCGTGCAGCTGGTAGCGCCAGCGAAGGGTCCAGAAGTCGTTGAGCCGCTCCCACCACACCCGGTGCGCCGCCGCCGCCAGCTCGGCGCGGTCGGCGCCCGTCGCCCGCCGGTACGCGCGCGCGTAGGCCCGCACCTTCTCCAGGGCGAGCTCACCCTCCGGCCGTACGAAGAAGATCGCGGCCGCCCTGACCGCCTCCTCGGCCCTCGGGCGGAGCCCGAGCCGGTCCCAGTCGACGATCGCGGCGGGCTCCGCGCCCCGGTAGAGCAGGTTCAGCGGGTGGAAGTCGCCGTGCACCCACCCCGCCGCCTCGGCGGGCGGCGGCCGGTGGTGCGCGTGCTGGGCGAGCAGCCGGCGCCGCTCCCTGAGCCGGTGCTCGGCGAGCGCGTCGAAGCTGTCGCGGGGGCGGTGCGCGCGGGCGAGGCGGATCAGCTCGTCGATGGCCCGGAAGGTGTCCAGGAGGTCGGCGCTCGCGCAGACGCCGTCGTCGGCGGTTCCCGGGGTGCCGTCCGGTCCCGAGGGCTCCATCACCCGGTCCAGGGCGGTGTGGACCTGCCCGAGGAGGGTGCCGAGGCGTCGGGAGCAGCCGGTGGAGAGCTGGGTGCCGTCGCGGTGGCGGCCGTCGATCCAGGGGTGCAGGGCGTAGCAGTGGCCGCCGACGACGACGACCGTGCGGCCCCTGGCGTCGGGCAGCGGCGGGGCGACGGGCAGCCCGAGGGCGTGCAGCCGCTGGGTGGCGCGGTGCTGGCGGGCGATGGTGGCGCGGTCGGCGGTGGGGGCGTCCAGGTGCTGCTTGAGGAAGTAGGTGCCACGGGTGGTGGAGAGGCGGAAGCCGCGGTTGAGCAGCCCCTCGGTGACGGGCACGCAGGAGAGCGGCTCGCCGGCGTGCCGGTGGCGGCGCAGCAGGGCGCCGACGGGGGGCGCGCCGACGGGGCGGGCGGGGGCCACGGGCCGGGCTCCGAGGGTCCGGGCGGGAGGCGCGGGCCGGGCGGCGGAGGTCCGGGCGGCCGGGGCGGGCCGGGCGGCAGCACCTCGGAGGACGCCGGGCGGGGCGTCCGGCGGGGTGAGCGTTTCAGATGAGCGCGGCACCCGCCAGATGTTAGATCACGCTACGTGGTGGAGGTGTCGCCGGACGGAGTGGGGGGCGGTCCGGGTCGCCGGGGTCTCGCTCGCGTAGTCGAGTGCGTGCACCGTCACGAACTGCGGTTCGATCCGCATGTAGACCGGGCTGAAGGGCTCGCCGTCCACCAGCTCCGGCTCGGTGCCGAAGGCCGCGAGCTCCTCGTCGGTGGGCTCGACGATCTCGGCGGTGCCGGTGAACTGCACCGACCAGAGGTGCTCGGAGCCGGAGTTGAAGTTGTCCGCGCCGTAGGCGACGACGCTGCCGTTGCAGGCGCGGTGGTAGCCGAGCCCCCGGTGCAGCCGGAGCAGGACGCGGTTGTCGGACACGATGTGGCGGGCGGGGGCCACGAACGGCATCGCTCGCATGCTCGTCGCCACGCGGCCGTACGACACGCGGCCGAGCAACTCGATGGCGCGGATCTCCTCGGTGGACATGGCTTCCACTCTCCGCCACCGGCACCCTGTCGGAAAAGGGGCCCCTGCCCCGGTTTCGCGGGGACGTAGGTCCCGAAACGGTGCCGTCGGCCGCGCTCGGGCCCGTACGGGTGAGGCACGGGCCGCGGCTTCCGGGTGGCGTCAGTGGCGTTCCGCCTGGAGGCGTGCCACGTACGCCGCGGCCTGCGAGCGCCGCTCCATGCCCAGCTTCGACAGCAGGCTGGAGACGTAGTTCTTGATGGTTTTCTCCGCGAGGTGGAGCCGCTCGCCGATGACCCGGTTGGTCAGGCCCTCGCCGATCAGGTCCAGGATCTTGCGCTCCTGCTCCGTCAGGTTCGCGAGCTTGTCGTCCCTCTTCGGGTTGTTGCCGTCGCGCAGCCGCTCCAGGACACGGGCCGTCGCCACCGGGTCGAGGAGCGACTTGCCGGCCGCCACGTCCCGCACCGCGTTCAGCAGTTCGTTGCCCCTGATGGCCTTGAGGACGTACCCCGAGGCCCCGGCCATGATCGCGTCGAAGAGCGCCTCGTCATCCGCGTACGAGGTCAGCATCAGACATTTGATGTCCTCGTCCTGCGAACGGATCTCGCGGCAGACCTCGACCCCGCTGCCGTCCGGCAGCCGGACGTCGAGCACCGCGACGTCGGGACGGGTCGCAGGGATCCTGACCAGCGCGTCCGCCGCCGTGCCGGCCTCTCCGACCACCTCGATGTCGTCCTCCACGGAGAGCAGCTCGTGGACGCCGCGCCGGACGACTTCGTGGTCGTCCAGCAGAAATACCCGGATTTTTCCTTCTTCGCGCACGCAGCCAGTCTCACATATTGGCTCTTCCCGCGCCCGGGGTGCGCGGGATAACGTGCCGCATGTTCCGGCGGCCCTCACGGCCGTTGCCCGACGCGCTGACCAGCCGCTGTTCCCACTTTTCTCGATTTACTTGGAAATCCAAGCAAAATCGCAGGTCAAGTGGGGTTTCGCGGGAATGCCACGCTGTGGGTAACGTGCCTATGACAGGGCGCTCGCCGGGGCACCTGTCACGCCCGACCCCGGCCGCGTCGCACCCACCCCGTGCGAAGGGTACGGATAAGGCGGAGAGCCGCACTGGCCTTGCCCGGCGAACCCGGGGGCCGGACCGACGGAGGAGCACGCACGTGACCGTGGAGAGCACTGCAGCGCGCAAGACGACGCGACGCAGCAGCGGCACCAAGCGCACCGCAAGCGCGAGCACCAGCACCACCAAGAAGACGAGCACGCGCGCCGAGGCGGGAGCGACGGAGCCCGAGCTCGTCCAGCTGCTGACGCCCGAGGGAGAGCGCGTCCAGCACCCCGATTACGACATCGACCTGAGCGCCGAGGAGCTGCGCGGTCTCTACCGCGACATGGTCCTCACCCGTCGCTTCGACGCCGAGGCCACCTCGCTGCAGCGCCAGGGAGAGCTGGGCCTGTGGGCCTCGCTGCTCGGCCAGGAGGCGGCCCAGATCGGTTCCGGCAGGGCCCTGCGGGACGACGACTACGTCTTTCCCACCTATCGCGAACACGGTGTCGCGTGGGTCCGCGGTGTGGACCCGACGAATCTGCTGGGAATGTTCCGCGGTGTGAACCACGGTGGCTGGGATCCCAACAGCAACAATTTCCACCTGTACACGATCGTCATCGGCTCCCAGACCCTGCACGCCACGGGTTATGCGATGGGTATCGCCAAGGACGGCGCGGATTCCGCCGTGATCGCGTACTTCGGTGACGGAGCGTCCAGCCAGGGCGACGTGAACGAGGCGTTCACGTTCTCCGCGGTCTACAACGCCCCCGTCGTGTTCTTCTGCCAGAACAACCAGTGGGCGATCTCCGAGCCCACCGAGCGGCAGACCCGCGTCCCGCTCTACCAGCGCGCCCGAGGCTTCGGCTTCCCCGGTGTCCGGGTCGACGGCAACGACGTCCTGGCCTGCCTCGCGGTGACCCGCTCCGCCCTGGAGCGCGCCCGTCGCGGCGAGGGCCCGACCCTCGTGGAGGCCTTCACCTACCGCATGGGTGCCCACACCACCTCCGACGACCCGACGAAGTACCGCCGGGACGAGGAGCGGGAGGCCTGGGAGGCCAAGGACCCGATCCTGCGCCTCAAGGCGTACCTGGAGCGCGAGGGCCACGCCGACGCCGCCTTCTTCGAGGAGCTGGAGGTGGAGAGCGAGGCGCTCGGCAAGCGCGTCCGTGAGGGCGTGCGCAACATGCCCGACCCGGACGACATGGCGATCTTCGAGAACGTCTACGCGGACGGTCACGCGCTCGTCGACGAGGAGCGCGCGCAGTTCGCCGCCTACCAGGCGTCCTTCGCGGATGGCGAGGTCAAGTAACCATGGCTGCACAGAAGCTTCCCCTCGCCAAGGCGCTCAACGAGTCGCTCCGCAAGGCGCTGGAGACCGACCCCAAGGTCCTCATCATGGGTGAGGACGTCGGCAAGCTCGGCGGCGTCTTCCGCGTCACCGACGGTCTGCAGAAGGACTTCGGCGAGGACCGGGTGATCGACACCCCGCTCGCCGAGTCCGGCATCGTCGGCACCGCGATCGGTCTCGCCCTGCGCGGCTACCGGCCGGTCGTCGAGATCCAGTTCGACGGTTTCGTCTTCCCCGCGTACGACCAGATCGTCACGCAGCTCGCCAAGATGCACGCCCGTGCGCTCGGCAAGGTCAAGATGCCCGTCGTCATCCGCATCCCGTACGGCGGCGGCATCGGCGCGGTCGAGCACCACTCCGAGTCCCCCGAGGCGCTCTTCGCGCACGTCCCGGGCCTCAAGGTCGTCTCGCCGTCCAACTCCTCGGACGCCTACTGGATGCTCCAGCAGGCCATCCAGAGCGACGACCCGGTCATCTTCTTCGAGCCCAAGCGCCGCTACTGGGACAAGGGCGAGGTCGACACCGAGGCCATCCCCGGCGAGCTCCACAAGGCCCGGGTGGCGCGCGAGGGCACCGCCCTCACGCTGGCCGCCTACGGCCCGATGGTGAAGGTCTGCCTGGAGGCCGCCGCGGCCGCCGAGGAGGAGGGCAGGTCGATCGAGGTCCTGGACCTCCGCTCGATGTCCCCGATCGACTTCGACGCCATCCAGCGGTCGGTCGAGAAGACCCGCCGCCTCGTCGTCGTCCACGAGGCCCCGGTGTTCTACGGCTCCGGCGCGGAGATCGCCGCCCGGATCACGGAGCGCTGCTTCTACCACCTGGAGGCCCCCGTCCTGCGGGTCGGCGGCTACCACGCGCCGTACCCGCCGGCGCGCCTGGAGGAGGAGTACCTGCCGGGTCTCGACCGCGTGCTCGACGCCGTCGACCGCTCGCTGGCGTACTGAGGAGAGCACCGTGACGATCCGCGAATTCAAGATGCCCGACGTGGGCGAGGGCCTGACCGAGGCCGAGATCCTCAAGTGGTACGTCCAGCCCGGTGACACCGTCACCGACGGGCAGGTCGTCTGCGAGGTCGAGACGGCCAAGGCGGCCGTCGAGCTGCCGAGCCCCTTCGACGGCACGGTCCACGAGCTGCTCTTCCCCGAGGGGACGACGGTCGACGTCGGCCAGGTCATCATCTCGGTGAACGTCGGCGGCGCCGAGGCCGAGGCCCCGGCGGCCCAGGCGGCCCCGGCCGTGGCCGCTCCGGTCGTGGCGGCTCCGGCTGCCCCGGCGGACGAGGACGACGAGCTCAAGGGCCGTACGCCGGTTCTCGTCGGGTACGGCGTGGCCGCGACCTCCACCAAGCGCCGCCCGCGCAAGGCCCCGGCGGGCACCGCCCCGGCGGCTGTTCCGGCCGCCCCGGTCCTCGCCTCCGTACCGGAGCAGCTCAACGGGCACGCCCCGGCCGGTGCCCGGCCGCTGGCCAAGCCGCCGGTCCGGAAGCTCGCCAAGGACCTCGGCGTCGACCTCACCACGGTCACCCCGACCGGCCCGGACGGCATCATCACCCGGGAGGACGTCCACGCGGCGGCCGCTCCGGCGCCCGCTCCGGCCGTCGAGACCCCGGCGCCCGTGGCGGCTCCCGCCCCGGCCCCGGTCGCGGCGCCCGCGCCCGTCGCGCAGGCCCTCGTGTCGTCCGACGCCCGGGAGACCCGTGTGCCCGTCAAGGGCGTACGGAAGGCCACGGCGGCGGCGATGGTCGGTTCGGCCTTCACCGCCCCGCACGTCACCGAGTTCGTGACCTTCGACATCACGCGCACGATGAAGCTGGTCGAGGAGCTCAAGTCCGACAAGGACATGGCGGGCCTGCGGGTCAACCCGCTGCTCCTCATCGCCAAGGCCGTCCTGGTCGCGGTCAAGCGCAACCCGGAGATCAACGCGGCCTGGGACGAGGCGGCACAGGAGATCGTCCTCAAGCACTACGTGAACCTGGGCATCGCCGCGGCCACCCCGCGCGGCCTGCTCGTGCCGAACATCAAGGACGCGCACGCGCAGACCCTGCCCGAGCTCTCGGCGTCGCTGAGCGAGCTGGTCTCGACCGCCCGCGAGGGGAAGACGACCCCGGCGGCGATGCAGGGCGGCACCTTCACCATCACCAACGTCGGCGTCTTCGGCGTCGACACCGGTACGCCCATCCTGAATCCCGGCGAGTCCGCGATCCTCGCGGTCGGTGCGATCAAGCTCCAGCCGTGGGTCCACAAGGGCAAGGTGAAGGCCCGCCAGGTCACGACGCTGGCCCTCTCCTTCGACCACCGTCTGGTCGACGGCGAGCTCGGCTCCAAGTTCCTGGCGGACATCGCCGCGGTCCTGGAGCAGCCGAAGCGGCTCATCACCTGGGCGTAACGCCCGAGTCGCCACGTTTCACGTGAAACACCCGGCCGGGGAGGGCACCCTCCCGGCCGGGTGTTTCTCTGCGCGCCTCCTCGGGTGAGCGCCTCCGCGAGATCGCCGCGACCGCCCCCGCCCGATCCGGCCCCTGTCTGACCCGGCCCCGCTCGATCCGGCCCCTGTCTGATCCGGCACCCGTCCGACCCGGCCCCCGCCCGATCCGGCCCCCGTCTCCTCCCACATCGTGGACGGGGCTGCCCTTGCACCTTTGTTGTATCTAAGCTGTACGCATGCCTTCCGCTCCCCCTGCCGCCGACCGCGTCTACATGCACGTCAAGCAGGCGGTGCTCGACCGCCGTTACGAAGGGGGCACCCTCCTCACCGAGGGGGAGCTCGCCCTGGCCGTGGGGGTGTCGCGGACCCCCGTCCGCGAGGCGCTGCTCAAGCTGGAGATGGAAGGGCTGCTCAAGCTCTACCCGAAGAAGGGCGCCCTCGTCCTCGCCGTCTCCGCGCAGGAGATCGCCGACGTCGTCGAAACCCGGCTGCTCGTCGAGGAGTTCGCCGTCCGCCGGGCCGTGCCCGCCCCCGCCTCCCTCATCGAGCGGCTCGAAGAGCTCCTGGAGGAGCAGAAGCGCCGGGCCGCGGCCGGAGACCTGGCGGAGGTCGCCGTCACCGACCGGTGCTTCCACGCCGAGATCGTGCAGCACGCCGGCAACCAGATCCTCTCCCGCCTCTACGACCAGCTCCGCGACCGGCAGCTGCGGATGGGCGTCGCCGTGATGCAGTCCCAGCCCGACCGCGTCGCCAAGAACATCACCGAGCACGCCGAGATCCTCGACCGCATAAGAGCCGGCGACACCGAGGGCGCCGCGCTCTGCGTGCGCCAGCACCTCAGCTGGGTCAAGGTCCTGGTCCGGGGTGAGGACCGGTGAGCGGCCGCAACGGATACGGCTCCGCCGTCACCCTCCCCGGAGACCCGCCCGGCGGCCGCCGCGCCGCACTCGTCTGGGGCGTCGGCGTCGCCGTCTACTTCGTCGCCGTCATCTTCCGCACGTCCCTCGGCGTCGCCGGACTCGACGCCGCCGAACGCTTCGACGTCAACGCCTCCGCGCTCTCCACCTTCTCCATACTCCAGCTGCTCGTCTACGCCGGCATGCAGATACCCGTCGGGCTCATGGTCGACCGGCTCGGCACCAAGAAGGTGCTCGTCCTCGGCGTCGTCCTGTTCACCCTCGGCCAGCTGGGCTTCGCGCTCTCCCCCTCGTACGGCACCGCGCTCGCCTCCCGCGCCCTCCTGGGTTGCGGCGACGCCATGACCTTCATCAGCGTCCTGCGACTCGGCAGCCGCTGGTTCCCCGCCCGCCGCGGCCCGCTCATCGGCCAGGTCGCCGCCCTCTTCGGCATGGCCGGCAACCTCGTCTCCACCGTCTTCATCGCCCGCGCCCTGCACGGGCTCGGCTGGACGACCACCTTCGTCGGCAGCTCCCTCGCGGGCGTCGTCGTCCTCGTCCTGCTGCTGCTCTTCCTCAAGGACCACCCCGAGGGGTACGAGCCCCAGCCGGCCACCCACGCGGGCGCCGCGTTCGTACGCCGTCAGATCGCCGAGTCCTGGCGGGAACCCGGCACCCGGCTCGGCATGTGGGTGCACTTCACCACCCAGTTCCCCGCGATGGTCTTCCTGCTCCTGTGGGGTCTTCCGTACCTCGTCGAGGCGCAGGGCCTGTCCCGGTCGACCGCGGGGAGCCTGCTCACCCTGGTCGTCCTCTCGAACATGATGGTCGGCCTCGCCTACGGGCAGATCATCGCCCGCCACCACACGGCGCGCGCCCCGCTCGCCCTCGGGACGGTCGCCGCGACCGCGCTGCTGTGGGCGACCACCCTCGCGTACCCCGGTGACCACGCGCCGATGTGGCTGCTCGTCACCCTCTGCCTGGTCCTCGGCGCCTGCGGACCGGCCTCGATGATCGGCTTCGACTTCGCCCGCCCGGCCAACCCGCCGGAGCGCCAGGGCACCGCCTCCGGCATCGTCAACATGGGAGGCTTCGTCGCCTCGATGACGACGCTGTTCGCCGTCGGCGTGCTGCTCGACGCGACCGGCGACAACTACCGGATCGCGTTCTCCTCCGTGTTCGTCCTGGAGGCCGTCGGGATCGTCCAGATCCTGCGCCTCAAGGCCCGCACCCACCGCAGGGAACGGGAACGGCTGGTCGCCAGCCGCGTGGAGGCCGTACACGTCCCCGTGTGAGAACCCGACACCCGACCGCGAGACCTCAGCGGGGCGTCACCGCGAAGTTGTCGAGGATCGCCCGCGCCAGCTCCTCGTCGCCCTCCGTCTTGACCCGGTCGGCCACCTCGGCCGGCCGGACCCGGCCACAGGCCAGGCGCACGAAGGTCTCCCAGTCCGTCGCCAGCGTCACCGCCGGGCCGAGCGAGGGCGCGCCGTCTATCGAGCCCCGGCCCTCCGCGTCGACCCGCACCGTCCGCAGGAACTCCACCGGGCCGCTGACGTCCACGACGACCGCCGAGGAGGCCGGTGCCCCCGCGTCCTTCGCGACCACCTTCGGCAGCGCTTCGAGCAGCACGTCCCGCGTCACGTGCGCGCCCGCCGCGTCCAGGTTTCCCGGCACGCCGAGCGCCGCCCGCAGGTCCTGCTCGTGCACCCAGACGTCGAAGGCGCGCATCCGGTAGGCGAGTTCCAGGGACTGCTCGGCGCCGAGGGGAGCGCGGATCAGGCGGTCGGGGGAGCGGGTCTCGTTACGGAGCTGCCGCGCCCGGCGGATCAGGATGTACTCCAGCTCCGAGGTCATCTCCGGCGCCGTGTGGTGCCGCCGCACATCGACCTGGACCTCCATGTAACGCGCGAAGTCGCTGCGTACGTGGTAGAGATCGCGCGGCAGGGAGTGGATCGGCCGCGGGTCGCCGAGCATCTCCGTCTCCATGCCGATCACATGGGAGACGATGTCCCGAACCGACCAGCCGGGGCACGGTGTCGGCCGGTTCCACTCGCCCTCCACGAGGGGCTGCACCAGCTCGGCTATCGCCTCGATGGAGTGGGTCCAGGCGTCGGCGTAGTTCTGCAGGCTGGGATGGACGGTCACGGGACCCCTCGGCGGTTCTTCGGTGCGCGGGCTGCAAACACGACTGGGTGGGAGGCTCGGACGCTAAGTTACGCTGCCCGAAGGCACCCCGGCAGTGCTTTCGTGTGACGATCGTAGGCCGGTGTTGACGGCTCGAATGCCAGGACGGTGGTAGTGTGCGCGCCTCGCTGATCCAGATCGCGGTAGACCCGGACGAACCGGTCGACGCCCGTCGCGCCCGAGCGGCGCGCCTCGTCCGGGAGGAATCCGGCCGCGCCGACCTCGTCGTCCTGCCCGAACTGTGGACCGTCGGCGCCTTCGCGTCCGACCTCTTCGCCGCCGAGTCGGAGCCCCTGAACGGGCCCACCCACCAGGCGATGGCCGCCGCCGCCCGCGACGCCGGGGTGTGGCTGCACGCCGGCTCCTTCGTCGAGGCCGAGGGCGGTGCCCTCTACAACACCTCGCTCGTCCTCTCCCCCGACGGCGAACTCGCCGCCTCCTACCGCAAGATCCACCGCTTCGGCTTCGACAAGGGCGAGGCGGTGATGATGGCCGCCGGGGAGGACCTCGTCACCGTCGACCTGCCGCACCTCACCGTCGGCGTCGGCACCTGCTACGACCTGCGCTTCCCCGAACTCTTCCGCGGCCTCGTCGACGCGGGCGCCCAGGCCTTCGTCGTCCCGGCCGGCTGGCCCGCCCGCCGGCGCGCCCACTGGAGCCTGCTCGCCCGGGCCCGCGCCGTCGAGAACCAGGCGTACGTCCTCGCCTGCGGTACGGCGGGCACCCACGCGGGCGTCGAACAGGCCGGCCACTCGATCGTCGTCGACCCCTGGGGCGAGACCCTCGCCGAGGCGGGCCCGGACGAGGAGATCCTCCGGGCCGTCCTCGACCCGGAGAAGGTCACCACGACCCGCGAACAGTTCCCGGCCCTGAAGGACCGGGTCCTCGGCATCGCGCCCCCGGCGCGCCGGCGGCGCTGAGGCCGACCCCCACCGGGTCAGGAGTTGGCCTCCGCCCACAGCCGCGTGACCCGGGACAGGCCCGCGCGCACCGCCCCGCCCCGGGTGAGTGCCGCGCGGTCCACCCCCGCGAAGATCAGCGCCAGGGCCAGGTCGGCCCCGCCCGCCCGGCCCGCCACCCCGACGTCCAGCCGCCGCCGCTTCCCGCGCCCGGTCCCGCGCACCGTGACGCTGACCCCCGGGTCCTCGGCGTCCGCCTCCCGGGCGAGCACCCAGGAGCGCCGGTCCAGGGCCCGGAGCCGGTACCGGTCGCCGCCGTACCGCAGGTGGAGTCCGCGCTGTCCGGCGGTGGCGCCGAAGCGGTTGCGGTTCATGGAGACCAGGGCGTCGCCGACGCGGAGGGTCGCCCGGTTCAGCGTCGGCAGCCGGATCGTGTCCGTGTGGATGCCCCGCGCCTCGTACGAGACCGGCGGCACCGCACCGCCCCGCAGCTCCGACACCACCACCTCCGGCACCGTCTGGCGCAGCGGCGCCTCCACCGTGATCTCGCCGAACTCGGCCGAGGCGCCGCGCCAGCCCGCCCGCCGCTCGTACTTCTTCCCCTCCTGCCACGGGTGCAGCGAGAACGGTGTGACGGTGGTGTGCATGGCGCCCCCTGGGTCCCCGGCCGGCGCGTCCGGCCGGCTCCGACGTGTCGTCGCGTCAGACGACGATGGCATGGAGGGCCCCCGGGCCGTCCGCCGGGCCCGGCACGTACTCCGCCCAGGCCGCGGCCAGCCGGCGGACCGCCTCCGTCAGCACCTCGGGCGGCGCGAGGAAATGGAGCCGGAGGTGACGGACGCTGCCGCCGAGGGCGTCGGTCGTCGAGCCCGGGAGGACGGCCACCCCGTGACGGAGGGCGAGCTGCGCGAAGGAGACGCCGTCGCCGTGGGGGAGCCGCACCCAGACGGTCTGCCCGCCGGTCGTCGGCGCGCACGACCAGGAGGGCAGCAGCCGGGCGAGTTCGGCGCGCAGATGGTCGTGGCCCGCGCGGACGGTCCGCAGACGGGCGGCCAGGACGGGCGCGAAGTCGCCGAGCAGCCGGGCCGCGACCAGCTGGGACGGCACGTCGCACCCCAGGTCGTGCAGGGCCTTCAGCCGGGCGAGCCGGGCGACGAGGGGCGCGGGGCCCCGCACCCAGCCGATGCGCAGACCGCCCCACACGACCTTGCTGAGCGAGCCGACCGCGATCACGTCGCCGTACGAGGCGAGCCCGCCGCCCCGCCCGTCGACGCCGAACCCCAGGTCCGCGAGCACCTCGTCGTCGACGAGCGGGACGCCCAGCGCGTTCGCCGCCTCGACCAGCCGGCGTCCCGCGAGCGGCGGCAGCACCGTCCCCGTCGGGTTCTGGAACCGCGCCACCACATAGGCGAGGGCCGGGCGATGACGCTCCATCACCCGCACCGCCTCCGCCACGTCGAGCCCGTCCGGGCCCACCGCCACCGGCAGCGGAACCGCCGCCGCCTCCCGGAAGAGGTCGAGCGCCCCCGGATACGTCGGCGCCTCCACCAGCACCCCGTCCCCCGGCGCGAGGAACAGCCGGGTGAGCAGCGAAAGCCCCTGCTGCGCGCCGGTGGTGACCAGGATCTGCCCCGGCCCGGTCGGCACCCCCCGCGCCGTGTACCGCTCCGCCACCGCCTCCCGCAGCGCCCCGAGGCCGGCCGGGTGGTAGCCCAGGTCCCCGACCGGCAGGACGAGCGTCCGGTACGCCTCCGTCAGCTCGGGCGGCGGCTGCGTCGGGGCCGCGCAGCTCAGCAGGATCACGTCGTCCGGCGCCTCCAGGAGGTGCAGGAAGAGCGGGTTCGACGTCTCCGTCACCCGGGGCGCCTCCGGTGCGAGCGCGGCCGGGGCGACCCTGGTCCCGCTGCCCTGCCGCCGTACCAGCCGCCCCTCCTGGCGCAGGGCGTCATAGGCGGCGACCACCGTCGTACGGCCCACGGCCAGGGCCTTCGCCAGCCGCCGGTCCGGCGGCAGGAGCGTGCCCGGCGGCAGCGCCCCCTCGTCGACCAGCCGGCGCAGCCGGGCCGCGAGCAGCAGGTACAGCGGCCCGCGCCCGGCCGACCAGCGGCCGAGCCGGGAGACGAGGCCGTCCAGCGCCTCGGGGGCTTCGTGGGTGTCCAGCAGCTGCTCGATTGGCTTCATCGCCGAACCAATCTGCCGGGATTGGACCTGGGAAGGCAAACGGTCCGTCCACAGACTGAACCCATGAGCCACACGCCCTCCGCCGCGCACTCCCCCCGTCCCGAGACCCTCGCCGTCCACCCGCCACAGGTCGAGGTCACGGGCAGCAGGCCCCTCGGCGTCCCGCTCCACCAGGGCCACGTCTTCGCCTTCGACTCCGCCGACGCCCTCGCCACCGCCTTCACCACCGGGGACGCCTTCCTCTACGCCCGCCTCGGCAACCCCACCGTCCGCACCCTGGAGGACGCCGTCGCCCGCCTCGAAGGCGGCGCCGCCGGCCTCTCCTTCGCCTCCGGCATGGGCGCCGTGAACGCCGTCCTCCTCGGCCTCCTCGGCAGCGGCGACCACGTCATCGCCCAGACCTGCCTGTACGGCGGCACGTACGCGGTCCTCACCGACCTCGCCGACCGCTGGGGCGTCGACGTCACGTACGTCTCCGGCACCGACCCGGACGAGGTGCGGGCCGCCCTGCGCCCCGAGACCCGGCTCCTCTACCTGGAGACCATCGCCAACCCGACCACCCGCGTCTCCGACCTGCCCGCGCTCGCCGCCGTCGCCGCCGAGGCCGGGGTCCCGGTCGCCGTCGACAACACCTTCGCCTCCCCGCTGCTGTGCCGGCCGCTGGAGCACGGCGCCGACATCGTCGTCCACTCCGCCACCAAGTACCTGGCCGGGCACGCGGACGTGCTGGGGGGCGCCGCCGTCTTCAAGGACGACGAGCTGTTCCGCAGGGTCCGCCGCCACTCCGTCGAACAGGGCGCCTCCACCGACCCGTTCGCCGCGTGGCTCACCCTGCGCGGCATGCAGACCCTCTCCCTGCGCGTGGAGCGCCAGTGCGCGAGCGCCGCCGACCTGGCGGCCCGGCTCGCCGCGCACCCGGCGGTCGCGGCCGTGCGCCACCCGGCCCTGGCGAGCCACCCGGACCGGGAGATCGCCGCGCGGCTGCTGCCCCGGGGCGGCGGCGGGGTGGTCTCCGTCGACCTCGCGGGCGGCCGGGACGCGGGCCGTGCCTTCGTCGAGGCGGTACGGCTCGCCTCCCTCAGCGTCTCCCTCGGCGACGTGAAGACCCTGGTGATGCACCCGGCCTCCACCTCCCACCACCAGCTCGACGAGGCGGCCCTCGCGGCGGCCGGGATCGGCCCCGGCACGGTCAGGATCTCGGTCGGCATCGAGCACGTCGAGGACCTGTGGGAGGACCTGGAGCAGGCGCTCCACAAGGCGGCCTAGGCACCGCCCCGCCGTCCCGGGTCAGTCCTCCCTCTCCCGCTCGGCCATCCGGATCACGCACACCGCCACGGCCACGAGCAGCGCGGCGTCGGCGTCCTCGCGGACCACGTTCACCGCGTACGTCTCCCGCACGTGGAACCACTGGCGGGAGATGTGGGCCAGGAGCTCGCCCTCGTACTCCACGGTGAACTCCCGGTCCAGGACCCGGCCGCTGACGTCCAGCTCCGTCCCCTCGACGAGCGTCACCCGGTAGTGGTTGCGCAGCAGCGACAGACGCTTGCGGCGGACGGTCGCGAGCGCCCGCTCGTCCCGCTCGATCGTCATGGCGTCCCGCAGGCTGAACATCTTCTGGCGCAGGGTGATCAACACCTGCCCGTCGGGGTCCTTCAGCTCCAGCGTGTCGCGCAGCCGCATGGCCTTGCCGTCGACGAGGAAGGCATGCCGCCCCTGCTCGTCCTCGATCCAGTAGTCGTCACCGATCGCGAAGATCTTGTCCCGTACGAGATATTTCACACCGGTATGCCTGCCCCGCCGGGAGCGCTTCTCACCTGTCGGGGCGGGTGAAGGAGCGGGGCCCGTCCCGATCGTGGTCCGGCCGGGATGGCACCCTTGAAACATGAACGATGCCGCGCCCGCGACCCCCACCCGCCGCGCCCGTGTCCGCGCCCCCGAGCTGATCGGCAAGGGCGGCTGGCTGAACACGGGAGGAGACGACCTCACCCTCGCCGACCTGCGAGGAAAGATCGTTCTGCTCGATTTCTGGACCTTCTGCTGTGTGAACTGCCTGCACGTGCTCGACGAGCTGCGTGACCTGGAGGAGAAGCACCGGGACACGCTCGTCATCGTCGGGGTGCACTCGCCGAAGTTCGTGCACGAGGCCGAGCACCAGGCCGTCGTCGACGCCGTCGAGCGGTACGAGGTCCACCACCCCGTGCTGGACGACCCGGAGCTCGCGACCTGGAAGCAGTACGCCGTGCGCGCGTGGCCGACGCTCGTGGTCATCGATCCCGAGGGGTACATCGTCGCCCAGCACGCCGGTGAGGGGCACGCCAACGCGATCCGGACCCTCGTCGAGGAGCTGGAGGCCGAGCACGAGGCCAAGGGGACGCTGCGGCGCGGCGACGGGCCGTACGTGGCGCCCGAGCCCGCCGCCACCGACCTGCGCTTCCCCGGCAAGGCGATCCTGCTGCCCTCCGGGAACCTCCTGGTCTCCGACACCACCCGGCACCAGCTCGTCGAGCTCGCCGCCGACGGCGAGACCGTCGTCCGGCGCATCGGCGAAGGCGTCTTCCGCGAGCCGCAGGGCCTCGCCCGGCTGCCCGACGGCACGGTCGTCGTCGCCGACACCGTGAACCACACCCTGCGCGTCCTCGACCCGGAGACCGGCGGCATCGAGCGGATCGCCGGCACCGGCAAGCAGTGGTGGCAGGGGTCCGCCACCTCCGGGCCCGCCCTGGAGGTCGACCTGTCCTCGCCGTGGGACGTCGCCTGGTGGCAGGGCAAGGTGTGGATCGCCATGGCCGGCGTCCACCAGCTGTGGACGTACGACCCGGCCACGCGGACCGTCGAGGTCGCGGCCGGCACCACCAACGAGGGGCTCGTCGACGGCCCCGTCGCCGAGGCCTGGTTCGCGCAGCCGTCCGGGCTCGCCGCCACCGAGGACCGGCTGTGGATCGCCGACTCCGAGACCAGCGCCCTGCGCTGGATCGAGCGGGACGGCGAGGGGTACACCGTGCACACCGCCGTCGGCACCGGCCTCTTCGACTTCGGGCACCGCGACGGCGCCGCCGCCCAGGCCCTGCTCCAGCACCCGCTGGGCGTCACCGCCCTGCCCGACGGCTCGGTCGCCGTCAGCGACACCTACAACCACGCCCTGCGCCGCTACGACCCCGCCACCGGCGAGGTCAGCACCCTCGCCACCGACCTGCGCGAGCCCAGCGACGCGGTCCTCGTCGACGGCGACATCGTGGTCGTCGAGTCCGCCCGGCACCGGCTGACCCGGCTGCGCCTCCCCGAGGAGGCCGTCCAGGTCGAGGCGGTCGCCCACCGCACCCGGCGCGAGGCCACCGAGGTCGCCCCCGGGCGCCTCCGGCTCGACGTGGTGTTCCGGGCGCCGACCGGTCAGAAGCTGGACGACCGGTACGGCCCCTCGACCCGGCTCCTGGTCTCCTCCACCCCGCCCGAGCTGCTGCTCGGCGGCGAGGGCACGGGCACCGACCTCTTCCGTGAGCTCGACCTGAACCCGGAGCTCACCGAGGGCGTCCTGCACGTCTCGGCGATGGCCGCGTCCTGCGACGACGACCCGGCCAACGAGTACCCGGCCTGCCACGTCCACCAGCAGGACTGGGGCGTACCGGTGAAGATCACGGAAGCCGGAACGGCCCGCCTGCCGCTGATCCTCGCGGGCATGGACGAGACCGCCTAGCGGACGATCCCCTGGTTCCTGGACGGGCGCCCCGCGGCCCCGTCCAGGCACCCGGCCACCCACGCCGCCGGGTCGTGGACGGCCCGGTCGCCGCCCAGCCCCTGCCGCTCCATGAGCGCGCACTCCCCGGCGAGCAGCGCCTTGGTGCGCGAGCCGTCCACGTCGTACCCGCGGATGCGGGAGGCCTGGACGAAGCCCCCCTCGTACGCGATGTCCGTGCCCCACGGGGGCCGTTCGTCGTACGCGCCGATCAGAACGCCCGCCGCCGCCGTGGCGAGCACGACGGCGACGGTGAGACCTGCGGCGAACTTCCCCCGGGAGGGGCCCTCATGACGGTGCATGGGGACGAGCCTGCCGACCGGGGGCTTTCGCCGATGTTTCGCGGTCGGCGACCGCCCCGGCTCAGCCCTCCAGGAAGGCGACCAGCGCGTTGGCGAGGAGGTACGGGTCCTCCGCGCCGCACAGCTCGCGGGCGCTGTGCATGGAGAGGATCGCGACGCCGATGTCGACGGTGCTGATGCCGTGGCGGGCGGCGGTGATCGGGCCGATCGTCGTGCCGCAGGGCATGTCGTTGTTGGAGACGAACGACTGCCAGGGCACCCCCGCCTTCTCGCAGGCGGCGGCGAAGACCGCGCGGCCGCTGCCGTCGGTGGCGTACCGCTGGTTGACGTTCACCTTGAGGATCGGGCCGCCGTTGACGCGCGGGTGGTGCGTCGGGTCGTGGCGCTCCGCGTAGTTCGGGTGGACGGCATGGCCGGTGTCGGAGGAGAGGCAGACGGTGCCGGCGAAGGCCCGCGCCCGGTCCTCGTAGGAACCGCCGCGCGCGTAGACCGAGCGCTCCAGGACGTTGCCGAGGAGGGGGCCCTGGGCTCCGGTGTCGGCCTCGGAGCCGTTCTCCTCGTGGTCGAAGGCGGCGAGGACCGGGATGTACGGGAGGTCGTCGCGGCCCGCGAGGGAGGCGAGCGCGGCGACGGCGGCGTGGACGGAGAGCAGGTTGTCCATGCGCGGGCCGGCCAGCAGCTCGCGGTCCCGGCCCAGGTAGGCGGGAGCCTCGACGGCGTGGACCATCAGGTCCCAGCCGGTCACGTCCTCGGCGTCGACCCCGGCCTCGGCGGCGACGAAGGAGATCAGGTCGCCCTCGTGGACCTTGCCGATGCCCCAGACGGGCTGCATGTGGCGCTGGCGCTCCAGCTTCAGGCCGTCGTTGGCCCCCCGGTCGAGGTGGATGGCGAGCTGCGGGACGCGCAGCAGCGGCCGGTCCACGTTGACGAGGCGGTGGCTGCCGTCGCGGAGGGTGAGGCGCCCGGCGAGGCCGAGGTCGCGGTCGAGCCAGGTGTTGAGGAGGGTGCCGCCGTAGACCTCCACGGCGACCTGCCGCCAGCCGTGCGCGCCCATGTCGGGCTGCGGCTTCACGCGCAGGTTGGGGGAGTCGGTGTGGGCGCCGACGATGCGGTACGGGGTGTGGGCGGCGGCGCCCTCCGGCACGTACCAGGCGATGATCGCGCCGCCGCGGATCACGTACTTCCCGCCGCTCGTCCCGTCCCAGGCCGCGGTCTCCTCGACCCGGCGGAACCCGGCCTTCTCAAGGCGTGAGGCGGCGCTCGCGACCGCGTGGTACGGCGAGGGCGAGGCCGTCAGGAAGGCCATGAGGTCGTCGGTGTGTCCGCGGTCGAAGGGGCCGGCGGTGGGACGGGAAGCTGCGCTGCTCATGGGTTCCACCTTACGCAGGGACCGGAATACGAATACGGGGCCCCGCAAAAGGAACGGGCGCCCCGAGCCGGGGGCGGGGCCTGCGCCCACCAGGACCGGCGAGTGAGCCGAAGGGGCGCGTCGGGGGAACGGTCCCGAGCGCGCGGAGCCTCCTGAGGAACGAAGGAGGCGAGCACGGTCGGGACCGTGAGCCCGACTCCAGCGCCCCGGAGGCGAACCGAGCCCGGAAAAGTACAGAACGGCCCGCCCCCCTCCCCGGGGACGGGCCGTTCCTTGCATGGGCGAGAGGCGTTTCTTAGAACGCGGCCTCGTCCAGGTCCATGAGCGAGCCGTCGACGGCCTCGGCGAGGGCGCGCTCGGCGCTGACGTTCGGCAGGATGTTGGCGGCGAAGAACTTCGCGGCCGCGATCTTGCCCTGGTAGAAGGCCGCTTCCTTGGCGGACTTGGCCCCCGCGCCCTCGGCCAGCTTCTCGGCGGCGACGGCCGCGCCCTTGAGAAGCAGGTAGCCGACGACGACGTCGCCGGAGGCGAGCAGCAGGCGGGTGGTGTTGAGGCCGACCTTGTAGATGTTCTTGACGTCCTCGCCGGTGGCGGTGAGGTCGGTGATCATCGTGCCGACGATGCCTTCGAGGTCGACGGCGGCCTTGGCGAGCGCGTCGCGGGCGCCGGCCAGCTCCTCGCCGCCGGTGCCGACCGCGAGGAACTTCTTGATCTCCTCGGAGAGCGTGTTCAGGGCGGCGCCCTGGTCACGGACGATCTTGCGGAAGAAGAAGTCCTGGCCCTGGATGGCCGTGGTGCCCTCGTAGAGGGTGTCGATCTTGGCGTCGCGGATGTACTGCTCGATCGGGTACTCCTGGAGGAAGCCCGAGCCGCCGAAGGTCTGGAGCGACTGCGCGAGCTGCTCGTAGCCCTTCTCGGAGCCGTACCCCTTGACGATCGGCAGCAGCAGGTCGTTCAGGCCGTGCAGCGCCTTGGCGTCCTCGCCGGCCGACTCCTTGATCGCGATCTCGTCCTGCACGGAGGCCGTGTAGAGGACGAGGGTGCGCATGCCCTCCGCGTACGCCTTCTGCGTCATCAGCGAGCGGCGGACGTCGGGGTGGTGCGTGATGGTGACCTTGGGCGCGGCCTTGTCCATGAAGTTGGCCAGGTCGGTGCCCTGGACGCGCTCCTTGGCGTACTCCAGGGCGTTGAGGTAGCCCGTGGAGAGGGTGGAGATCGCCTTCGTGCCGACCATCATGCGGGCGAACTCGATGATGAGGAACATCTGGCGGATGCCGTCGTGCTTGTCGCCGATCAGCCAGCCCTTGGCGGGGTGCTGGTCGCCGAAGGTCATCTCGCACGTGTTGGAGGCCTTGAGGCCCATCTTGTGCTCGACGTTGGTGGCGTAGACGCCGTTGCGGGCGCCCAGCTCGCCGGTCTCCCAGTCGAACTCGTACTTCGGGACGAGGAAGAGGGAGAGGCCCTTGGTGCCGGGGCCGGCACCCTCGGGGCGGGCGAGGACGTAGTGGAGGATGTTCTCCTCCATGTCGTGCTCACCGGACGTGATGAACCGCTTCACGCCCTCGATGTGCCAGGAGCCGTCCTCCTGCTGCGTGGCCTTGGTGCGGCCGGCGCCGACGTCCGAACCGGCGTCGGGCTCGGTCAGGACCATCGTGGAGCCCCAGCGGCGCTCGACGGCGATCTGCGCGGCCTTCTTCTGCGCCTCGTTGCCCTCGGTGTAGAGGATGCCGGCGAACGCCGGGCCGGAGGAGTACATCCAGATGGCCGGGTTCGAGCCGAGGAGCAGCTCCGCGTACGCCCAGATCAGGGAGCGCGGGGAGACGGTGCCGCCGATGCCCTCGGGGATGCCGAGGCGCCAGTACTCGGACTCCATGAAGGCGTTGTACGACTTCTTGAAGGTGGCAGGGACCGGGGCGGTGTTGGTCTCCGGGTCGAAGACCGGCGGGTTGCGGTCGGCGTCGGCGAAGGACTCCGCGAGCTCGTTCTCGGCGAGGCGGCGGATCTCGTCGAGGATGCTCTTGGCGGTCTCGACGTCCATCTCCTCGAACGGACCGGTGCCGTACACCTTGTCGCGGCCGAGCACCTCGAAGAGGTTGAACTCGATGTCGCGGAGATTCGACTTGTAGTGCCCCATGGCGACGGCTCCGTAAGGCTCGGGGAGGCGGATGTCCTGATACGCGAAGGTGTCGGCACTCGTCCTACCAGTGAGTAGCCCACGCTTCTCCATGATGATGCTACCCGTGGGTAATAAGGGCAACCCCTATCGGGCCATCTGTGACACGAGCCGCAGGGAAAGGGCCCGGGATTCGGCCGCCCGTGGGCAGTGCTGCCGGTGCCGGTGGATCGATAGGCTGGCCCCATGTACGGCTACGAGCAGAATCCGGGTGCGCAGCAGCAGTACGCCCCGCCGCAGCAGGGCGGCATGCAGGGCGGTATGCAAGGGGGAATGCAGGCCGGGATGCAGGGCGGCTACGGGCAGCAGCCCCCGCTCTACCCCGAGCCCTCGCCGCCCTCCCTCGCCGACGCCGTACGCGCCTTCACGACGGGCACGCTCGCGCCCGAGGACTTCCAGCAGATCTTCGCGACCTCCAAGGTCTACTGCCCGCGCGGCGACAACCCCGGTTTCCTGGCCCTGCACAACACCCAGCAGCCGGTCATCCCGATGTTCACCTCGCTCAAGGAGCTGCGGCGGTACGCGGGCAAGGAGTCGAAGTACTTCGTGATCACCGGCGCCGAGGTGATCGACCTGCTGCCGACCGGCTACGGCTTCGTCCTCGACATGGAGGGCGACCACCGCATGGTCTTCGACGCGAAGGCCGTGGAGCAGATGGTCGACTTCGCCATGCGGCGGATGTACGGCTGACGCAGGCTGGAGGAGTGTGGGAGAGCGCCCGGGAGGAATTCCTCCCGGGCGTTCCGTGTTCTGGGTGGCAGAAAGTTCATCGTTCAACTAAAGTGGTCGCACAAGGAGGCCCACCATGCCCGCTGTGACTGTCGAGAACCCGCTCACCCTGCCGCGCGTCGCCGCCCCCGCCGACGCCGTCTCCCGCCCCGTCCTGGCCGTGACCACGGCCCCCCAGGGCTTCGAGGGCGAGGGCTTCCCGGTGCGCCGCGCGTTCGCCGGGATCAACTACCAGTACCTCGACCCGTTCATCATGATGGACCAGATGGGTGAGGTGGAGTACGCGCCCGGAGAGCCCAAGGGCACGCCCTGGCACCCCCACCGAGGCTTCGAGACCGTCACCTACATCGTCGACGGGGTCTTCGACCACCAGGACTCCAACGGTGGCGGCGGCACCATCACCAACGGCGACACCCAGTGGATGACGGCCGGCGCGGGCCTCCTCCACATCGAGGCCCCGCCGGAGTCCCTCGTCGTCAGCGGCGGCCTCTTCCACGGCCTCCAGCTGTGGGTGAACCTGCCCGCCGCCGACAAGATGATGGCCCCCCGCTACCAGGACATCCGAGGCGGCCAGGTCCAGCTGCTCACCTCCCCCGACGGCGGCGCGCTGCTCCGCGTCATCGCGGGCGAGCTCGACGGCCACGACGGGCCGGGCATCACCCACACCCCCATCACGATGATCCACGCGACCCTGCGGCCCGGCGCCGAGATCAGCCTGCCGTGGCGCGAGGACTTCAACGGCCTCGCGTACGTCATGGCCGGACGCGGCACCGTCGGCGCGGAGCGGCGGCCCGTGCACCTGGGCCAGACCGCCGTCTTCGGCAAGGGCGGCGCGCTCACCGTCCGGGCCGACGAGAAGCAGGACGGGAACACCCCCGACCTGGAGGTCGTCCTCCTCGGCGGCCGGCCGATCCGCGAGCCGATGGCCCACTACGGCCCGTTCGTCATGAACACCCAGGCCGAACTGCGCCAGGCCTTCGAGGACTTCCAGGCGGGCCGGCTCGGCACGATCCCGGCGGTCCACGGAATGGGCGAGTGAGCCGGACGCGGTGAGCGCGCGGCGACGCACGCCCCTCCTCCGTGACGGTGGACGCCGTCGTGAGCGGATGACGGCGCACGTCCTGCACGCGTGACGCCGGACGTCGTACGGGGCCGGGCACCACGCCCGGCCCCGTACGCGTACCCGTACGAGAGGCGCTGACGCCCCGTCACCCGTACGGTCGTCAGCGCGCGACGACACGCCGGGGAGCGTGGTCCGGTGGTCACGTGCAGACGACCCGAGCGCTCCTTCCCGAACCCGCCCGCCGGGTCGCCGCCTGGTGTGCCGTCCTGCTGCTCGCCGCCGGGGTCGCGGCCGTCGGGATCTGGCTCTGCGTCGTCTTCAAGACCGTCGTCACCCCCGTCCTGCTCGCGATCCTCGGCACCGCCCTCCTCGGGCCGCTCCACCGCAGGCTCCAGCGGATGAAGGTCCAGAAGTCGCTCGCCGCCGCCCTCACCGTCGTCGCCGTCCTCGCGGTCGTCGGCGGCGCCACGTACATCGTCGTGCTCGCGCTCATCGAGACCGGCGACCAGATCGTCGCCTCGCTGCGCCAGGCCGCCACCGACATCGCGAAGCACTTCGGCGCGGCCGGGACCTCCCTCGACGACCTCGCGAAGAACGCCGAGGGCCTCCTCAAACGGTTCGGCGGGACCGCCGCCTCCGGGGTGATCACCGGGATCAGCGTCGTCGGCGAGGTGATCGCCACCGCCGTCCTCGCGCTGATCCTCATCTTCTTCTTCCTGCGGGACTCCGACCGGGCCGCCGGCGCCCTGCGCACGCTCGCCCCCGGCGACACCGGCGACACCGTGGAAGGGATGGCGCGGCGCGCCTTCCGGGCCGTCGAGGGGTACATGCGCGGCACCACCTTCGTCGCCCTCGTCGACGCGGTCCTCATCGGTGCCGGACTGCTCGTCCTCGACGTGCCCGGCGCCGTCGGACTCGCCGCGCTCGTCTTCGTCACCGCCTACATCCCGTACCTCGGCGCCTTCCTCTCGGGCGCGGTCGCCGTCCTCGTCGCCCTCGCCGACCGGGGGTTCGTCATCGCCCTGTGGGTCCTCGGCATCGTCCTGGCCGTACAGGTCCTCGAAGGCAACGTCCTCCAGCCGCTCGTCCAGAGCCGCACCGTGCAGATGCACCCGGCCGCGGTCCTGCTGGCCATCACGGCCGGGGCGTCCGTCGCGGGCATCCTGGGCATGCTGCTCGCCGTCCCCCTGACCGCCGCCGCGACCGGGGTCCTGGTCGAGCTGCGCGCCCGGTACGGGGCACCGCGCGGGGATCCGGAACCGCAGCCGGGTCCGGGGGCCGGCGGCTAGGAGGACCCTTTCTCCCCCGTCAGGCCGGGGTCAGACCGCCCGGCTCGAAGGAGGCGAGGAGCTGCTCCAGGGCCGCCTGGTCGGGTCCCACGAACGGGTCGGAGTCCGGCACCGACGCGATCGTCCCCAGCATCCGGTCCGTCATCCGCACCGCGGGCGGCAGATGCGTGCACAGGACGATCTCCGGGTTCATCTCGCGCAGCGGCGCGATCGTCGCCCGGTACTTCTCCGCGTCCACCAGGTGCACCCACGGGCTGTCGATCGTCGCCCAGAGCAGCTGGGCCGCGCGCAGGTCCTCCGGCTTGAGGTCGCTCGCGTGCCCGCTCTCCGCGATCTCGGCGCTCGGCATGGGCCCGCCGAAGCAGTCGGAGCTGAAGCAGATCCGGGTCCGGTCGTCGTAGAAGCCGACGGTGGAGGGGTTGTCGAAGAGGGGCGGCCGGAAGGCGTGCAGCGCCCGGTCACCGACGTCGAGGGATTCGCCCGGGTTGAGGAAGTACACCCGGTCCATGGGCAGCGGCCGTTCGGTCGACATGATCCCGAGGCCGAGGAACGTCGTGACCACGCGCGCGTCCGGGGCGGCGTCGAGGAGGTCGAAGATGCCGCCGGTGTGGTCGCGGTCGGGGTGCGTGAGCCAGATCCAGCGCACGTCGGCCGGGTCGGCGACCTCACCGAGCGCCTCGACGAAGTCGCGGTCGGGGAGGGAGAGACCGGTGTCGACGACGACGGGTTCGGTGGCGGTGACGACGTAGGCGTTGGCGGGCAGGTGCCCGATCCCCGGTACGGCGAGGCTGTCGGCCAGCACGGTGGTGTCGCTGCCGACCTTGTGGGTGTCCATGACACGCTCCCAGGTCCCCCTGGCGCGGCCGTACGAGACCAGTCTGCGCCCGCGGGAGACCCCACGCCCACCGGGCGGCGGCCCAACACCCCGGGCGCCACCGGACCGCTTCAGGCCTGCTGCTTCAGGACTACCGCTTCAGGACTGCTCGAAGTCGCTGCCGGTCCCGTTCCCGGTCCCGCTCCCGCCGCCCGTGCCCGCCGACGTCGGTTCGTTCAGCTCGAACCAGATCGCCTTGCCCTCGCCGCGCGGGTCCACCCCCCACGCGTCCGCCAGCATCTCCATCAGGACCAGGCCGCGCCCGCTCGACGCCATCTCGCCCGGGTGGCGTTTGTGCGGCAGTTCGTCGCTGTTGTCGGAGACCTCGACGCGCAGCCGCCGCGACTTCTCGCCGCAGGCGACCTCCGCGACCAGGAGCGCGTCCCCGTCCGTGTGGACGAGGACGTTGGTGACCATCTCGGAGACCATGAGGACCGCCGAGTCGAGCTGGTCCCCGTCCGCCCAGTCGTGCAGCAGCTGCCGTACCTGCTCGCGCGCCTCCGCGATCCGTTCCGGCTCCGCCTGGGCGATCGTCATCAGCGTGCGGCGCGGGGCCTCGGGCCGCCCCCCGGCGGGCCTGCGGGAGAGCAGCAGGACGGCGATGTCGTCCTCGCGGCGGTCGGCGAGCGGTCCGGTCGTGTGGTGGGAGCCGGGCCCGTGGACGGCCTCCACGAGCGTGTCGGCGAGCTGCTCCAGGTCCTCGCCGTCGTGGGACTCCAGGAGCTTCCTGACCCGCTCCCAGCCGGTGTCGAGGTCGTGGCCGCCGGTCTCCAGGAGGCCGTCGGTGCAGATCATCAGGGTCTCGCCGGGTTCGAGGGTGAGCCGGGTGGTGGGGTAGTCGGTGTCGGGGTCGATGCCGAGCGGGAGGCCGCCGGCGGTGGGCCGGAGGAGAACCGTTCCGTCGTTCATGCGGACCGCCGGGTCCGGATGCCCGGCCCGCGCGATGTCGACCGTCCCCGTCTCCAGGTCGACCTCCAGGTAGAGGCAGGTGGCGAAGCGCGGACCGGCCTCCACCTCCCCGTCGTCGCCGTCGGTGATCCCGTACAGGAAGCGGGAGGCGCGGGAGAGGACGGCGTCCGGCCGGTGACCCTCGGAGGCGTACGCGCGCAGGGCGATCCGCAGCTGCCCCATGAGCCCCGCCGCCCGCACGTCGTGGCCCTGGACGTCGCCGATGACGAGGGCGATGCGTCCGGAGCCGCGCCCGCCGGTGCGGGTGGTGCCGCCGGGCAGCCGGATCATGTCGTACCAGTCGCCGCCGACCTGGAGCCCGCCGCCGGTCGGCACGTACCGGGCGGCGACCTGGATGCCGGGGATGCCGGGGCCGAGGACCGGCATCATCGTCCGCTGGAGTCCGAGCGACAGTTCGCGCTCGGACTCGGCCACGCCCGCGCGTGCGAGGGCCTGGGCGAGCATCCGCGCCACCGTCGTGAGCACCGAACGCTCGTCGGGCGTGAAGGCCACCGGGTGCTTGAAGGCGGCCATCCAGGCCCCCATGGTGCGGCCGGCGACGATCAGCGGCACGAAGGCCCAGGAGCGGCGCCCGAAGCGCTGTGCGAGCGGCCAGGTCATGGGGAAGCGGCGCAGGTACTCGTCCGGGGTCGGCAGGTAGATCGCGCGGCCGGTGCGGGCGGCCTCGGCCGCCGGGTAGTCGGTGTCGAGCGACATCGACGAGAACGGCCCCTCGTCGCCCTCGCTGTGCCCGTGGTGGCCGATGACCGTCAGCCGGTCGCCCGCCACGCCGAAGACCGCGAGCCCGTCCGGCGAGAAGCCCGGCATCGACAGCGAGGCGGCCACCCGCAGCACCTCGGCCGTGGACCGCGCCTCCGCGAGCGCCCGCCCCGCGTCCAGCAGGAACGCCTCGCGGGAGCGGCGCCAGTCACCCGTGATGGGGGTGCGCGCGGCGGTCCCCGGCTGCTGCTCGGCGACCTCCTGGAGCGTGCCGACGAGGTGGTAGTCGTTGCCCCGGATGAGGGGCTTGGAACGGCTCCGTACGGTACGGATCACCCGGCCGTGGCCGTCCATGATCCGCAACCGGGCCTCGGCGAGGGTCCCCTCGGCGACGGCGAGGTTCACGACCCCGTCGATCTCGTTCCAGTCGACCGGATGAAAACGGGAGCGCACGGCCGCCTCGGTGAGCCGTACGGGCTCGGCGGGCAGCCCGAGCAGCCGGGCGGCCTCGGCGTCGAGCGAGACGATCCCGGACGCGTTGTCCCAGCGCCACAGGCCGGTCGCGATCGCGGCCAGGACGTCCTCGGTGCGCATTGCCCCACTTTATGAATATCGGACAGCAGATCGCCACCGAGAGTATTCGAAAAGCGATCTTGGCCCGGCCGGTACCCTGGGTGGGTCTGCCCGCGTGTCCTGTGACATCCGTGACAGGGGCCACCGGGCGGCGCCCACGACCCACAGATCCCGAAGACTGGATGAACGACGATGCATCGGTACAGGTCCCACACCTGCGGCGAGCTCCGCGCCTCTGACGTCGGCTCCGACGTCCGGCTGAGCGGCTGGCTGCACAATCGGCGCGACCTGGGCGGCATCCTCTTCATCGATCTGCGCGACCACTACGGCATCACGCAGCTCGTCGCCCGGCCCGGCACCGCCGCCGCCGAGGTGCTGGACAAGCTGACCAAGGAGACCGTCGTCCGCGTGGACGGCAAGGTCGTCTCGCGTGGCGCGGAGAACGTCAACCCGGAGCTCGCCACCGGCGACATCGAGATCGAGGCCGCCACGGTCGAGGTCCTGGGCGCCGCCAAGCAGATCCCCTTCACCATCAACGCCGACGACGGCGTCAACGAGGAGCGGCGCCTGGAGTACCGCTTCCTCGACCTGCGCCGCGAGCGCATGCACCGCAACATCATGCTGCGCTCCGCCGTCATCGCCTCCATCCGCTCCAAGATGGTGGCCCTCGGCTTCAACGAGATGGCGACCCCGATCCTCGCCGCGACCTCCCCCGAGGGCGCCCGCGACTTCGTCGTCCCGTCCCGCCTGAACCCGGGCAAGTTCTACGCGCTGCCGCAGGCGCCGCAGCAGTTCAAGCAGCTGCTGATGATCTCCGGCTTCGACCGGTACTTCCAGATCGCGCCCTGCTTCCGCGACGAGGACGCCCGCGCCGACCGTTCGCCGGGCGAGTTCTACCAGCTCGACGTCGAGATGAGCTTCGTCGAGCAGGAGGACGTCTTCCAGCCGATCGAGAAGCTCATGACGGAGCTCTTCGAGGAGTTCGGCGGCGGCCGCCACGTCACCTCGCCGTTCCCGCGGATCCCGTTCCGCGAGTCGATGCTCAAGTACGGCAACGACAAGCCCGACCTGCGCACCTCCCTCGAACTCGTCGACATCACCGACGTCTTCGAGAACTCCGAGTTCAAGGCCTTCGCCGGCAAGCACGTCCGCGCGCTCGCCGTCCCGAACACCGGTGACCAGCCGCGCAAGTTCTTCGACGGCCTCGGCGACTTCGCGGTCTCCCTCGGCGCGAAGGGCCTGGCCTGGGTCCGCGTCGGCCAGGGCAACGCCCTCACCGGCCCGATCGCCAAGTTCCTCACCGAGGAGAACGTCAAGGTCCTCGCCGAGCGCCTCGGCCTGGAGCCCGGCCACGCGATCTTCTTCGGCGCGGGCGACTTCGACGAGGTCTCCAAGATCATGGGCCCGGTCCGGGTCGAGGCCGCCAAGCGCGCCGGCCAGTTCGAGGAGAACGTCTTCCGCTTCGCGTGGATCGTGGACTTCCCGATGTACGAGCGGGACGAGGAGACCGGCAAGATCGACTTCTCGCACAACCCGTTCTCCATGCCGCAGGGCGGCCTCGAGGCCCTGGAGACCCAGGACCCGCTGGACGTCCTCGGCTGGCAGTACGACATCGTCTGCAACGGCATCGAGCTCTCCTCCGGCGCCATCCGGAACCACGAGCCCGAGATCATGTTCAAGGCCTTCGAGATCGCGGGCTACTCGAAGGAGACCGTCGAGCACGAGTTCGCGGGCATGCTCCGCGCCTTCGAGTACGGCGCGCCGCCGCACGGCGGCATCGCCCCGGGCGTCGACCGCATCGTCATGCTCCTCGCCGACGAGCCCAACATCCGCGAGACCATCGCCTTCCCGCTCAACGGCAACGCCCAGGACCTCCTGATGGGCGCCCCGACGGAACTCGACGAGTCCCGCCTGCGCGAGCTGAACATCCAGCTCCGCAAGCCGGTCGAGAAGAAGACGGACGACGTCACGGCCGCGGTCCACCCGGACGCGGCGCGCTAGTCACCGCCCGAGCAGCTGAAGGGCCCGGAATCCACTCGGATTCCGGGCCCTTTCCGCTCGCCGTGGGAATTTCACACGAGCGACGCGCGGAACCTCTCCACGGAGGAATGGAGGTCACTTCTCGCACCGGCCCCCGCGGGAAGATGCGAGAGATCCCTCTCCGCAAGTTCCTGAGTGGACCGGAGAACCTCGGCCCCGAGCTCTTCGAGCGTGCACTTTCCCAGCGTCGTCCCCGGCGCCGAAACCGTGACGACGCCCTTGCGGTCGCGCCTGAAGTCGAGTCGGAACGACGTGTCGGTACCCACGAACGACACCGCCTTCCTCTCCCCGGTGAAGAGGGGACGGAGCGAGTCGAGCAGGAGGGGAACCGACAGATAGATCATCATCCCCTGGTCGGGGACGTGTCCGGCCGACCCCACCGTTCCGCTCTCCCCCTCGCAGACGATGTCCCCGAGGTCGAAGTCGCTGGGTTCGCCCTGCTCGGGGCGCACGGTGAAGCTCATCCTGATCACGGGCTGTAGCTCTTTCCTATCGGGAAGAAGGTGACGATGCGATTTCCGTCGGTGGAGTCCACGACCAGACGGTAATTGGCCCGCATTCCGTTCACTGTCATACGTTTCTCGAACGTCTGGTATTGGTTGTTCGGATCGGACATGCGATTGCCCTTCTCCACCATCTTCTCCGCCGCTGCCTCCACCTGCGCGCGTGTCGTGGTGGGAGGCATGAGATCCCCGTGTCCCCCCTTGGCCGTACCGCTGATGTGCCGCTCGTTGATGTGCCGCCATCCCTGCTTCGCGTTGCCGTCCTCCATCCTCGGCGTCGCCCGGCACAGCGCCAGCCCGAGCGGGTCCATCCACATGTACGGATTGGGGCCGTACCATCGCGGATTCGGGCCGCCCTCCAATCCGATGGGATCCGCACTCACGTAGTGCGAGACGTCCGGGTCGTAGTACCGGAAGTAGTTGTAGTGCAGCAGGCTTTCGGGGTCGAAATACTGCCCGGGAAAGCGCAGCGGGGTGTAGGCCGTGCTGTCCGACGCCCATGTCGTGGTGCCCCACAAGGTGCGGCGACTGCGCCAGGAAAGAGATCCGGACTCTTCGACGAGTTCGGTCGGGCTGCCCACGAGATCGGTGACGATGGCGAAGAACCGCTCGTCGATCGTCTCCTGCGGAGCGTCCCGCCCCGAGATGCGTTCCGTCTGGGCCAGCGGACGGAACTCGTCGTGATCCCAGGTCAGGGTGACCGCGTGGGGAACGTCGGAAGCCCGGCTCGTCTCCTCGCACAGCGTGACGCCGTCCCAGGTGAACGTGATCTCCTCCAGTGCGGTGCGCCCGTCCGCCGCGAGACGCTGCTTCGCGATGCGTCGGCCCAGCGCGTCGTACCGGTACCGCCAGAGGGTTCCCCCGGGTGTCGTCACCGATATGAGCCGGTCCTCGGCGTCCCACGCGTAACGCCACGTATCGGCTTTGCGCGAGAGTCGCGTCTTCCGGCGAAGGACGGTCCGCCCCTGCGCGTCGTACTCGTAACGGACACTGCCCGCGCGGGAGACACGTGTGCCGGTGTAGCCGCGAGCGCCGGTGGCCTCCTGCCCGGGGTGGGACGCCGGCCAGGAGGCGGCGCTCAGGTTTCCCGACGCGTCGTAGACGTACTCCTCGGTCCAGTTCTCCGCGCGCACCGTCGTCACCCGTCCGACCGGGTCGAGGTCGAAGCGACGGGCCCCGGTGAGCAGGTCGTCGATGCCGGCGAGGCTGCCGTCCTCGCGATAGTCGTATCCGCGCCGCTGGAGGGTGCTGCCCCCGCCGACGACCTGTTGGTCCTTGAGGCGGCCCATGAGGTCGAAGGAGTGCCGGAGCGTGACGTCCTCTCCGAGGTGACGGGCCAGCTCCCGACCCGCCGCGTCGTGCTCGAACCTGAAGGTGCGCCCCGAGGTGGTGAGCGAGGCTCTGCGCCCGGCGGGGTCGTACGTCCAGGTGCTGACGGCCCCGGAGGGGGTCGTCCGCCCGGTCCGGCGGCCCAGGACGTCGTGCGTGAAGGTGACCGTGCGGCCGTTCACGGTCTCCGATTCGAGCCGCCCGAAGCGGTCGCGCATCCGGGTGAGCGTGGCGCCGTCGCCGGTGGCCCGGGCCAGCTCGTCGAAGATGTCGTACTCGAACGTGGTGACCGTGCCGACGGCGTCCTTGAGCACCACCTGACCCAGTGCGTTGTGTTCGTACCGGATGCTCTCTCCCAGACCGTTCGTCCGGGACGTGAGCCGACCGGCCGGGTCGTACGCGTACGAGAGGGTGCGGTCGTCGAAGTCGCTCTCGCGTACGACCCGGCCGGCCGGGTCGTACGTGTAGGTCCAGGTCAGCCCCCGTGGATCGGTGACCTCGGTCAGGCGCAGGTTCGAGTCGTAGCCGAAGGCGTACCGCACTCCGTCCGGGCCGGTCCGGCCCACCAGCAGATCGAAGTCCGTGTACTCGTGCACGGTGACTCCGCCCAAGGCGTCGGTGTGGCTGACGGGATTGCCCTCACCGTCGTAGGCCCACCGCTGCTCGCTGAGATCGGCGTCCAGGCGGCGCGCGAGTCTCCCCTCGACCGTCCACTCGAACCTGGTGGTCGCTCCGACCTCGTCCACCACGGTCACCGGACGGCCGAACGCGTCGCGCACATAGCGGGTGGTCGCGCCGAGGGGGTCGGTGAAGGAGACGACCAGCCCCGCCTTGTCGCACCGCACGGTCGAGCTGTTGCCCAGAGCGTCGGTCGTGGAACGCAGGTGACCCGACGCGTCGTACGCGTAGTGCGTCGTCGCGCCCGTCGGTTCCGTGACCGACGTGCGGTTGCCGCGTGCGTCGAAGGTCTGGCGGACGGCATTGCCGTCCGCACCGATGACGCGTACGGGGAGACCGTTCTCGTCGTACTCGGCCCGCGCCTGGCGACCGTCCGAGCGGTCCACCCTGGTCGGTCGGCCGTGCTCGTCGTAGGTGACGCGGCCGACGTGTCCCAGCGGGTCGGTGTGCGACAGCAGCCGGTTGTGCCGGTCGTACTCGAAGCGGGTGACCGCGCCCAGCGCGTCGATCTCCGCGACGACCTGGGCGCGTTCGTTGATCAGGTGGCGCTCGGTGTGCCCCATGCCGTCGGTGACGGTCGTCAGGCGCAGACCCGTCGCCGGGTCGACGTCGTCCCAGGTGAAGGTCGATTCCAGGTGGCCGTTCGCACCCGACTGGTAGGTGCAGCGGTCCCGGTCGTCGTAGACGTAGTCGAAGCGGTGGCCGTTGGTGTCGGTCCACGACGTGATGCGGCCGTGCTCGTCGCAGCCGAAGCGGACCGGGCGGCCCGAGGAGTTGGTGACCTCGGTCAGGTGGCCGTCGGTGTAGCCGTACCGCAGGATCTCCTGGTCGGAGCCGTCCGGCGCCGCCCCCGCGAGGTGGAGGGCCGTGACCCGGCCCTCGCTCGTCGTGAGCTTCAGGTGGTAGCCGCCGTGGTGGACGATCGCCGTCGGGGCACCTGCCCCGTCGTGTTCGAAGGCGATCCAGCGGCCGTTGCGGTCGTCGATCTGCGCCAGGAGCGCGAGTTCGTCGGTGTGGTCGGCGAAGTGCCGGACCGTGCCGGTGTCCGGGTCGGTGATCGTGTAGCCGTCCCCGACCCGGTCCAGCGGCCACTGCCGGCCGTGCGTGGGCACGACCGGGACGCCGGGGGCCGGGTGCGGGTAGGCGAGCAGGCTGCCCTCGTCGCAGCTGAAGACCACACCCTCCGCGTCGATCTCCAGGCGCTGGTCCACCGTCGACGACCACGCCGGGCCGAACCAGCGTCCCGAACGGCGCGAGGAGTCGAAGGTGCGCCGGAAGACGAGCGGCAGGGAGCCGGGCAGGGCGATGTCCGTCTGGGGCAGCAGCATCCGGCCCGTCGCGATGTCGATCGGGTCCTTCTTGCAGACCGTCTCACCGCACTTCTTGCCGTTGCTGTCCGGGTCCTTCTCGTGGTCCCCGCGGCTGCCGGGCGGCTTCTTCCCGTCGGGCAGGTGCTTGCTGCCGTTCAGACCGACGCGCAGCCCGCTGCGCAGGACACCCGCGCCCTTCGTCCCGAGGATCTCCGGCACCAGCCGGCCGAGGAACTCCGACGGGTCGCCCTTCGCCGCGTCCCAGGCGTTCTTCAGCGCCCGGTCCGGGTTCGCCGCCGTGGACACCAGACCGGCGAGCGTCATGTTGACGCCCTTGTAGTACTCCGCCGGGTGGGTCAGGTTGTACGCGTCCGCGGGGTTCACCGAGCGGACGAAGTTGACCAGGCCGGCCGCGCCCTTGACGACACCGCCGCCGAAGTGGGCCAGTTCGATGCCCTGGCCCATGCCGTAGTCCATCAGCTCCAGCTGGGCCCGCTCGCGCCCCGTCGGTTCCTTGGGCGCGTGGGCGAGCGCGGTGGTCACCGCCGCCTTCGCGGTGTCCCCGGCCTCGTCGCGGGCCTTCCGGGCGTCGTTCAGGATCTCCCGGGCGCGCTGCCGCTTGGTCTCGCCGGGGTCGGAGAACTCCCCGGGGTCGGGCAGCGGACTGTCGCCGGTACGAGCCGCGTTGTAGGCGTCGACCTTCTTGTTGTACGTGTCGGCGGCCGTCCTGGAGTCCTTGTCGCCCTCCTTGTAGAGGGCTATCGCCTCACGGGCCTTGCCCTGCGCGCTCACGACCGCCTTGGAGTACGTCTCCAGTGCCTTGGCCGCGTTCTCCATGGCGTCCGCCGCGTGCAGCCAGTCGGTGGGCAGCGTCTGGAACTTCTCCCGGAACGTGTCGGCCGCCTCGCCCTTCCAGTGACCGGAGTCCAGCTTCTTCATCCCGCCGCCGACCAGGTCGAACGCCTTCTGGAAGTCCCGGAGGTTCTTCACCGCCTCGGCGATCTTCTCCGGCTTGCCGTGGACGAGCTCGTTCGCCTCCTCGGTCTGCCCGAGCTGCTGCTCCCCGACCGTCGCGCCGAGCGACGAGGCGGTCTCGTCGCCCCAGTCCTCGACCGAGTCCGCCCAGTCGTGCGCCCCGACCTTGTCCAGGCCCTGGCCGGCCTTGTCGGTCACATAGTCGACACCCTCACCGACGAGCTGCTTGCCCTTGTCGATGCCGTCACCGATCTTGTCGATGCCCTTGTCGACCAGACCTCCCCAGTCCACCATCAGCGGTTGTCCCCCCAGCGCGGCTGCTCGGCCTGTTCCACGGTCGCCTCGTCCGGGTCGAGGTCGGCCTTGAGCTGACCGTCCAGACGGTCACGCATCGCCGGGTCGATCAGCCCCTGGCGCTCCATCGAGTCCAGCTGCGCGTCCATGACGTCGTAGCCCGTGTTCTTCCAGGTCTGCTCGACCTCCTGGTGGGCCTCGCTGAACGACTCCCCGCTCCAGTCGGCGTTGTCCCACATGTGCTGGTCGCGGATGGTGTCCCAGCGCATCCCCTTCACCTCGTCCTCGGACAGGTGCGGGTTGCCGTTGAGGGAGTTCGCCCCGATCTTGATCGAGTCCTTGATGTACTGCTCCTGCTCCGCGAACGACCCCGCCGACAGGCCGACGCCCTGCGCGAAGCCGTTCCCCCGTATCGCCAGCGCGCGGACGCCCCACTCCCAGCGGTTGCAGAAGGTCTCGAACTCCGACGTCAGACCGCCGTGCCCCAACTCCACTCCCGACAGGGCCAGGTCGGAGAAACCACGACCCGTCGACGCCTCCCCGATCATGCCGAGCTCCTTCAGCTCGGCATGCGCCAGGTCGATGCCCTGCGCTATCTCCGTCAGCGCCGCCGCCGGCGCCGCCAGATCCGGCTTGTCCCCACTCATCGCGTCCCCGTTCCCCCGAGATCCACCGCCACCTCGTCCGGCACGATCCCCGCCACCGGCGGAAAGAGCCTGCCGTCCGTACTGCCCGCGTCCAGCGCGACACCGCCCGGACCGGGCAGCATCGGCACCATCACGTCGAGGAGCCGCGCGCCCAGGATCGCCCGGTACGCCCACTCCCGCCCCGCGTCCCCGCGTGCCTCCGCGAACCGGGCCAGCGCCTCCTCGTCCGAGAACGCGCAGATCCACCGCACCCCGTTGAGGTCCGCGGTCCACAGACTGTCCTGCTCGTCGAACGGCACCAGGACGGCGGTGCGCCGGAATTCACCGAGCACCCGCGCAAACTCCCGCCGGGCCGCGGCGATCTCGTCGGTGGCCTCCGCCCGCGGTACGGCCCCCGCGGGCGGGTCCTCCGGTACCGCCTCCGTCTCCGGACACACCGCTTCGACGTGCGCGTCCGCCAACTCCGACAGTCTCGAAACCTGCCGAGACCTCGGCACTTCTTCCCCGTTGTCACTCACCCGGGCATGCTGCCACGCGTGCGTTCACGCGAGCAACGAACACGCGCCCTACTCTGTCTCCGCCGCTCCTGCCCGTGTTGCGGAGCGGAATCCGCTCACGGAGGCGAGGAGGTCGTTCCTCGCTCCGTCTCCTTCGGGAAGGCGCGAAAGGGCCTCCTCCTCCAGCTCCCGCGCGGCAGTGAGAACCGCAGAGGCGAGGTCCTCGACGCCGGGCCTGCCGAGCGGCGTCCCCGGGGCCGCGACCGACACGAATCCGTGGCGGTCGCGTCGGAAATCGAGCCGGAACGACGTGCCGACGCCGGTGAAGGGTCCCCGAGGTCGAAGCCGCTGTCCTCGCCCTGGCCGGGGCGGACGGTGAACCTCGAACTCGGTCCTAGACGGTTTCGTTCATCATGTTCCTTATCGCGTGGCGCAGTTGGGCGTCTGACAGGTCCCCCGGCTCTCTGAGGGCGGGGTCTGTTCCGTACTCCTCCAGGGTCGCGGAGACCTGGTCGAAGAGCTCGGCCAGGGGCCCTCGCAGTCGTTCCCCCTTCGTCTGCGCGGCCCGGCGGCCCGCCCACCAACCATGGGCGAAGGCGGATGCGTCGAGTCTCTCCGACGCGAACTCGCCGAGCAGGAACAGTTGGTGCGCTGCCGCGCTGCCTGGTTCGGTGTCGGCCGGCCGCGACCAGGCCAGCCGTGCGGGCGGATGGGCCGCCGCCACTGTGACCAGAACCGGATTCCGGTGGGCCAGGGCGCGGGCGTAGCGCGCGAAGCGGGCGCGGGCCTCGTCGACGCCTTCGCCCACGGCCGCCGCCATGAAGCGGGCCGTTCCGCCGAGGAGCGCGTACCCCGGGCCGGGCAACCGCACGACGCCCTGACGGTCCGGGGTGGAGAGGACGCACGGCAGGCGGACGATCTCATGGCCCGAGCCGATCGACAGCCGGGCTCCGGCAGCTCCCTCGGACTCGTAGAGCACCGAGCCCGCTCCGACGGCGCGGCAACCGGCCGCGATCCGCCGCCACAGCGTCGGATCCACGCCCGGCCCGGCCGGGACGGGAGCAACCGGGCCAAGGCTGTCGTCAGCAGCGTCCCCGATCATGAGCGCGGACCTTCCTGTCGGGAGTTCACCGGCTTTTCCTCCGTATCGCGGGGGAGCGATCTCGGGACGCCCGTTTCCCTTCTCGTTCCTGTCACACATCCCGTCCCCGCTCCGTCAGTGCTGTGTCCGGCTCGAACGAGGCGGACTACGGAGAGGCTGAAGGAGCCCACGCCATGTCCACCACCACCACCGTCGTCACCGCCGTCGCCGCGTTCATGGCCGGGTTCTCCGGGGCGTCGGTCTTCCTCCGGGCGACGTTCGTCGTCGAGCCGCTCGCCGCGTACGGGGTGCCCCGGGCCTGGTGGAACTGGCTCGGGGCCGCCAAGGTCGCCGGCGCCGTGGGGCTGGTCGTCGGGTTCTTCGTGCCCCTCGTCGGGACCCTGGCGGCCGTCGGGCTCGTCCTGTACTTCGCCGGAGCCGTGGTCACCGTGCTCCGGGCCCGCTCGTACGGCCACGTGCCCTTCCCGCTGGTCTACATGGCGCCCGCCGTCGCGGTCCTCGTGGTCGCCTGACCGTCGCGCGGGGCGTCAGAACCGGCGGATCACCCGCAGGGACTTCGTGTACAGGTCGGTCGGCGCGCCGTTCAGGATCGACTTGGCCCCCAGGTCGGCCATGGTCGGGCCGTTCGGGGTCCTGCGGCTGGAGACGAACCGGAGTTTGCCGTGCTGGTCCCGGCCGACATAGATGCCGGTGTGGTCGACGACCCCGGCCGTGGCCTCGTTGTCCGCGGGGTCGGTGGGCGCGTCGAAGAACACCACGTCACCGACGCGCAGCGCGGCGAGCGAGGGCGGCGCGTCGGTGCCCTTGGCCACGACCGTGCCGGGGCCGGAGGTGGCCTGCCGCTTCGACTCACGGGGCAGGTTCAGGCCGTTGTACTTCTTGTGGAGGACCATCGGGATGCCCATGTGGTGGCCGTAGACCATGCGGACGAAGCCCGAGCAGTCGAGGTTGCCCCGCCACTTCGTCTCCGGGACCCCGGTGCTCTCGCCGCTGGCGGGGAAGGTCCAGGCGAGCCCCATGTACTCGTGGAAGTCGGCGCCGACATAGCGCAGTCCGGCCCCGTCCGTGTCGCTGTACCCGGACGTGCCGAGGACCCGCGCGCCCTGGAGCGCGGGGTCGGTCACGGTGGGCGCGTAGGGCCGGAACATGGAGGCGTACGCGAGGGCGTCGGGCGAGGTGTCCCCGGCCCAGGCACGGATCCGCTGCTCAAGCGCCGGGGACCAGGTGCCGTCGAAGGGCTCGGGCAGGACCCGTACCCAGGTGTCGTGGCAGACCACCGGCGGGTCCGGCCAGTCGGCGGAGGCGACCACGAAGTCGTAGATCCGCGCCTCCAGCGGCACCGTGGCCCCCTTGGAGGCGAGGGCGCGGACTCCGAGGGCGCCCGCGTCGAAGACCCTGTCCGGCCGCTGCTCGGGGTCGCGCACGGTGTGGCGCCAGTCCTCCGGAGTGTCCGTGCCGTCGCGCCAGGCGCGGGCCCGGATCAGGGGACCGCTCTTCTCCACCTGCACCCACCAGTGGTCGAAGGCGGCGAAGCCGGTGTCGACCGTGACGGCGGCGGCCAAGGTGGTGGTGTCGTCCGCGAGTTCCTTCTCCAGGGCGAGGCGTACGTCACCGGCGGGGGTCACTTCGAGGCGTGCCCGGTAGTGGTTGTCGACGTCCTGGACCCCGAACGAGAGCGCCAGTGAGACGGGAGCGCCAGTGGGGACCGTGTCGAAGGAGAAGCGGGCGGAGGCGTCGAAGTCGCCGACCTGCCGGTCGGAGAGGAAGACGTGCCGGCTGGCGTCGTCATCGGTGAGGGCGATGACGGCGCGCCCGGCCTCCAGGAAGTAGTTCGCGGCCACGCCGTTGTGGGACGACCAGGTGCCGCCGCCGGGGGAGACGCCCCAGCCCGCGGCCGGTGTGCGGTGGAAGCGGTCGGTGAAGGGCTTCTTCTGTTCCGTGAACCAGCGCTTCGGTCCGCGGACCGTCACCGTCTTGGCGCCGGTGGTGAGGACGGCGAGCACTCCGCCCTCGTCGGACACCTCCAGGCAGGCGGGTGTGCCGGGGAGGACGCGGGTGGTCAGCGCGCCGGACGGATGGGCGGCGAAGTGCCACGGGTCGCCGGGGTCGGCCACCATCGGGAGCTTTCCGCCGGGCGCCGAGGGCACCGCCGGAGCGGCTGTCGTGGCCCCCGCCGGCGCGGCTGTCGTGCCCCCCACCCCCGGCGCGCCGACGGCGGCGGTGGCCGCGGCGAACGGCAGCGAGCCGCCCGCCGCCACTCCGGCGAGGACGGCGAGAGCCGACCGGCGGTTCGGCGCGGTCGTGGACCCGGCCGCGGGCGTGGAAGCGGGCGTGCCCGTGGCTGTGGAAGCGGGCGTGGATGTGGACATGGTCGAGGCCCCCCGGCGTGGACGGACCGGCCCACCGGCCGGTCTGATGATCAGAAGGGGGACCCTACCCGCGCGCTCACGCGGCTGTGGCCGCCGCCCCGGGCGGGAGCGGCGGCCACAGCCGTACGGGCAGGAGCGGAGGGACTCAGTCCTTCTTCTCCTCCAGGCGCGGGAACAGCACCGCGCCCTTCGTCACCGTCGCGCCCGCCGGGAGCTGCCCCCACGTGGCCGCGGACTGGACCGGCTGCGCGGCCAGGGCGCCCAGGGACGCCTCGGCGCCCAGGGAGTCCCACAGGGCCTGCGAGGTCTCCGGCATGATCGGGTTCAGCAGGACCGCGACGGCGCGGAGGGACTCGGCGGCCGTGTAGAGGATCGTCGCCAGGCGCGCCCGGCCCTCCTCCGACTCGTCCTTCGCGACCTTCCAGGGCTCCTGCTCCGTGATGTAGCCGTTGACCTGCTTCACGAAGTCGAAGATCGCCAGGATGCCGGCCTGGAAGTCCAGCTCCTCGCCGATCTTCGCGTCGGCCGTCGCGACGGCCTTGGCGAGGCCCTCGTGGATCGCCTTCTCCGCGTCGCCGTCGGCCGCCGAGGCCGGCAGCGCGCCGTCGAAGTACTTGCCGACCATGGCGGCCACGCGGGACGCCAGGTTGCCGTAGTCGTTGGCCAGCTCGCTCGTGTAGCGGGCGGTGAAGTCCTCCCACGAGAACGAGCCGTCCTGGCCGAACGCGATCGCCCGCAGGAAGTACCAGCGGTACGCGTCCACGCCGAAGTGCGAGGTCAGGTCCTGCGGCTTGATGCCGGTCAGGTTCGACTTCGACATCTTCTCGCCGCCGACCATCAGCCAGCCGTTGGCCGCGACCCGGCCCGGGACCGGCAGGCCCTGCGCCATCAGCATCGCCGGCCAGATCACCGCGTGGAAGCGGAGGATGTCCTTGCCGATGAGGTGCACGTTCGCCGGGAAGGTCTCGTCGAACTTCGCCGGGTTCTCGTTGTAGCCGACGGCCGTCGCGTAGTTCAGGAGCGCGTCGATCCACACGTAGATGACGTGCTTCTCGTCCCACGGCACCGGGACGCCCCAGTCGAACGTCGAGCGCGAGATGGAGAGGTCCTCCAGGCCCTGCTTGACGAAGTTCACGACCTCGTTGCGGGCCGACTCCGGCTGGATGAAGCCCGGGTTCGCCTCGTAGAACTCCAGGAGCTTCGGGCCGTACTCGCTCAGCTTGAAGAAGTAGTTCTCCTCCTTGAGGATCTCCACCGGCTTCTTGTGGACGGCGCACAGCTTCGTGCCGTCCTCGGCCTCGATGAGGTCGCCGGGGAGCTTGTACTCCTCGCAGCCCACGCAGTACGGGCCTTCGTACCCGCCCTTGTAGATCTCGTCCTTGTCGTACAGGTCCTGCACGAACTCCTGCACGCGGTCGGTGTGACGCTTCTGCGTGGTGCGGATGAAGTCGTCGTTCGCGATGTTCAGGTGCTCCCAGAGGGGCTTCCACGCCTCCTCGACGAGCTTGTCGCACCAGGCCTGGGGCGTGACGTCGTTCGCCTCGGCCGTGCGCATGATCTTCTGACCGTGCTCGTCCGTGCCGGTGAGGAACCACACCTTCTCGCCGCGCTGACGGTGCCAGCGCGTGAGCACGTCGCCTGCGACGGTCGTATAGGCGTGGCCCAGGTGAGGAGCGTCGTTGACGTAGTAAATGGGGGTCGTGACGTAGAACGCCTTCGCCCCCTGCTTCTCGGATCCAGTGGCCGCCATGGTCGAAATCCTAACGGTCGTACGAAGATCCACTCACATCGATGACCGCCGGGCGCCGGCGGCCCGGGGCCGGGGGTCGCCGTGGTCGTGGCCTGGGGAAGATGGACGGCATGCGAGTACTAGTAGCCGAGGACGAGCGGGACCTCGCCGCGCTCGTCGCCGTCGGCCTCCGGCGGGCCGGCTTCGCCGTCGACACCGTCCACAGCGGCGACGCCGCCCTCGACCACCTCGGTCTCCACCCCTACGACGTCCTCGTCCTCGACCGCGACCTGCCCCGCGTGCACGGCGACGACGTCGCCCGGCGGCTCGTGGCCGCCGGCTCCCCCACCCGCATCCTCATGCTGACCGCCGCCACGGGCGTCGACGACCGGGTCGAGGGGCTGGACCTCGGCGCCGACGACTACCTCGGCAAGCCCTTCGAATTCCCCGAGCTGGTCTCCCGCGTACGGGCCCTGCGACGCCGTTCCGCCCGGCCGCCGCTGCCCCCGCTCCTGGAGCGGTACGGGCTCCGCGTCGACACCGTCCGGCGGACCGCGGGCCGCGACGGGCGGGACCTCGACCTCTCCCCGAAGGAGTTCTCCGTCCTCCAGATCCTGCTGGAGGCCGAGGGGGCCGTCGTCTCCGCCGAAGAGCTCCTCGACCGCGCCTGGGACGTCCACGCCGACCCCTTCACCGGTGCCGTACGCGTCTGCATGAGCAAACTGCGCGCCAAGCTCGGCGAGCCGGGTCTGATCGGGACCGTGCAGGGCGTGGGGTACCGGCTGTGAGCGCGTCCGCGCCGGGGGCCGACGTGCCCGACGCCTCGGCGCCCGGGCCGTATCTGGGCTCCGGGTCCACCATCCGCACCCGCATCGCGCTCGTGTACGGAGGTGCCTTCCTCGTCCTCGGCACGGTGCTGCTGCTCGTCGTGAACCTGCTCGTCCTCGCCGGGACGGACTGGGCGACGGACGCGGTCGTGTCCCCCACGGACGGAGCCGCGGTCGTCGAGGCGTACCGGCTGGGCGACGACATCAGACGCGCCGCCGGCGAACAGATGCTCCTCTGGTCCTGCCTCGCCCTGCTCGTCACCGCCTGCTGCGCCGTCGTCGTCGGCTGGTGGACCGCCGGGCGCGTCCTGCGGCCCGTCCACGAGATGACCGCCCGCGCCCGCCGCCTCTCCGAACGCACCCTCCACGACCGGATCGCCGTCAGCGGGCCCGACGACGAGCTCAAGGAGCTCGGCGACACCATCGACGCGCTGCTCGGACGCCTGGAGACCGCCTTCGACAGCCAGCGCCGGTTCATCGCCAACGCCTCCCACGAACTGCGCACCCCCCTCGCCACCCAGCGCGTCGCCCTCCAGGTCGGACTCGACGACGACTGCGCGGTACGGGACGTCCTGCTCGACGCCAACCGGCGCAGCGAACGGCTCATCGACGGTCTGCTGCTCCTCGCCCGCAGCGATCGGGGGCTCGCGGAACGGGAGGACGTGGCGCTCGGCGAGGTCGTCGAGGAGGAGTACGCGGACGCGGTCGTGGCGGCGGCCGGCGGCGGGGTCGTACGGGGCAGCCGGGTGCTGCTCGGGCAGCTGGTACGGAACCTCGTCGCGAACGCGGTCGCCTACAACGTGCCGGGAGGCGAGGTCCGCGTGTCGGTGTCCGATGGCGTCCTGACCGTCACCAACACCGGGCCCGTTGTCCCCGCCGACGACGTCGACGGACTCTTCGAACCCTTCCGGCGGGGCGAGGGCCGGGACCGGATGGGGCCGGGCGCCGGGCTCGGACTGTCCATCGTGCGGTCGATCGCCGTGGCGCACGGCGGGAGCGTGCGGGCGGTGGCGCGGGACGCGGGGGAGGGCGGCGGGCTCGTGGTGACGGTGACCCTGCCGGTCACCGTCACCACGGCCCGTTCTCAGAGCTCCAGACCGGCGAGCAGCCCGCGGTAGAAGGCGGCGTGCGGGGTCTCGACCGGGGTCGTACCCGCGAAGAACGCGGCGGTACGAGGAGTGGCGTCGAGCTTCCGGACGAAGTCGAAGGCCTTGTTGTCCTCCTCGCCCCAGGCCACGAACCGCCAGTGCACCGAACGTCCCGCCGCCTCGGCCAGCGCCTGCGTGGCCGCGGTCTTCGACTCCGGCGCGCCGTCCGTCTGGAAGACGACCAGGGCGGGGCGGGCCGGGTCCGCCTTCTCGTGGTGGGCGAGGACCTCCTCCACGGCGCGGTGGTAGTTCGTACGGCCCAGGCGACCGAGGGTGGCGTTGACCTCCTCCACGCGGGTGGGAGTGAGGGAGGCCGGCGTCAGGTCGACGGTGCCGTCGATGTCCGTGGAGAAGAACACCGTCGTGACGGTGGCGTCCTCGTCGAGGTGCGCCGCGAGCGCGGTGACCTGCTCCGCGAGCCGCTGCACCGAGCCGTCCTTGAAGTACCCGCGCATCGAACCCGACCGGTCCACCACCAGGTACACGGCGGCCCGCGCGCCCGTGAGCCCCTGCTTCCTGAGCTGGGCCCCGGCGGCCTTGTAGGCGTCGACGAGGTGCGGGGCGGCGGCCTTGAGCCGGGGGAGGGGGAGAGCGGGCGTGCCGGCGGGGGCGCCCTCGGCCGCCACGGATTCCGTGACTTCCTCGGCTTCCGGCAGCGCCGGAACCTCGTCGGCCTGCGCGGGCAGTTCGGCTGCGGCGGCCTCGTCGGCCGGCGCGGGCAGTTCGGCTGCGGCCTCGTCGGCCTGGGCCTGCGGCTCCTCCGTCGCCGCGACGACGAGTTCCGGTTCCGGGGCGGGCGCCTCGACCACGACGGGCTCCGGCTCGGCCGGGGCGGGAGCGGGGGTCGCGTCGGCGGCCACCACGGTCGCCTCCGCCGGAGCGACGGCGACGGGCTCCGCGTCCGCCTGCTCCTCCGCCTGCTCCTGCTCCTTCTCCGGAGCCGGTGCGGGCGTCTCCGCGACGGGAGCCGTCACGGGCTCCTCCGCCGGTGCCCCGGCGGTGTCGGTGGCCGCCACGGCGGTCGCCTCCGCCGGGGTGGTCGGCGCGGCCGGCTCGTCGGTGTCCGGCGTCTCCGCCGACTCGACGGCCTGCGGCTCCGCCGCCGGCTCCGGTTCGGCCACGGGCGCCGCCTCTACGGCCGCGTCCGGCTCCGCGTCGGCCGCCACGTCCGCCTCTGCCTCCGGGGTGGCTTCGGCCGACTCCTCGGGCGCCGTCTCCGAGACCTCAGCCTCGACAACAGGGGCCTCAGCCTCGACAACAGGGGCCTCCGCCTCGGCGGCAGGCTCATCGTCCGCCTCGGCGGCGGGCGTCTCGGTCCCGGCAACCGGCGTCTCCGCCTCAGCCGCAGGCGCGTCGGCCTCGACGACCGGCGTCTCCGCCTCGGCCGTGACCGTCTCCGCCGCGACCGGCGCTTCCGTCACCGGCGCTTCCGCGACCGGCGCCTCCACGGCCTCAGCCGCGGGAGCCTCGGCCTCAGGCGCCGTGGCCTCAGCCGCGGGAGCCGCAGCCACCGCCGTCTTCGCCCCGGCCGCAGGGGTCTTCGCGCGTGCCCGCGGGATCTGCGGGTTGTCGAACGACGCCGCCACCAGGTCGTCCGCCGCGCGGCGGGCCGCGGCCTCCGGGGTGTCCGGGGACGTGGACGGGGTCTCACGCGTCTGGGGCGGGACGGAGGTCGCCGGGGATTCCTCGCGGTCCCGGCCGAATACCTTGCGCAGCATGCTCCGAATACCCATGGGCGAACCCTTTCGCATGAGATGGGTGCGTGTGAATGTCCGTACTGGGCGTTTCGGGACGATCATCCCTGGCCAGGGCGGACACGTAAGGTTAGCGGCCACCTCCTCCCTCTCCGGTGCCCCGGTGGCCCCCGGTTGCCGGGGATTCATTCGGCGTTCACTCCGTCGCAGTCCCTGTGCAGGCGTGCACACATAGCGTCGCGGCCGAAGACATCCCGACAGCATGTCGGCGCAGTGTGCGCCGGAGGAGGACGAAGTGCGCAAACTGCTGCCGCTGCTGAGCACGAACCCCCACGGAGGCGGCCGTTCCGCTCTCACCTGCCGTTACCGGTGCGGTGACGCCTGCTTCCACGAGGTGCCCAACACCAGCGACAACGAGTACGCCGGTGACGTCATAGCCGGTGTCCTCTCCCGCCGTTCCGCGCTGCGCGCCGCCGCCGTCGTGACCGTCGCCTCCGCCGTCGGCGGCGCCGCGGTGCTCGGCGAGGCCCCGGAGGCCGTCGCCCACGGCAACGGTCACGGTCACGGACCCGGCCCCGTCAAGACCGACGGCGCCCGCGGCCTCCGCTTCACCCCGGTCGCGCCCAACACCGCGGACAAGGTCACCGTCCCCTCCGGCTACTCCCAGAACGTGGTCATCCGCTGGGGCGAGCCCATCCTCCGCGGCGCCCCCGCCTTCGACTCCGAGAAGCAGACGGCGAAGGCCCAGGCCGGGCAGTTCGGTTACAACAACGACTTCCTCTCCCTGCTGCCGCTGGACGACGAGCGCGACCGCCAGGTCCTCGTCGCCAACCACGAGTACACCGACGAAGTCCTGATGTTCCGGGGCTACGACGCCGCCAACCCGACCCGCGAGCAGGTCGAGATCGCCTGGGCCGCGCACGGCCTCTCGGTCGTCGTCGTCCAGGAGGAGCGCCGCTCCGGCAAGCTCACCCCGGTCGGCCGCCACTACCTGAACCGGCGTCTGCACACGACGAGCGAGTTCCGGGTGACCGGCCCGGCCGCCGGCAGCGACCTGCTCAAGACCTCCGTCGACCCGACCGGCCGCAAGGTCCTCGGCACGCTCAACAACTGCGCCGGCGGCACCACCCCGTGGGGCACCACCCTCCACGGCGAGGAGAACTTCAACCAGTACTTCGCCAACGGTTCCAGCGCCACGGACAAGCGCTACGGCGTCGGCTCCGGTGCCACCGAGCGCAAGTGGGAGCGGTTCGACAAGCGCTTCGACCTCGCGCAGGAGCCCAACGAGGTCCACCGCTTCGGCTGGGTCGTCGAGCTCGACCCGTACGACCCCGACTCCACGCCCCGCAAGCGCACCGCGCTCGGCCGCTTCAAGCACGAGGCCGCGCAGCCCCGTCTCACCGCCGACGGCCGTCCGGTCGTCTACATGGGCGACGACGAGCGCTTCGACTACTTCTACAAGTTCGTCTCCAGCAAGCGGATGAAGAAGGGCGGCTCGCGGGCGGCCCGTGAGCACAACCTGACGCTGCTCGACGAGGGCACGCTGTACGTCGCCAAGCTGACCGGCGACTCCCCGACCGAGGTCGACGGCACCGGCAAGCTCCCCAACGACGGCGAGTTCGACGGCTCCGGCGTGTGGATCCCGCTCGCCACCGGCGACGTCTCGCACGTCCCCGGCATGACCGCCGACGAGGTGTACGTCTTCACCCGTCTCGCCGGTGACAAGGTCGGGGCGACGAAGATGGACCGCCCCGAGGACGTCGAGCCGTCCCCGCGCACCGGTCGCGTCTACGTCGCGCTCACCAACAACACCGACCGCGGCAAGGCCGGCAAGGCCGGCGCGGACGAGGCCAACCCGCGCAACCTCAACAAGCACGGGCAGATCCTCGAACTCGCCGAGAACTGGGACGACCCGACCTCCGACGGCTTCGCCTGGCGCCTCTTCCTCGTCGCCGGCGACCCGAACGACCCGGCCACCTACTTCGCGGGCTACCCCAAGGAGAAGGTCTCCCCCATCTCCTGCCCGGACAACGTGGCGTTCGACCCGTACGGCAACCTGTGGATCTCCACCGACGGTGCCCAGCTCGGCTCGCACGACGGCCTGTTCGGCGTGGCGACGCAGGGCGAGCGGCGCGGTGAGCTCAAGCAGTTCCTGACCGTGCCCAAGGGCGCCGAGACCTGCGGCCCGATCATCCAGGACCGCCGCGTCCTGGTGGCCGTGCAGCACCCGGGCGAGATCGACGGCGCCTCCGTCGAGAACCCGAAGTCGGAGTGGCCCGACGGACCCGGAAAGATCGTCCGGCCGTCGGTCGTCGCCGTCTGGCGCACGGACGGCCGCGACATCGGGGTCTGACGCGCGAGGGACCGGGGGCGGAGAGCCTCACTCCGCCCCCGGGCCCCCGCCCGGCACCCCCAGGCCCTCCCTGAACCGTACGAACTGCTCCTCCGGGTCCCCCGTGTAGGCCCACGGCACCCAGGCCGCCCGGACGCCCAGCATCCCGAGCAGTTCGCGGGCGATCTCCACCTGGCCCGCGTAGCAGGCCGCGTGGACCAGGAAGTTGAGGTCGCCGACCTCCTCCGGTGCGACCGGGCGGCCCGGTTCCCTGCCGCCGATCCAGCGGGCGTGCGTGCGGCGCAGTTCCGTCACCGCCAGTTCGTGCTTCCAGTGCTGGTCGAAGCCGCGCACCGGGCCGCGGCCGAGGGCGCCGTCCGCGATGTACCGGTACTCCTCGACCCGGGCCACCTGCACGAGCACCGGCAGCGGGGAGCCGGGCGGTGCCACGCCCGCCGCGTCGCGGGCGAAGTCGTACATGCTGCCGTGGGTGCCGTGCCACCGCGCCGACCAGTAGCGCAGCACCTGGATGTGGCCCTCCGTGTTGTACGGGTCCCGGCGCCGCAACTCGTCGAACCAGTGGCGCAGTTCCCGGCGCGGCACCCCGCCCTCGTACAGCCGGGCGACCGAGAGCAGCGACACCCACGGCATGGGGTCGGCGGGTGCGGCCTCGGCGGCGCTCCGGCAGGCGTCGACGGCGGCGTCGATCCGGCCCCGTTCGACGGCGGCGCCCCGGCCGGCGGCGATGGCCGCGTCGAAGACCCGGACCACCTCGGTGGCCGCCCGCAGGACGGCCGCGTCGGGGTTGCCCGGTTCGGCGGCCCGCCAGGTCTCCACGGTGGAGCTGCCGGCGGCGGCGTGCGAGAGGAGCCGCAGCCGGTGGGTGCGGCGCTCCCAGTGGTCTCCGGTGGCGGCGAGCAGGTCCCGTACGCCCTGCCAGCGGCCGATGACGATGTCGTGGCGCGCCTCGGTCAGCGCGCGGTCCCCGAAGTCCGGGTCGAAGTCGGGCACGAAGCGTTCCGGACGCGCCGAGCGCGCGGAGCGGCGGCGTACGGCCATCGGGGGCCTCCTTCGGGTTCGGCTGCCGTCAGAAGTCGTGGGCGTGGGGGGTGTTCCGCCGGGTTCCGGACGCGGATCCGTTCCGGTCCCGGAGACCCGGTCCCGGTGGTCCGGTCCCGGTGGTCCGGTCCGGGAGGTCCGGGTCTCAGAAGTCCGTCGCGTAGCTCTTGTCCCGGGGGCCGGTACGCGCGCGCGTGGCCGGGTCGGAGCCCTCCGCGGCCGCCATCGCGCGGACCGCGTCCAGGCGGGCCGGGCGGTAGTAGTCGCTGCCCTTGCGCCAGTACACGAGGAGCGGGACCACGCCGAGGAGCAGTCCGCCGAGGCCGATGGTGAGGGCGGTGGTGGAGAGTTCGCCGAGCGATTCGACGAACGCCCAGAGCATGAAGGCGGAGCCGAGCAGCGGCCAGAGGCCGCCGAGCACCAGGTTCCGTACGGAGCGGAAGAGGACCGACTTGTACGCGACGACGGCGGCGATGCCCGCGAGGCCGTAGTAGAACGCGATCTGCAGGCCGATCGCGGAGACGGCGTCCCGGAGGATCTGCTGGAGCGAGCCGGCGGCCGCGGCGGCGGCGAACATCAGCAGGGCGGCGCCGCCGACGGTGACGATCGCGACCCACGGGGTGTTCCAGCGGCGGTGCACGGTGCCGAGCGGGGACGGCAGGGTCCGGTCGCGGCCCATCGCGAAGAGCGAGCGGGTGACCTGGATGAGGGTGGTCTCCAGGGTGGCGACGGTGGAGAGGAGCACGGCGACGACGAGGAGCCGGCCGCCGACGCCCGGCCAGATCTCCTGGCCGATGACGGCGAGGACGTTGGGTCCCGCGGTACGGATCTCCTCCGCGCTCAGCAGGACGTTCACCACGACGGTGACGGCCACGAAGAGGAGGAAGACGAAGGCGACGCCGACGAGCGCGGCGAGTCCGGCGGTGCGGCGGCTGTCGCGGGTCTCCTCGCTGAGGTTGCTGGTGACGTCCCAGCCCCAGTAGTAGAACGCGGCGATCAGCGCGCCGGCCGCGAAGCCCTCCGGCCCGTCGAACCGGGCGAGGCCGAACCACGACCAGTCGAAGGCGGTGGCCCGTCCCCGGTGGGCCACGGCGGCCAGGATGAAGCCGAGGAGGATCACCATCTCGACGCCCGACATGATCAGCTGGGCCCGCACGGTGAGCCGGGCGCCGCCCAGGACGACGAGCAGCATGATCAGGAACCAGCCGGCGCCGACGGCCGCGGCGAGCGGGGTGCTCTCGGCGAGGTCCGGGTCGATCAGGGCGAGCGTGAGGGAACCGGCGGGCAGCGAGCCGGCCACCATGAAGACGGTGGCGGCGAAGACCAGGGCCCAGCCGGAGAGGAAGCCGAGGAACGGGTGGAGGGTGCGGCCCACCCAGGAGTAGCCGGCACCGGCGTTGACGTCGATCCGCCCGAGGCGGGCGTAGGCGAGGACGATGCCGAACATCGGTATCGCGCAGTAGAGCAGGGCGGCGGGGCCCCCGTAGCCGACGGCGCCGAAGAGGACGGCGGTGGTCGCGGCCATCGAGTAGGCGGGGGCGCTGCCGGCGACGGCCATCACGATCGTGTCGAAAGTGCCGAGGACATTGGGCTGGAGCCCTCTGTTCGTCGTGGTGCGCATGGGCGGGTCCTCGGGGCGCGGGGGGTGAGGCAGGGCGAAGTGGCCCGTCCGCCGGGCCGGTTGCCGACGGCGGCGGGCGCGGATCACGGTGAGATCGAGCGCATCGTAGTCGCCCGGGTGGCTTCGGGTAACGGCGGTGGGGAGGGTTCCGCTCCGTGACCGCCGGTAAGTCCTCCCGTGCGCCCCCGGAAGAGGGTTTACCGCAGGTCGGGACCGGCGATGGCGCGGGCCGCGCGGACCTCCTGACGGAGGGGTTCCAGGACTCCGTTCTCGTCGCCGGGGAGGTCGGTGCGGACCTCCACGAGGGTGTCGGTGTCCCGCAGTCCGTCGGCGAGCTCGCGCAACTCCCGCTCCACGGCGCCCACCTCGGCGGGATCGGGGGCCGGGGCGCCGTGATCGACCCGGATCCGGGCAGCCGTGGTGGCGTCCACGATCCGTTCGACGGCGACGACGAGCGGCCACCAGGCGGCGGCGCGGACGCCGGTGGGCGGCGGTTCGGTCAGGGCGCGCTGGAACTCGGAGCGTACGGTCGACAGATCGCGGTAGAGCTTCCGCCGGGCCCGCAGCCGCTCCCCCTGGTCACCGCCGTGCCCCTCCGCCCCGCCGAAGGCGCAGGTCACATAGGCGGCGGTGTCGGCGACGGCGTCCGCGAGCCGGTCCCCGATCCGGGCGTGCCAGGACTCGGGCCAGAGCAGGTATCCGGCGATCAGCGCGATGCCGCAGCCGATGAGCGAGTCGTACAGGCGGGGCATGACCAGGTCGAAGCCCTGCTGGTTGAGGGTGTCGGAGAGCAGCAGGATCACCGGGGTGATGGCCGCGGTCTGGAAGGCGTAACCCTTCGCGGAGAAGGCCGGGATGAGGGCCGCGAGGACGCACATCACGGGCACGTCCCACCAGCCGCGCGGCACCTCGGCCAGGACGAGGGCGGCGAGGACCAGGCCGGCGGCGGTGCCGAAGGCGCGGAGCACGGCCCGGGAGAAGACCGAACCGAAGTCGGGCTTCATCACGAACGTGACGGTCAGCGCGACCCAGTACGAGCGGGGTACGGCGATCAGCGAGACCAGCGCCTGCGCGAGGCCGATGCAGAGCGCGAGCCGCAGCCCGTACCTCCAGGAGGCCTCGGAGAACAGGACGGCGCGGGTGGCCCGGCGGACGCGGACCCGGAGCGCGGCGGGGCGGCCGAGCCGGTCGTCCACGTTGGAGGCGTCGGGCTCGGTCTTGTGGACGACGGCGGCCGCGTACCGCAGGGCGTGGTCGACGGCCTTCTCGGCCGGACGCTCGGGGGCCGGCAGATCGAGTACGGGTGTCCCGGTGCGGCCCTCCTCGACGGCGTCGGCCAGCTCGCGCACGGTCGCCGGGATCGTCGGGGACAGCGGGCCGTAGAGCTGGGCCCGCAGCTGGGCGGCGGGGGCGGCCTCGACCAGCGGGATGACGACGTTCAGCTGGGCGAGCAGCCGGACCAGGGAGGGCGCGCGGCCGTGCTGGCGGGCGCGGCGGGCCAGGATCAGGTCGTAGGACTGGTTGAGCGAGGCGGTGACGGCCTGCCGCTTCTCGTCGTACGCGGAGCTGCCCGTCGCCCCGTACAGCTCGGCGACGGCCCGGTAGGTCGCGGCGACGGCGGAACGCTCGGGTGCGGCGCGCCGCAGCGGCCAGCCGAGCAGGGAGAGCAGGAGGACGAACAGTCCGCCGACGGTGAGGAGCAGGGGCGCCTTCCACCAGGGGTCGGGCATCGGGAGACCGGCGCCGACGACGGCGTTGAGCAGCAGGAGGAGCCCGGAGACGGACGCGACGGCCCCGATCGAGGAGATCATCCCGGAGACCAGCGCGACCAGCGTCAGCACGGCGACGGCGAGCCAGCCGTGCCCGAAGACCAGGGTGCCGAGGGTGACGCCGACGGCACCGAAGAGCTGGGGCACGGCGATGTTGTAGACCCGCATGCGGTAGGCGTCGGCGGTGTCGCCGATGACCCCGGAGAGCGCGCCCATGGAGACGAGCGCTCCGTACGCGGGTTGCCCGGCGGCCAGTCCGACGGCGAGCGGCGCGGAGAGCGCGACCGAGGCCCGCGCGACGGCGGCCCAGGGAATGGGCACGGCCGCGGGCTTGAACCCGGCGGTGAGCCAGGCGGGCGGGGCGAGGCGGGTGGGGTGTGGGCGCGCCATGGGGCCAAACGTACGTGGCCGAGGGGGGTGCCCGGCGGCGCCGGCGCCGCGGTGGTCGGGGTGGCGCCCTGCCTCGTCGCGGCGCTAGTTGCGGTAGGACTCGACCTCCGCGGCCGGGCGGAGGGCCGCCGTGTCCGGGTCCTCGCCGAATTCGGCCTTCGCGCGGCGCTGTCGCAGCAGGTCCCAGCACTGGTCCAGGCGGACCTCCAGGTCGGCCAGGCGGGCGCGTTCCTCGGGGAGGAGACCGCCCGTGCGCTGTCTCAGGGCGCGTTCCTCCTCGACGAGGGCACCGATGTCGTCCAGGATCTCCTCGTTGTCCATGTCCTCAAGCGTGGCCGATCAGCGCCCGGTGTGCAGGTCGAGATCGGTGACGACGGCCCTGTGGTCCGTTCCGGGGAGGTCGGGGAAGCGGGTGTCCCTGGCCGTGAAGTCCTCGCTGACCAGGACGTGGTCGATCTGGACGTACGGGGGGACGGGGCCCTCCATGGGCCAGGTGGGGGTGCGGCTCGCGCCCGTGAGCCGGGCCGCGTCGTGGAGGTCGCCCGCGTCGAGCACGGAGCGGAAGGCGGCGTGGTCCTGGGAGGCGTTGAAGTCGCCGGCGATCAGGAGGGGGCCTTCGTGGGCGGCGGCGTCCTCGACCAGGCCGAGTTCCCGTTTCCACAGGTGGACCTGGCCGGGCAGCGGCGGCAGCGGGTGGGCGAGCTGGAGGCGTACGGACCGCCCGCCGATCTCGGCGGTCGCGCCGGGCATGCCCATGGCCGAGGGGAGCATCCGCCAGTCGCGGAGCGGGTACGCGCTGAGGATGACGGAGCCGGCCGAGCCGTCGGCCTCCACGGACGCGTAGTGGGGGAGTTCCTCGGCGAAGGCGGTGGTGAGGGTCCGTCCGCACGCGCGGTCGCACTCCGACACGAAGACGAGCTGGGGCCGTTCCCGCCGGATCGTGGTGACGAGCGCCCCGGTGGCCTCGCCGAACTCGACGTTCGAGGCGAGGACCCTGAGCCGGGCCACCACCGGGCCGTGCGCGCCGGTGGCGTCCGGCCCGTACGGCAGCGCCGTCCAGAGGGTGGCCGCGAGGACCACGGCGGCGACGGCCCCGAGGGCCCGCCGCCGGGCCGCGGCCGCCAGGAGCAGCCCGAGCGCGGCGGGGACCGCGCACCAGGGCAGCAGGGAGAGCAGCTGTGGCACGGGCGTGACCGCGTCCGTGCCGAGGAGGCGGCAGGCCGTGAGCAGGGCGGGGACGGGCAGCAGCAGCCCCGCGGCCCAGGCGGTGACGCGGTGCCTGGGCCGGAGGGACGGCTCAGGGGGTGTCGGGGCAGGGGTCTTCACGGGCTCGGCTGCGGGCTCGGCGGCCAGGACTCGGTCCACCCCGTCAGTGTCGCAGGGCCTGTCCGATCTCCGCCTTCGGTTCGCCCGAGAGCGTCCGATTGCTGCGCGCCGTACCGGTCTTGGACGCTCCGGGTGCCACGCCGTCGATGCTGACGACGACCGAGTCGAGGAAGTTGCCGTCCGCGTCCCGGAAGGTGACCAGGATCGTGTAGTCGGCGTTCGCGTCCTTCGGGTTGGTGGCCGTGATCTCGGCGACCGTGCGGTCCCCGTCGGTGCGGGTCGCTCCGGCGGTGACGTCGCCGGTGGCGTTCACCCCGTCCTTGACCTCGTTCATCTTCTCCTCGGCGGCCGAGGCGACGGCCGCCGTGGCGGTGGAGACGATGCCGCCCGCCGTCTCCTTGACGGTGTCGCAGCCGGTGAGGGCGAGGGCCGTCGTGGCGGCGAGGGTGAGCGCCGCCGCCGTGGTTCGCCGCATGCCTCCCACCTAGTACCTCTCGTTCGGGCCGTACGCGTCGTCCGTCGCCAGCGCCCAGATCACGAAGACCGAGATGGCCATCGAGAACAGCGCCCACCACGGCTGGTACGGCAGGAAGAGGAACTGGAAGAGGAGGTTGAGGGAGGCGAGGGCGATACCGGCGACCCGGCCCCATTCCGCGCCCTTGAGGACGCCGTATCCGACGATCACGAGGATGACGCCGAGGATCAGGTGGATCCAGCCCCACGTGGTCAGGTTGAACTTGAACACGTAGTCGCCGACGCGGGTGTAGACGTCGTCCTCGGCGATGCCTGCGATGCCCTGGAAGATGTCCATGAAGCCGGTGACCAGCATGAGGACGCCGGCGAAGAGGGTGCCTCCGGCGGCCCAGGCGCCGGTGGAGGAACTCGGCTTGCGGGGAGGTGCGGTGTTCTGGCTCATGGCCCCATCGTCGGAGCGTTCGGCCGGTTCCGACCGTTCAGCTGGGCCGTACGAGTGAGCCGAGGTAGCTCTCCAGTGCCGCGTCGAACTCCTCGGGGCGTTCCAGGTTGGGCAGGTGCGCGGCCCGTTCGATGACGGCGAGCGTGGCGTGGGGGAGCAGCGCGCACATGGACTCGGCGTCGGCGACCGGGGTGTAGGTGTCGTCCCGGCCGACGACGACGAGCGCGGGGAACGGGACCGTGGTGAGCGTCTCCCGGTAGTCGGGGCGCTCGGCCCGGCCGCGCAGGGCGGCGGCGGCGCCGACCGGGTCGGTGGAGCGCATCATGCGGTGGACGTGGGGGGCGGCGTGGGTGTTGTACGGGGCCACCATCAGGTCCAGTACCTCGTCGGCGTACCCCCGCATGCCCTCGGCGAGGAGCCGGTCGGCCATGGCGTTGCGGGCGGTCCTGCCCTCGTCGGTCTCGGCGGCGGGGAAGGTGTCGGCGAGGACGAGGCCCCGGATCCGCTCGGGGTGGCGGCGGTAGAGCTCCATGGCGATCTGGCCGCCCATGGAGAGGCCGGCGAGGACGCAGCGCTCGACGCGCAGGTCGTCGAGGAGGGCGACGAGGTCCTCGGCGAAGACGTCGAGGCCGGTGGAGTCCGGGTGCGCGCCGAGCGGTGTGGCGCCGTAGCCGCGCAGGTCGGGGGCGATCACCCGGTGGGTGCGGGAGAAGCGGTCGATCTGCGGCTGCCACATGGTGTGGTCGAAGGGGTGGCCGTGGACGAGGAGGAGGGCGGGGCCCTCGCCCTTGTCCTCGTAGTGGATCTCGGCGTCGGGGGTGCGGGTGACGTGCATGTCCGCAGGCTAGGCAGCCCCAACTGCTCGGTGCAATAAGATCTTTGCTCTCGGTGCAATGGTGGGGGCGGTGGGATCGTGGCGCGGTGCGAGGGTGGGAGCGCGCCGATGGTGGGACCGCGCCGATGCTGGGAGCGCCGCGATCGTGGCGCCGTGCGGAGGGCACGCCGTGGAGGAGCACGCGGTACGGAGGGGGATGTCGTGGAGGAGTACCGGAGGATCGCCGACCGGGTCGAGGCGGCCGTACGCGACGGGCGGCTGCGGCCCGGCGACCGGCTGCCGCCGCAGCGGGTCTTCGCCCGCCGCCACGCCATCGCGAACTCGACCGCCATCCGCGTCTACGGCGAACTCGCCCGCCGGGGCCTGGTCGTCGGGGAGGTCGGACGCGGCACCTTCGTCCGGGCCGCGCCCCCGCTGCCGGGCCCCGCGCTCGCCGAGGCGACCGGGGCCGCCCCCGTCGACCTCCAGCTCAACTACCCGGTCGCCGAAGGACAGTCGGAGCTGATGGCCCGGGCGCTCGCCGCCCTCGCCCGGCCCGACGTGCTGGCCGAGGCCGTCTCCCGGCCCGCCGCCGCCACCGGCACCCCCGAGGCCCGGGACGCGGCGGCGGCCGTCCTCGCCCGGCCCGGCTGGACGCCCGAACCCGAGAGTGTGCTCTTCGCCGGGAACGGCCGGCAGGCCATCGCCGCCGCGCTCTCCGCCCTCGTCCCGCCCGGCGGCCGGCTGGGCGTCGAGGTGCTCACGTACCCCCTGGTCAAGGCGGTGGCCGAGCGGCTCGGCATCCGGCTCGTCCCGCTCGCCCTCGATGCCGAAGGGGTACGGCCCGAGGCGCTCGCGGCGGCCCACCGGGCGGCGCCGCTGGCCGCCGTCTACCTCCAGCCCACCCTCCACAACCCGCTCTCCTCGACCGCCGGCCAGGAGCGCCGGGCCGAACTGGCCGAGCTGCTCAGGAGGCTGGACCTGACGGCCGTCGAGGACACCACCTGGGCCTTCCTCGTACCGGACGCGCCCGCCCCGCTCGCCGCCCACGTCCCCGAGCGGGTCCTCCTGGTCGACAGCCTCTCCAAACGGCTCGCCCCCGGGCTGACCGTCGGCTACCTGGTGGTGCCCGGACGGCTGCGTACGGCGGTGGCGGAGGCCCTGCGCTCCGGCGCCTGGACGGCGGGCGGCCTCGGGCTCGCGGCCGCCACCCGGTGGACCGGCGACGGAACGGTCGCCGAGGCGGTCGCCGCCAAGCGCGCGGACACGGAGGCCCGGCACGCCCTGGTGCGGCGGCGGCTGGCCGGACACACCGTGCGGAGCTCGCCGTACGCGTACTACTGCTGGTGGGAGCTGCCCGCGCGGTGGCGGGCGGAGACCTTCGCGGCCGCCGCCTCCGCCCGCGCGGGTGTGGCGGTCACCCCCGGGAGCGCCTTCGCGGTGGGCCCGGGCACGGCCCCGGACGCGATCCGGATCGGCCTCGCCTCTCCCCCGCACGCGGTGCTCGACGAGGCGCTCGGACGGCTGGCGGCGCTGGCGGCCGAGGACGGCTGAAACGCGAGGTGCCCCGCCCGGGGAAGGGCGGGGCACCGGTGCTCGGCGGGACGCGTGGCTCGTACGGGGATCAGGCGGCGGCGGCTCCGCGGCGGCGGAACAGGGCCAGGGCGACACCGGCCGCGCCCGCGCCCGCGAGGGCGGCGCCGCCCGCGAAGGCGAGGGTGTGGTCGGCGGCGACCGGCTCCGCGCCGGCGGCGACGGAGCCCTTGGGGACGACGGAGGTCTGCGGGGCGGTGGCCGCCTCGGCCCCGGTCTGGGTCGCGTGCTGCGGGGCGGGCGCGGGGGTGGAGCCCTGGTCCGCGCCGGTGCCGGTGCCGGTGCCAGTGCCCGTGCCCGTGCCCGTGTTCGTGTCCGGGGTCTTCCCGGCGTCGGTGGCGCACCCCTTCGGGACCGCCGGGAAGGCCAGGCCCGCCCACGGGATCGGGCCGCCGTGCACCCGCATCTGGAGGCTCGGGACCGCCGGGGCCGGGTCGAGCAGGCCCTTGATGCGGGCGCCGCCGTACAGGGCCGTGTCGTGGCCGCCGTCGAGGACCGCGATGACCTTGCCGTTCTGGGTGAGCCGGGCGACCGGGCCCTCGGGGCTGTTCGTCAGGGCCATGTCCACGTCCTGGAAGGGCGCGGCGGCGTACCGGGTCACCGCGCAGCCCTCGCGGACCTCGCTGTAGTCGCCGCCGGCCGGCTCCGGGTTCCGCCAGGAGGCGAGGGTGCCGTCGGCCTCCAGGACGACGAAGACGGTGCCGAACTGGTCGCCCGCGCCGCTGCCGTCCGCCTTCAGGCGGCCCGTGACCTGCCCCTGGGCGGAGTGGATGTCGGCGAGGTAGGCACCGGTGTCCTTGCGGTGGAGCTCCGCGTAGCCGCCGTCGGCCAGCGGGCGGCGGCCGAGGCTGGTACCCGCCGTGACCTCCGGGCCCTGCTCGCCGAGCTGACCGTCACCGGCGCCCCCGGTCGCGCCCGCGCCCCCGGTCGTGCCTCCGGTCGCGCCCTTGGCCGTGTCCTTGCCCTCGGTCCCGTCCGCCGTCCCGCCCGCCGTGCCTCCGGTCGTGGTCTCGCCCTTCGGGGCCCCGGTGGCCGGGGTCTCGGCGGCCGGGGCGGCCGCCGGGGCCGCCTTCGGGGCGCCGGCCGGGTGCGGCTGCGTCGCGGCGAAGGCGCCGGCGGCCGGGACGAGGACGGCACCGGCGAGGGCGGCGGTGGTGATGGCGGTGCGGAGGGCGGTGCGCATGACGACTCCTGGAAGGCAGGTGAGGAAGAGGAGAGCCGCATGCCGTCTACTCGTCCGGGTGGGGCCGTTGGAGGTGCGGCGGGCTGCGTGAACAAAGTTACGGATCTTGTGCGACGGAAGGTTCCTCGCCGTGTCACGGGCGTGTGACAGGGGTCTCCCGATGCGGGCCTCCCCTCCTTGCCCTCTTGATTCTGGATATGTAGAGTCCAGGTTATGAAGATGAGCGAGGGCGTGGAGTGGGCGCTGCACAGCTGCCTGAACCTGGCCTGGATCGGACCGGGCCGCGCGGTCACCGCCGCACGGCTCGCGGCCTACCACGAGCTGCCCCCCGCCTACCTCAACAAGCAGCTCCAGGCGCTCGCCCGCGCCGGGATCGTCACCTCGGTCTCCGGACCCAAGGGCGGCTTCCGGCTGGCGCGCGGACTGGACCGGATCACGCTCATGGATGTCGTCGCCGCGATCGAGGGGCCCGACGAGGCCTTCCGCTGCACCGAGATCCGGCAGCACGGACCCGGGGCGGGAGGGACGTACGCCGCCGAGTGCGCCATCGCCGGAGCCATGGGCCGGGCCGACCTGGCCTGGCGGCGCGAGCTCGTGGCCCAGACCCTGGAGGACGTCCGGGAGCGGGCGGAGCTCCAGGCGCCGACCGCGCCCGACCGGCTGCGCCGCTGGTTCGCCAACGTCTGACACGACCGCCCTCCCGCCCGGGAGGGCTTCACAAGGGGGGAATTCTGGATGTCTGATGTCCAGTTAAGAAGCGGTCGGAACCGCCTGCGGGACCCGGGGGAGGCCGACGGCGGGCGGCCCGCCGTCGCCGCCGTCACCCTCGGCATCTTCACCGTCATGACCGCCGAACTCCTGCCGGTCGGACTGCTCACACCGGCCGCCGCCGACCTCTCCGTCTCCGAGGGCACCGCCGCCCTCATGGTGACCGTGCCCGGCCTCGTCGCCGCGCTCGCCGCGCCCCTCGTCACCGTCCGCGCGGCCGGCGCCGACCGCCGCACGCTCCTGGTCGCCCTCCTGCTCCTCTCCGCCGCCGCCAACCTGGTGTCCGCCCTCGCCGGACACCTCGCGGCCGTCCTCGCCGCCCGGGTCCTCCTCGGCGTCGCGATCGGCGGGTTCTGGGCGCTGGCGGGCGGCCTCGCGCCCCGGCTCGTGCCCGCCGCCGCCGTGGGACGGGCCACCGCCGTGGTCTTCGGCGGCGTCTCGGCGGCCTCGGTCCTCGGCGTCCCCGCCGCCACCCTCCTGACCGAACGGGTCGGCTGGCGCTGGGCGTTCGCCGCCACGGGGCTCCTCGCACTGCTCGCGGCGGCCGCGCTCCGTGCCCTGCTGCCCCGACTGCCCGGAACGGGGAAGGCCACGGCGCCCGCAACCCCACCCCGAGCGACCGACGACGCGGCACCCCGGCCCGTACCCGACGAGGGGTCCAGGCCCGTGCCCGACGCGGCACCCCGGCCCGTGCCCGGCGAGGGGTCCCCGCCCGCGTCCCCCCGCTCTCCCCTCTCCCTCGCCCCCTCCCTCCTCACGCTCCTCTCCCTCCCCCGCCGCAACCGGCGGGTGCGGTCCGGGCTGTTGATCACCCTCGCCCTCGTCACCGGGCACTTCCTCGCGTACTCCTTCGTCCGGCCCCTGCTCACCGACCACTCCGGGATCCCCGGCCCGCTGCTCGGCGCGCTCCTCCTCGGGTACGGCGCCGCGGGCGTCGCCGGCAACTTCCTCGCCGGGGCCCGGGCCGCCCGCGCCCCGGGCCGCACGCTCGCGGTCATCGCCGCCGCGCTCGGCACCGTCCTCCTCGCGAGCCACCTCGTCGGCGGCTCCGCCGTCACCGGCGCCGGACTGCTGCTCCTCTGGGGGCTCGCCTACGGCGGGGTCTCGGTCGCGCTCCAGTCCTGGTTCATGGCCGCGGCTCCCGACGACGTCGAGACCGCCACCGGCCTCAACGTCAGCGTCTTCTGCCTCGCGATCGCCCTCGGCAGCCTCCTCGGCGGGCTGCTGGCCGACGCGTACCCCCTCACCACGGTGCTCCTCGCGGGCGCCGCGCTCACCCTGGCCGCCTGCCCGGTGGCCGTACTCTCCGGAAGGAACGACCCGTCATGACCACGCGTACCGACATCACCGAGGGCTCCGGCGACCAGCGGAACATCACCAACCCCGGCACCCTCCACGACCCCACCCCCTTCGGCTACAGCCACGCCGTCTCCGCGCCCGGCGAACTCGTCTTCATCGGCGGCCAGTACGCCTCCGACGCCACCGGCGCCCCCGTCTCCGGCGACTTCGCCGCCCAGGTCGAGCTCTCCCTGACCAACCTGCGGCACGCCCTGGAAGGCGTCGGACTCGGCCTCGCCCACGTCGTCCGCCTCGGCACGTACATCGTCGAGCACGACCTCGCCAAGCTGGAGGTCCTCGGCAAGGCGCTCCACGCCCACTTCGGCGAGCGGCTCCCCGCGCAGACCCTCAGCGGGGTCGCGGCGCTCGCCCTGCCGGGCATGCTCTTCGAGATCGACGCCGTCGCCGTGCGGCCCGCCGCCTGATCCACTTGCGGGGCACCGGCCGGGGGTGTGCCCTGGAGGGTGCGGGACGCAGCAGGGGGGCGAGAGACAAGGAGCTCCTGCCATGGCCGCACACGCAGCGGTGCCCACGAGGCGCCAGTTCAGTACGCACGGTTGGGCGGTGCCGATCGTCGTCGGCGTCCTGTACGGCCTCTACGCGGCGACCGTGGCGCGCCAGGGCGGCCCCACCACCCTGGGGCAGCTGTGGGTCGGCCTCGTCTCGGCCATCGTCCTCGCCGTGGGGATCCACACCCTCCACCGGCACGGCCGCGCCCTCCCCCGCGAACTGCGGGCGGTCGCCTGGGGCGCCCTCTCGGGCATCGCGGTCGGCTTCCTGTTCAGCCTGTCGGGGGCCAGCATCCTGTCGTCGAGCGGCCTCGGACTGGCCTTCGGCGCCGTCAACGTCGCCGCCGCCTACTACCACTACTACACCCACGAGGACGCCGCCGGACGGCCCGCGCCGTACTGACGTCCCCGCCGTCAGCACACCCCGGGCGGCCTCCCGGACGGCGGCCCGGGGTCCGTCTCGGGGCCGTGCCGGGCGGGCGGGGCCCGGCCCCCGGACGCGGTCCGGGCGGAAGAGACGGTTCCCCGCCCTGGCGGGACGGGGCGGGGCGACGGAGACTGGGAGGAGCGCCGTCTTCTCCCGGAGGGCTCACGGTATGACCGACCTCGCCATCGAGACCGAAGGCCTGGTCAAGGTCTTCGGGACCAACCGCGCCGTCGACGGCATCGACCTGCGCGTTCCCGCCGGAACCGTCTACGGGGTGCTCGGGCCCAACGGCGCCGGCAAGACGACCGCCGTCAAGGTGCTCGCCACGCTCCTGCGTCCCGACGGCGGACGGGCCCGCGTCTTCGGCAAGGACGTCGTCAAGGACGCCGACACCGTGCGCGGACGCGTCAGCCTCACCGGTCAGTACGCCTCCGTCGACGAGGACCTGACCGGCACCGAGAACCTGATCCTCCTCGCCCGGCTGCTCGGCCACGCCCGGCCCGCCGCCCGCGAGCGCTCCGCGCAGCTGCTCACCGCGTTCGGGCTCGCGGACGCCGCCGAGAAGCAGGTCAAGAACTACTCGGGCGGCATGCGGCGGCGCATCGACATCGCCGCGTCCATCCTCAACACCCCCGACCTGCTCTTCCTCGACGAGCCGACCACCGGCCTCGACCCGCGCAGCCGCAACCAGGTCTGGGACATCGTCCGCGCGGTGGTCGCCCAGGGCACCACCGTCCTGCTGACCACCCAGTACCTGGACGAGGCCGACCAGCTGGCCTCCCGCATCGCCGTCATCGACCACGGGAAGGTGATCGCGGAGGGCACGAAGGGCGAGCTGAAGGCCTCCGTCGGCTCCGGTTCGGTGCACGTACGGCTCCGGGACCCGGAGCAGCGCCCGCGGGCCGAGCGGGTCCTCGCCGAGGCCCTGCGGGCCACCGTCCAGCTCGACCCCGACCCGGTGGCGCTCACCGCCACCGTCAACGGCCACGGGACGGACCTCGGCGCCTCCGAGCAGGCCGCGCGGGCGCTCGCGGAGCTGGCGCGGGCCGGGATCACGGTCGACAACTTCGCCCTCGGCCAGCCCAGCCTGGACGAGGTGTTCCTGGCACTGACGGACAGGAAAGGAACGGCGGCATGACCACCGTCTCCACCGGCAAGGACACGCGGACGGCCGAGGCCGTCGACTTCGAGGCCCCCCGGGCGGAGGAGCTGGCCGCGCTCCTCGTCGGACACTCCCGCCCACCGCGCCCCAGCGCGCTCTCCGCCTCGATGACCTTCGGCTGGCGGGCCATGCTGAAGATCAAGCACGTGCCGGAGCAGCTGTTCGACGTGACGGCGTTCCCGATCATGATGGTGCTGATGTACACGTACCTCTTCGGGGGTGCGCTGGCCGGCTCGGTCTCCGCCTACATCCAGTTCCTGCTGCCCGGCATCCTCGTGATGAGCGTCGTGATGATCACGATGTACACGGGGGTCTCGGTGAACACCGACATCGAGAAGGGTGTCTTCGACCGCTTCCGGACCCTGCCCATCTGGCGGCCCGCGCCGATGGTCGGCTATCTCCTCGGCGACATCGTCCGCTATGTGATCGCCTCGGCCGTGATGCTGACGGTCGGCATGATCATCGGCTACCGGCCGGACGGCGGGATCGTGGGCGTCCTGCTCGGGGTCGCGCTGCTGCTGGTGTTCTCGTTCGCCTTCTCGTGGATCTGGACCATGTTCGGTCTGCTGCTGCGCAGCGAGAAGTCCGTCATGGGCGTCTCGATGATGGTGATCTTCCCGCTGACGTTCCTGTCGAACGTCTTCGTCGACCCGAAGACGATGCCGGGGTGGCTCCAGGCCTTCGTCAACAACAGCCCGGTCACCCATCTGGCGACGGCGGTACGGGAGCTGATGGCGGGCAACTGGCCGGCCGCCGACATCGCCTGGACGCTCGGGTGGTCGGTCGTCCTCGTCGTCGTCTTCGGAGCGGTCACGATGCGGCTCTACAACCGCAAGTAGCGCCGCGTGCGGTCACTGGCCCCGCGGGGTGGTCTGCTGCACCGACCAGCGGTTGCCGTCCGGGTCGGCGAAGTAGACGAACGAGCCCCACGGCTGGTCGTCGATCGCGCTCACCTCGATGCCGCGGCCGGTGAGGTCGGCGTGGGCCTCCTCGATGTCCGCGACGACGACCTGCATGTTGTCGAGGGAGCCCGGGGCCATCTCCGTGATCCCCTTGCCGAAGGCGATCGAACAGGCCGAGCCGGGCGGGGTCATCTGGACGAAGCGGATGTCGTCGCTGACCGGGATGTCGTGGTCGGCGTGGAACCCCACCCGCTCGTAGAAGGCCTTGGCCCGGTCGATGTCGGTGACGGGCACGCCGATCAGTTCCAGCTTGATGTCCATACGGGCATCATGCGCCGGGCGACGGCGGGACGCACGGCGTGCGCGGGGCGGGTCGTCCGTGTCGCGCGCCGGGCGACGGCGTGTGGGGGGCGGGCGTCCGTGTCGTGCGCCGGACGACGGCGTGCGCGGGGCCGGGTCCCGTGCCGGTCCTCCCGTTTGACCTTCCCCCGCGGGGAAGGCCCACCATCGGCCGTGCCGGGCCGACAGCCCGGCACAGGGAGGAGAGAGAGCCGTGCGCGACGCCGAGTCCGTGTCCACGCCCGGGCCCACGCCCGGGTCCGTGCCCACCCCCGTGCCCCTGCTGACCATCGGGGACTTCGCCCGCGTCTCCCGGCTCTCCGCCAAGGCGCTGCGCCGCTACGACGAGCTCGGTCTGCTGCCGCCCGCCCGCGTCGACCCGTTCACCGGCTACCGGTACTACGCCCGTGACCAGGCCGAACCGGCCCGGCTGATCGGCTGGCTGCGGCGGATCGACATGCCCCTCGCCGAGGTGGGCCGGGTCTGCGCGCTGTACGCGTCGGACCCGGCGGCCGCGTCCCGCGCGATCCGCGCCCACTGGGCGCGGATCGAGTCGGAGACGGCGGCCCGGCGCGACCTGGCGGCCTCCCTGGTGGACCGGCTGAAGGGACCCATCGAGATGACCACGACACCCTCCTTCGCGCTGCGGACCGCGGTACGCCTGGACCGCGGCCTGGTCCGCGACGGCCAGCAGGACGCGGCCCACGCGGGCCCGCACCTGCTGGCCGTCGCCGACGGGTACGGCCCCGAGGGGGAGCGGGCCGCGCGGGCGGCGGTCGCCGCGCTGCGGTCCGTACCGCCGCCGTCCCCGTCGGCACGCGCCGGGGACATGCTCAACGCCCTGGAGGACGGGGTGTACGGCGCCGACGGCGCGGTGGCCGGCCTCCCGGAGTCGGGCACGACGCTGACCGCGGCCCTGTGGACGGGCGGCCGTCTCGCCCTCGCGCACGTGGGCGACTCGCGGGCGTACCTGCTGCGGGACGGCACGCTCGTGCGGCTCACCCGCGACCACACCGTGGTCCAGGCGCTGGTCGACGCGGGTGAACTGGACCCGGCCGAGGCCGCCGACCGCCCCGACCGGGCGCTGCTGCTCAAGGCCCTGGACGGCGGGGACGTGCCGCCCGAGCCGGAACTCGGCGTGCACGAGGCGCGGCCGGGGGACCGCTATCTGCTGTGCACGGACGGGCTTTCCGCGGTCGCGCCGGCCGAGGACATCCGCCGTGCGCTCGCCGCGGACGCCACCCCGGACGACGCGGCCGGGGCCCTGGTCGCGCTGGCGCGGGACCTGGGCGCCCCGGACAACGTGGCGTGCGTGGTCGCGGACGTGGTGCCCGCCGACTGAGCCCGACGGGGCTCCAGGGCCTGTTGGACCCTTCCCGCCCGGTCCGACGCCCAGGGCCGGACAGCTCTAGTCGCCGCCCCCGCCCCGTACGACCACCACGGGGCACGGGGCGTGCTGGGTGACGTGGGAGGAGACCGAGCCGAGCATCGCCGCCTTGAAGCCGCTGTAGCCGCGGTCGCCCACGACGAGGAGGGCCGCGCCCCTCGCCGCGTCGAGGAGGGCCTGCGGGGCGTTGCCGCCGACGACCGTCCGGGTGACGGCCGCGGCCTCTCCCGGGGTGAGGGTCTGGTCGATGGACTCGTCGAGGATCTGCTTCGCGAGCCGCTCGGGGTCGAACTCCGGTGCCGCGCCCGGCATCAGCGTCGCCCACGAGGCCGGATACTCCCAGCTGATCACCGTCTGCAGGGAGCCCCCGGTCAGGGCGGCCTGTCCGGCCGCCCACTTCAGCGCCTTCAGGGACGGCTCCGATCCGTCCACGCCCACCACGATCCTGCCGGCCATCGCCGACCTCCGTTCGTTGTCGGGAACCCTCCCCCACAACGTAACAAATCGATCAATCCAGGCGGAGATCGGCCAGTTGGCGCTCGAACGGGACGATTTCGTCGTCGTCCACGCGCCGGGACGGCCGGGCCGCGACCGTGTCGGCGAACTCGTTGCCCGCCCGGGTGATCCGGGACGGCAGCCCGTCCCTCTGTCCCTTCGGGGAGGCCTCGTCGCCGCCCGAGCCCCAGTCCTCCGACGCCGCGTAGACGGCGGTGGGGACGACGAGGGCCCGCAGGTAGGCGAAGAGCGGCCGCAGGGCGTGGTCGAGGACGAGCGAGTGCCGGGCGGTGCCGCCGGTCGCCCCGATCAGGACCGGGGTGCCGGTCAGCGCGGCCGGGTCGATCAGGTCGAAGAACGACTTGAAGAGCCCGCTGTACGAGGCGGTGAAGACGGGGGTCACCGCGATGACCCCGTCCGCGCCGGTCACCGTGTCGATCGCCTCCTGGAGCCGCCCGGAGGGGAAGCCGGTGACGAGGTTGTTGGCGATGTCGACGGCGAGGTCGCGCACTTCGACGACCTGGACGTCGACGGCGTACTCCTGCTCGGCCAGCCGGTAGCGGGCGGCCTGGAGGAGCCGGTCGGTGAGCAGCCGGGTGGAGGAGGGGGAGCTGAGACCGGCGGAGACGGCGACCAGCTTCAGGGTCCGCATGGCTTACGACTCCTTCGTGGTGGTGGTGGTCCGGGCGAGGACGGCGGGGTGGAGCGGGGGCGTGCCGGGGACGTCGGCCGGGCGCAGGTTCGCGAACTCCTTGCGCAGCACGGGGACGACCTCCTCGCCGAGGATGTCGAGCTGCTCCAGGACGGTCTTGAGGGGCAGTCCCGCGTGGTCGACGAGGAACAACTGCCGCTGGTAGTCGCCCACGTAGTCGCGGAAGGACAGGGTGCGCTCGATGACCTCCTGCGGCGAGCCGACGGTCAGCGGCGTCTCCCGGGAGAACTCCTCCAGGGTCGGGCCGTGGCCGTAGACCGGCGCGTTGTCGAAGTACGGGCGGAACTCCCGTACCGCGTCCTGCGAGTTCTTGCGCATGAACACCTGGCCGCCGAGGCCGACGATGGCCTGCTCGGGGGTGCCGTGGCCGTAGTGGGCGTACCGCTGGCGGTAGAGGCGGACCATCTTCTCGGTGTGCTGCTTGGGCCAGAAGATGTGGTTCGCGAAGAAGCCGTCCCCGTAGTAGGCCGCCTGCTCGGCGATCTCGGGGGAGCGGATGGAGCCGTGCCAGACGAAGGGCGGGACGCCGTCGAGCGGGCGCGGGGTGGAGGTGAAGCCCTGGAGGGCGGAGCGGAACTTGCCCTCCCAGTCGACCACGTCCTCCCTCCACAGCTTGTGGAGGAGCGCGTAGTGCTCGATGGCGAGCGGGATGCCCTGCCGGATGTCCTGGCCGAACCACGGGTAGACCGGGCCGGTGTTGCCGCGGCCCATCATCAGGTCCACGCGGCCGTCGGCGAGGTGCTGGAGGGTCGCGTAGTCCTCGGCGATCTTCACCGGGTCGTTGGTGGTGATCAGCGTCGTGGAGGTGGAGAGGATCAGGTTCTCCGTGCGGGCGGCGATGTGCCCGAGGAGGGTGGTGGGGGAGGAGGGCACGAACGGCGGGTTGTGGTGCTCGCCGGTCGCGAAGACGTCGAGCCCGACCTCCTCGGCCTTGAGCGCGATCGCGACCGTGTTCTTGATCCGCTCGTGCTCGGTGGGGGTACGGCCGGTGGTGGGGTCGGTCGTCACGTCACCGACGGTGAAGATCCCGAACTGCATCGTGCTCACCTCTCGCCTCGGGGGCTGTTGGTTGAATCGTAAACTATTCGCTCCAACGGCGCACCCCCCTGCCCTATTCCCCCGGCCGGAGGCGCCCCGTACGCCGCACGGACGCGCGCCTCGGGCCCCGGACCCGGGCCCGGTGGTCATCCGGGTGAGGGCCCCGGAGGCCGCCCGGGCCCGGGCCGCCCGGGGGTCGGGCGGGTGCGCGCCCCGGAGGCCGCGCGAGCCCGGGGCTCCCCGGGGCCCCCGGAAGCCCTCCCGTAAAGTCGCCGACGTGAACGGTGCGATAGCGGTCGTCGGAATCGGCGCGGACGGCTGGGACGGACTCCCCGAGAGCTCCCGCCGCGTCCTGCGCGCCGCCGAGGTCCTCGTCGGCGCCCCCCGCCAGCTCGACCTGCTCCCCGGGGACGACTGCCCCGGCGAGCGGATCACCTGGCCCTCCCCGCTCCGCCCCGCCGTCCCCGGACTGCTCGACGCCCACCGCGGCCGGGAGATCGCCGTCCTCGCCAGCGGCGACCCGTCCTTCTACGGCATCGGCCGCACCCTCGCCGAGACCGTCGGCGCCGACCGCCTCCGGATCCACCCGCACCCGTCCTCCGTCTCCTACGCCTGCGCCCGGCTCGGCTGGCCCCTGGAGACCGTCGAGACGGTCTCCCTCGTCGCCCGGCCGCTCGCCGCGCTCTCCGCCGCGCTCCACCCCGGACGCCGGCTCCTCGTCCTCGGCGAAGGCCCCGGCACCCCCGCCGACGTCGCCGCCCACCTCCGCGCGACCGGCTGGGGCGGCACCCGCGTCCGGGTCCTGGAGCAGCTCGGCGGCGCGCGCGAGCGGATCCTCGACGCGACCGCCGCCGACTGGCCCCACGAGCGGACCGACGCGCTCCACGTCCTCGCCCTCGACTGCGTACGCGACCCGGACACCCTCCGGCTCGGCGCCGTGCCCGGACTGCCCGACGAGGCGTACGAACACGACGGGCAGCTCACCAAGCGGTACGTACGCGCCGCCACCCTCGCCGCCCTCGCCCCCGCCCCCGGCGAACTCCTCTGGGACGTCGGCGGCGGCTCCGGCTCCATCTCCGTCGAATGGATGCGCAGCCACCGCTCCTGCCGGGCGATCGCGGTCGAGAGGTCCCCGGAACGGGCGGCGCGCATCGGGCGCAACGCCGACGCCCTCGGCGTCCCCGGCCTGCGCGTGGTCACCGGCCCGGCCCCGGCGGCCCTCGCGGCCCTCCCCGCCCCCGACGCGATCTTCATCGGCGGCGGCCTCACCGCCCCCGGCCTCCTCGACGCCTGCTGGGACGCGCTCCCCGCCGGCGGCCGGCTCGTCGCCAACACCGTGACGCTGGAGTCCGAGGCGCTGCTCGCCGACCGCCACCGCCGCCACGGCGGCGAACTGGTCCGGCTCGCCGTCGCCACCGCCGTCCCCGTCGGCGGCTTCACCGGCTGGCGCCAGGCGATGCCGGTCACGCAGTGGTCCGTAACGAAAGGTTCTGAAGAGGGATGACCGTCTACTTCATCGGTGCGGGCCCGGGCGCGGCCGACCTGATCACCCTGCGGGGCGCGCGGACGCTCGCGGCCTGCGGGGTCTGCCTGTACGCGGGCTCCCTCGTCCCGCGCGAGCTGCTCGCCGAATGCGGGCCGGACACCCGCCTCGTCGACACGGCCCACCTCGACCTGGACCAGATCGTCGCCGAGATCGTCCGCGCCCACGAGGCCGGCCAGGACGTGGCCCGGCTGCACTCGGGCGACCCGTCCGTCTTCAGCGCGGTCGCGGAGCAGATGCGGCGGCTCGACGCGCACGGCATCCCGTACGAGGTCGTGCCCGGCGTCCCCGCCTTCGCGGCGGCGGCGGCCGCCCTCAAGCGGGAGCTGACCGTCCCCACGGTCGGCCAGACCGTCATCCTCACCCGGATCGCGCAGCAGGCGACGCCCATGCCCGAGGGCGAGGACCTCGCCACCCTGGGCCGCAGCGGCGCCCTGCTCGTCCTCCACCTGGCCGCCCGCTACGTCGACCGGGTCGTCGCCGAACTCGTCCCCCACTACGGCGCGGACTGCCCGGCCGCCGTCGTGGCCATGGCCAGCCGCCCCGACGAGGTCGTGCTGAGGGGCACCCTCGACGACATCGCCGCGCAGACGAAGGCGGCGGGCATCACGAAGACGGCCGTCATCCTGGTCGGCCGCACCCTCGCGGCCTCGGAGTTCCGCGACAGCCACCTGTACGACCCGGCGCGCGACCGCCGCACCTGCTGAGGCGGGTGCGCACGCGCCGGGGCCCCGAGGAGTCCGATCCCCGGGGCCCCGGCGCACATCGTCAGGCCTTCGGCGTCAGGCGTTCGGCCGCTTGCCGTGGTTCGCGTTCTTCTTCTTGCGGGCCCGACGCTTGTTTCCGCGCTTCGCCATGGGACTCCCTCTCGCTCGGGGGTGTGCCCTGGCAAGCCTAGGTTCGGCTCCCGGGGGCCGCATGTCGGCCGTCGGCGCCGGTGCGGTCTCATGGACCCATGACCGTCTACGACGTGGCCCGGGCGCTGCCGGGCATCGAGGAACTGCGCGACCACAGCCGGGGGCTCGCGATGGTGGAGGCCGTCCTGAGCCCGGAGTGGGAGAGCCGGTACTACTCCTTCGACGCGCACTGGTCGGAGACCGAACAGCTGGCGTCCATGAAGGACGGCGAGGGCGGCGAGTACACGATCGTCCTCTCCCCCGCCGGGGCCTTCGCGCGCGTCTTCGACCACGAGTCGCCGCTGAGCCCGTTCGGGCCCGTCGCGGACGGGCAGACCTGGCCCGGGGTGCTCGACGGGGTCCCGGAGGCCTTCCGCGAGTACCTGACGGAGCCCGCGTTCACGGACGAGGACGGCGTCCACGTCACCACCGCCTGCCTGTGGCGCGAGCCCGCGGACACGGCCTGGCACACGGGCCCGGTCGAGTTCACCGGCCTGGAGGACCGGGAGGACCCGGACGGTTCCGGCCGCTTCCTCCACCTGCTCACGGACCGCTCGCCCGAGGCGTACGCGGAGTGGGCCGCGGACTACTACGAGCGTCCCGTCGACCTCGAAGCCGTCCGGCACGTCCTCGCCCTGCGCCCCCTGACGACGGAGATCGTCACGGCCCTCAACCCGGAGCTGACCCTCGCGGACCTCACCGAGGACACCCGCGAGATCGGCTACCCGACGGCCTGACAGCCGCCCGCGTCCAGTCGGCGGCCCGGCGGCCCGGCGTTCCGATGTCCCGGCGGCCCGGGCGCCCGGCTCAGGTCGTCGGCCACTCCGGGGCCAGGATCGACATCACCGTCGCGTCCACCCGCTCGCCCTCCCACAGCAGCGCCCCGCGCAGGACGCCCTCGGCCGTGAAACCGGCCTTCTCGTAGGCGCGGCGGGCGCGCGGGTTGAAGGCGTACACCTCCAGCCAGACGCGGTGGAGCCCCAGCCCCTCGAAGGCGTGCCCGACGATCAGCCGGGTCGCCTCCGTGCCGAGGCCCCGTCCGATCCCGGCCGGGGTGAAGCAGATCCGGAAGGCGCAGCTCTCGTTCGCCTCGTCCCACTCGGTGAGGACGGCCTCCCCGACGACGGTGCCCGTGGCCCGCTCCACCACGGCGAGGTCGAGCCGGTCGTCCCGGCTGCCCCGCGACCCGTACCAGGCGCGCAGGGCCGGCTCGTCGAACTCGGTGTGCATGCCCGTGAGCCGGGCGTTCTCCGGGTCCTCGAACATCGGCAGCAGCGCGGGAACGTCGGCCTCGGTGACGGGGCGCAGGATGACGCGCTCGCCGGTGAGGGTGGGCTTGTGGGAGAAGTCGGCCATCCCGGCATTGTGCGGGCGGGCACGGGTCGCTGTCGCGAGGATTAACGCCCCCCGGGCCGGGGTCCGGCCCCGCCCACGGGACCGACGCCTCCGGGGGCGGCCCGGCGACCGCCGCGGGACCGACGTCTCCGGGGGCGGCCCGGCGGGCCTACGCCGCCGCGCCCGGTCCCGCCGTCTCCGACCGGCCCACCACCGTGCCCGCCCGGTCGACGCAGACGACGTCCACCGCGACCGGGGCGCCCCGGAGGACCGCCAGGGCCTCGTCGCGGGCGCGGGCCGCGACCAGGTCGCCGAGGGGGACGCCGGCCTCCTCGCAGAGACGGAGGGCGGCCAGACCCGTGTTCGCCCCGGCGATCTCCGCCGCCAGGGCCTCCGAAGCGCCCCCCGAGCGGGCCAGGTCCGCCAGGAAGGTCTTGTCGACCTGGGAACGGGCCGAGTGGAGGTCCAGATGGCCCGCCGCCAGCTTGGAGAGCTTCGCGAAACCGCCGCAGATCGTGAGGCGGTCGACCGGGTGACGGCGGACGTACTTGAGGACCGCGCCCGCGAAGTCGCCCATGTCGAGGAGGGCGATCTCCGGCAGGTCGTAGAGGGTCGCCACCGTCTTCTCCGACGTGGAGCCGGTGCAGCCCGCCACGTGCGTGAGGCCGCCCGCCCGGGCCACGTCCACGCCCCGGCGGATCGAGTCGATCCACGCCGAGCACGAGTAGGGGACGACGACCCCCGTCGTGCCGAGGATCGACAGACCGCCCAGGATGCCGATCCGGGGGTTCCAGGTGGAACGGGCGATCTCGGCGCCGTGGTCGACGGAGACGGTGATCTCCACGTCGCCCCCGCCGCCGTGCCGGGCGGCGACCCGCGCCACGTGCTCCCGCATCAGCTGCCGGGGCACCGGGTTGATGGCCGGCTCGCCGACCTCCAGGGGGAGGCCCGGCAGGGTGACCGTGCCGACGCCCTCGCCGGCCCGGAAGACGACGCCGGAGCCCGGCGGGAGGAGCCGTACCGTCGAGCGGATCACCGCCCCGTGCGTGACGTCCGGGTCGTCGCCCGCGTCCTTCGTCACCGCCGCCATCGCCGCGCCGTCGGTGAGCTCCTCCGCGGTGAGCGCGAACGACGGCGTCTGCCCCTTCGGCAGGGTGATCGTCACCGGGTCCGGGAAGTCGCCGGTCAGGAGGGCCGTGTACGCGGCCGTCGTCGCCGCCGTCGCACAGGCACCGGTCGTCCAGCCCGGGCGGAGACCGGTGTGCTTGAGTTGGGCCTCACGCCCGCCGCCTGTGGTCACGAAGGGGCTCCTGTGCACGTACTCATTCTCGGGGGGACCGCCGAGGCCCGCGCGCTCGCCGGGCTGCTGCACGGCGAGGTCAGGGTCACCAGCTCCCTCGCGGGGCGGGTGGCGAACCCCCGGCTGCCCGAGGGCGAGGTCCGGATCGGCGGGTTCGGCGGGGTCGACGGGCTCGTGGAGTGGATCGGCGAGCACGCCGTGGACGCGGTCATCGACGCCACGCACCCCTTCGCCGAGCGGATCAGTTTCCACGCGGCCCGTGCGGCCGCCACCGCCCATGTTCCCCTTCTCGCGCTGCGCCGTCCCGGCTGGGTCCCGGCGCCCGGGGACGACTGGCGCGAGGTGGCGTCCCTGGAGGAGGCCGCCGAGGCCCTGGACGGTCTCGGCGACCGTGTGTTCCTGACGACCGGCCGGATGGGCCTCGCGGTCTTCGCGGACCGCCCGGAGTGGTTCCTGGTCCGCTCGGTGGACGCCCCCGAGGCCCCGGTGCCGGCCCGCACGGAGCTTCTCCTCGACCGGGGCCCCTTCACGCTCGACGGCGAACGGGAGCTGCTGCGCCGCCACCGGATCGACGTCCTGGTGACGAAGGACAGCGGCGGCGCGGCGACCGCCCCGAAACTGACCGCCGCCCGCGAGGCGGGCATCCCGGTCGTGGTCGTCCGCCGCCCGCCGGTCCCCGAGGGCGTGAGAACGGCGGCGACCCCGGAAGAGGCCGCCGCCGCCGTACTGCGGGGGTGAGGGCAGCCCTCGGTCGGGGCGCCGGGTCCGGTGACCTCGACCCGGTTCACGCGGGGGTCCGCCGCAGCACGGGGTCTCCCGCGCGGCGGCGGGTTCCCTCGTCGGGCCCTCCCACGCGATTCCTCCCGCGCGACAGCCGGTTCCGGCGGGCGTTCAATGGAAGCGTGGTTACCGTCCGATGGCTGGTCACTGCGGGGATCGTGTCCGTGCTGGGCGCGGGCTCGCTCGCCGGGACCGCCCCGAGCCCGACCCCGACGCCCACCCCGACCTCCACCCCCGAGCCGCCCCCCGCCCAGCCGCCGCCCCAGCTCGACCGGGCCGATGTGGACCGGGCCGTCGGCCGGCTCGACGGGAGTGTCGCCGGGCTGATGAAGCGGACCGGGGTGCCCGGGGTCTCCGTCGCCGTCGTGTACGAGGGCAAGGTCGTCCACATCCAGGGGTACGGGGTGCGCGAGGTCGGCAAGGCGGCCCGGGTCGACGCCGACACCGTCTTCCAGCTGGCCTCCGTGTCGAAGCCGATCGCCTCCACCGTCGTCGCCGGGGCCGTCGGGGTGGAGGGCTGGCAGCGGCCCGTCGCCCCCGAGGTGCCCGAGTTCCGGCTCAAGGACCCGTGGGTGACGTCCCACGTGACGGTCGCCGACCTGTTCTCGCACCGCAGCGGCCTGCCCGACCACGCGGGCGACCTCCTGGAGGACCTCGGCTTCGACCAGGAGTACATCCTGTCCCGCCTGCGGTACGAGCCCCTCGCCCCGTTCCGCGCGAGCTACGCCTACACCAACTTCGGTCTGACGGCGGCCGCGGAGGCGGTCGCCGCCGAGAAGGGCGTGCCCTGGGAGCAGCTCGCCGAGGACACCCTCTACAAGCCCGCCGGAATGAACGACACCAGCTCCGCCTTCGAGGACTTCGTCTCGAACCCCGACCGGGCCGTGGGCCACGTCAAGGAGGCCGACGGGTCCTGGAAGCCCCGGTTCGTCCGGGACCCGGACGCCCAGTCCCCCGCCGGCGGGGTCAGTTCCTCGGCCCGTGACATGGCGGTCTGGCTGCGGCTGCAGCTCGCCAACGGCGAGCTCGACGGCAGGCGGATCGTCGCCGAGGACGCCCTGGACCTCACCCACCACCCCGAGTCCGTCGCGAACCCGGCGCACTCACCGGCGGGCCGGACCGGCTTCTACGGCCTCGGCTGGAACGTGTCGTACGACGACGAGGGGCGGCTGCGCCTCTCGCACACCGGCGCCTTCGCCCTCGGCGCGCACACCAACGTCACGATGCTGCCGGGCGAGCAGCTCGGCATCGTCGTCCTCACCAACGGGGCTCCGGCCGGTGTCGCGGACGCCGTCGCCCTGGACTTCTTCGACACCGCGCAGGACGGGAAGCCGAGCAGGGACTGGCTGCCGCTCCTCGACGCGATCTACGCGCAGGAGGAGGACGCGGGCCGGTCCGACACGGACTACGCGAAGCCCCCGTCCGACGCCGCCCCGGCGAAGGACGCCGGCGCGTACACCGGCACGTACGCCAACAGCTACTACGGCCGGCTGACGGTGGTCGAGGAGGGCGGCGGCCTGGTCCTGCGACTGGGGCCGGAGCCCCAGTCGTACCGGCTGACGCACTACGCGGGCGACACGTTCAGCTTCCCGACGCGCGGGGAGAACGCCGTGGGCCTCACCGGCGTCACGTTCTCCCCGGACGGGAGGACCGTCCGCGTCGAGTACCTGGACCAGGAGGGTCTCGGCACCTTCACCCGGAGCGGCTCGTAGGGCTCCGGACGACCCGCCCGGCCCGTCACCCGTACCGGCCGCGGCCCGTCACCCGTGCCGTCCGACCCCGTACCCGTGCCGTCCCGGCCCGTCACCCGTACCGGCGTGGCGTCCAGGTGATCGTCCGGCCGTCCGCGCGCTCGACCGCCCGCGTCTGCGAGGAGCCGATGAGGAGCAGGGTGCGCATGTCGACCTCGGAGGGCTCCAGGGTCTTCAGGGTGACGATCCGGACCGACTGCTCGGGGCCGCCCACGTCACGGGCGACGACGACCGGGGTCTCCGGGGAGCGCAGGTCGAGGAGGAGGTCGCGGGCGGCGGCCACCTGGTGGGTGCGGGACCTCGACCCCGGGTTGTACAGCGCGAGGACCAGGTCGGCGGCGGCCGCGGCGCGCAGCCGGGCCTCGATGACGTCCCAGGGCTTGAGCCGGTCGGAGAGCGAGATCGTCGCGTAGTCGTGGCCGAGCGGGGCGCCCGCGGCGGCGGCGGCCGCGTTGGCGGCGGTCACCCCGGGGAGGACCCGTACGGGAACGGCGGCGTAGTCCGGTTCGCAGGCGACCTCGAGGACGGCGGTGGCCATCGCGAAGACGCCGGGGTCGCCGCCGGAGACGACCGCGACCTTGTGGCCGCGGCGGGCCAGGTCGAGGGCGAACTCGGCGCGCTCGGACTCCACCTTGTTGTCGGAGCCGTGCCGGATCTGGCCGGGGCGCAGCACCGGCACCCGGTCCAGGTAGGTGGTGTAGCCGACGAGGACGTCGGCGTTGACGAGCGCGCCGCGCGACTCGGGGGTGAGCCAGGGGGCGCCCGCCGGGCCGGTGCCGACGACGACGACCTCGCCCGTCTCCCGTACGGGTGGCTCCTGGTCGATCCGGGAGGGCAGGACGGCGACGGAGAAGTACGGGACGGACTCGGGGTCGACGTCCGCGAGGTCGCCGGTCCGCTCGCCGGCCATGAACGCGCGCTCCACGTAGCGGGCGTCCTCCAGGCGGCCGGCCCGTTCCAGGGCCCGCTTCACGGTGGGGAAGGTGCGGCCGAGCTTCATCACGACCGCCGAGTCGGTGCCCGCGAGCCGGGCCGTCAGCTCGTCCTCCGGCAGGGTGCCGGGGATGATCGTGAGGACCTCCTCCGCCTCGCACAGCGGCTCGCCGAGCCGCGCCGCGGCGGCGGAGACCGAGGTGACCCCGGGGAGGACGGTCGTGTCGTAGCGGTGCGCGAGCCGCTTGTGCATGTGCTGGTACGAGCCGTAGAACAGCGGGTCGCCCTCGGCGAGGACGGCGACCGTGCGGCCCGCGTCGAGGTGCGCGGCGAGGCGGGCGGCGGCCTCCTCGTAGAAGTCGTTCAGGGCGCCCCGGTAGCCGCCGGGGTGGTCCGTGGTCTCCACCGTGAGCGGGTACATCAGCCGCTCCTCGATGTGGTCCTCGCGGAGGTGCTCGGCGGCGATGGAGCGGGCGATGGAGCGGCCGTGGCGGGCCGAGTGGTACGCGACGACGTCGGCGGCGGCGATGGCCTTCACGGCGGCCACCGTCATCAGGTCCGGGTCGCCGGGGCCGAGCCCGACCCCGTACAGCCTGCCCTTGGCCGTGTTCTCGCTCTGCGGGGTGCTCATGCCTGGATCTCCGCTTCGTGGGCGATCGCGTTGATCGCGGCGGCCGTCATCGCGCTGCCGCCGCGCCGGCCCCGTACGACGAGGTAGTCGAGGCCGAGGTCCTGGGCGGCCAGGGCGTCCTTGGACTCGGCGGCGCCGATGAAGCCCACCGGTATGCCGAGGACGGCGGCCGGGCGGGGCCCGCCCTTCGCGACCATCTCCAGGAGGTGGAAGAGGGCGGTGGGCGCGTTGCCGATGGCGACGACGGAGCCTTCGAGGCGGTCCCGCCACAGTTCGAGGGCGGCGGCGGAGCGGGTGGTGCCCAGCTCGGCGGCGAGCCCCGGCACCGACGGGTCGGAGAGCGCGCAGATCACCTCGTTGTCGGCGGGCAGCCGCTTGCGGGTGACACCGCTGGCGACCATCTGCGCGTCGCAGAGGATCGGCGCACCGGCCCGGAGGGCGGCGCGGGCGCTCGCGACGACCCCGGGGGAGTACGCGATGTCCTGGACGAGGTCGGTCATGCCGCAGGCGTGGATCATCCGGACCGCCACCTGGGCGACGTCGGCGGGCAGGCCCGTCAGATCCGCCTCGGCGCGGATCGTGGCAAAGGAGCGGCGGTAGATCTCCGCCCCGTCCTTCTCGTAGTCGAACATCGTGGTGCTCTCGCTCATCTCGTGGGTGTCGTGTGGGCTGACGGGGCGCGAGCCGCCGCGACCGCTTCGGCCAGGGAGGTACGGGGGACGGGGACGCCGTCCACCAGATAGGTGTCGGCGCCGGTGGCGACGGCGCCGGCCCAGACGCCGTGCGGATGTCCGCAGCGCCGCTCGCACCCGGAGTAGTGGAAGGCCAGGAGCCCCGCCGGTGCGCGGGCGGCGTCGGCGCGCACGTCGGCGAGGGACTTGGCGCAGCCGGGCCGCCCGGTGCAGGCGGTGACGCCGACGCCGGGTTCGCCGGGCCGGGTGATCAGTCCGTGGGCCGCGAGTGCGGGCAGCCGGTCGTGCTCCGCCCCGACGACGACCGCTCCGCGCCAGGGCGTGAACCGCACCTCGTCGGCGGGGAGCAGGGCCCGCAGCTGGGCGGCGGTCAGCCGGCCGAGCGGCGCGAGGACGTGCAGGGCGTGGGCGCCGAGCGGCCCGGGCGCGAGGGGCGGGGCCTGGGGCGGCGGTGGTACGGGGACGGGCCCGTCAGCGGGGTGGCCGGGGTCGCCGAGTCCGGTGGCTCCGCCGGGTCCGACGAGCCCGCTCAGGTCGGGCCGGTGGTCGGCGGGGAGCTCCGCGACCCGCCAGGCCCCCGTTCCGGCGGCTTCGGCGGCGGTGAGGAAGGCGCGGGCGGCGGCGAGCGCGGCACCGGGGGCGTCGGCGGCGCGGACCCGGAGGCACTGGGAGCCGACCCGGAGCAGGGCCGTACCGCCCTCTTCTGCGACCAAGGTCACATCGCCGCCGAGGCCGGCCACATCGCCCCGGCCGTCGTCGAGGACGAAGAGGAACCGGCCGGAGAGCGCCGCCGCCCAGGGCGCGGAACACAGCAGGTCGTCGAGAGCGCGGGCCCACAACTGCACGTCGGCGGCGCCGAGTCCGTCCAGGCCCGCGGCCGGGGAGGCCACGATGTTGCGGACGCGTTCGTGCGTGGGGGAGGGCAGCAGGCCCGCCCCGGAGAGGAGCGCGGCCAGCTCCGCCCCGCAGTCGTCCGCGAGGCCGCGCAGCTCGGCGTTGCCGCGCGAGGTGACGCTGAGCCGCCCGTCGCCGAGGCTCTCCGCCGCGTCCGCCAGGGCCATTGCCTGACGTGCCGTCAGGCGGCCTGCGGGCAGGCGGAGTCGGGCGAGGCGGCCGTCGTCGGCGGAGTGCAGGCGCAGCGCCCCGGGACACGCGTCGCCACGGTCCCGAATGCGAGGTTCGCCCGGGTCGGGCAACGGGGGCGGGGTCGGCGGCATGGCGGCGAGCATACCGACGGGGAACCGGGCACCCACCGGGTGCGATCCGGCCGGCTCCGCCCTGCGCCCCGGCCCGCGGGACGCTCGGGCGGGCAGTGTGATCCGGCCGACCCTCCCGTCCGCCCCGGCCCGCCGACCTCACGATCTACTATGCAGACGGCATGGGGTCCCAGGACCCCGGGGAGGAAGCCCGGTGAGAATCCGGCGCGGTCCCGCCACTGTGAGCCGGCCCGGACCGCGCCTTCGCGCGATCACGGACCGGTGAGTCAGGAACTCCCGCCATCCACACGACCACCCGGGGCGCGGACAACCCCGAGGAAGGCCTGCGCTCGCCATGCTTCTGCTGCTGTCGCACTCCGACACCGACCTGCTCAGCGCCCGCGCGGCCGGCGGCCCGGTGGAGTACCGCTTCGCCAACCCCTCCCGCCTCCCCCTCGCCGAACTGCCCGCCCTCCTCGACGACGCCGACCTCGTCGTCGTCCGTCTCCTCGGCGGCCTCCGCTCCTGGGAGGACGGCCTCGAAGCGGTCCGCGCCACCGGAAAGCCCGTGGTCGTCCTCAGCGGCGAACAGGCACCCGACGCGCAGCTGATGGAGGCGTCCACCGTCCCCGTCGGCGTCGCCACCGAGGCGCACGCCTACCTCGCGCACGGCGGCCCCGGGAACCTGGAGCAGCTGGCCCGCTTCCTCTCCGACACCGCCCTCCTCACCGGCCACGGCTTCGAGCCCCCGGCCGCCGCCCCCACCTGGGGCCCGCTGGAGCGCACCGCCCGCACGACGACCGGCCCGACCGTCGCCGTGCTCTACTACCGCGCCCACCACATGAGCGGGAACACCGGCTTCGTCGACGCCCTCTGCGCGGCGATCGAGGACGCCGGCGCGCAGCCGCTCCCGCTGTACGTGGCATCCCTGCGCGCCCCCGAGCCGGAGCTGCTCGACCGCCTCCGCACCGCCGACGCGATCGTCACCACCGTCCTCGCCGCGGGCGGCACCAAGCCCGCCGAGGCGCAGGCCGGCGGCGACGAGGAGGCCTGGGACGCGGGCGCGCTCGCCGCGCTCGACGTGCCGATCCTCCAGGCGCTCTGCCTGACGGGCTCGCGCGCCGCCTGGGAGGAGAACGACGAGGGCCTCTCCCCGCTGGACGCCGCCAGCCAGGTCGCCGTGCCGGAGTTCGACGGCCGCCTGATCACCGTCCCCTTCTCCTTCAAGGAGATCGACGAGGACGGCCTGCCCGCGTACGTCGCCGACGCCGAGCGCGCGGCCCGGGTCGCCGGGATCGCCGTACGGCACGCCCGCCTCCGGCACATCCCGAACGCCGAGAAGAAGCTGGCGCTCGTCCTCTCCGCGTACCCCACGAAGCACTCCCGCATCGGCAACGCCGTCGGCCTCGACACCCCCGCCTCCGCCGTCTCCCTCCTCCGCCGCCTCCGCGCGGAGGGGTACGACTTCGGGCCCGTCGAGGAGCTGCCCGGAGTGGTCTCCGGCGACGGCGACGAGCTGATCTACGCCCTCATCGAGGCCGGCGGCCACGACCAGGACTGGCTCACCGAGGAGCAGCTCGCCCGCAACCCGGTCCGCATCCCGGCGGCCGACTACAAGCGCTGGTACGCGACCCTGCCCGAGGCGCTCCGCACCCACGTCGAGGAGCACTGGGGCCCGGCGCCCGGCGAGATGTTCCTCGACCGCTCCCGCAACCCCGAGGGGGACATCGTCCTCGCGGCCCTCCGCCGCGGGAACCTCCTGATCCTCATCCAGCCGCCGCGCGGCTTCGGCGAGAACCCGATCGCGATCTACCACGACCCCGATCTCCCGCCGTCCCACCACTACCTCGCCGCCTACCGCTGGATCGCCGCCCGCGCCGAGGACGGCGGCTTCGGCGCCGACGCCATGGTCCACCTGGGCAAGCACGGCAACCTGGAGTGGCTGCCCGGCAAGAACGCCGGCCTGTCCGCCGCCTGCGGCCCCGACGCGGCCCTCGGCGACATCCCGCTGATCTACCCGTTCCTCGTCAACGACCCGGGCGAGGGCACGCAGGCCAAGCGGCGCGTCCACGCGACCCTCGTCGACCACCTCGTGCCGCCCATGGCCCGCGCCGACTCCTACGGCGACATCGCGCGCCTGGAGCAGCTCCTCGACGAGTACGCGCAGATCTCCTCCATGGACCCGGCGAAGCTGCCCGCGATCCGCGCCCAGATCTGGACGCTGATCCAGGCCGCCAAGCTCGACCACGACCTCGGTCTCCAGCAGCGCCCGGAGGACGACGGCTTCGACGACTTCCTGCTGCACGTCGACGGCTGGCTGTGCGAGGTCAAGGACGCCCAGATCCGTGACGGTCTGCACGTCCTCGGCGGCGCCCCGCAGGGCGAGGCCCGGGTCAACCTGGTCCTCTCCATCCTGCGCGCCCGCCAGATCTGGGGCGGCACGCAGGCGCTCCCCGGTCTGCGCGAGGCCCTCGGCCTCGACGAGTCGGCCGCCACCCGCACCACCGCCGACGAGGCCGAGGCGAAGGCCCGCGAGCTGGTCGAGGCGATGGAGGCGGCGGAGTGGTCCGTGGACGCCGTCGCGACCGTGGCCGCCGCGTACGGCCCCGACGTGCACGCCGTCCTGCGGTTCGCCTGCGAGCAGGTCGTGCCGCGCCTGGCCGCCACCACCGACGAGCTGTCACACGCCGTGCACGCCCTGAACGGCGGCTTCGTCCCGGCCGGCCCGTCCGGGTCGCCGCTGCGCGGCCTCGTCAACGTCCTGCCGACCGGCCGGAACTTCTACTCCGTCGACCCGAAGGCCGTGCCCTCCCGGCTCGCCTGGGAGACCGGACAGGCCCTCGCCGACTCCCTCCTGGAGCGCTACCGCACCGACAACGGCGAGTGGCCCACGTCCGTGGGCCTCTCCCTGTGGGGCACCAGCGCCATGCGCACCGCCGGTGACGACGTCGCCGAGGCGCTCGCCCTGCTCGGCGTCCGCCCCCTGTGGGACGAGGCCTCGCGCCGCGTGAACGGCCTGGAGCCGATCCCGCTCACCGAGCTGGGCCGCCCGCGCGTCGACGTCACGCTGCGCATCTCGGGCTTCTTCCGGGACGCCTTCCCGCACGTCATCGGGCTCCTCGACGACGCCGTGCGGCTGGTCGCCGGCCTGGACGAGCCCGCCTCGGACAACTACGTACGGGCGCACGCGCAGGCCGACCTCGCCGAGCACGGCGACGAGCGGCGCGCCACCACCCGGATCTTCGGCTCCCGGCCCGGCACGTACGGCGCGGGCATCCTCCAGCTGATCGACTCGCGCGACTGGCGCACGGACGCCGACCTCGCCGAGGTGTACACGGTGTGGGGCGGGTACGCGTACGGGCGCGGGCTCGAAGGACGCCCGGCGCGCGCCGAGATGGAGACCGCCTACAAGCGGATCGCCGTCGCCGCGAAGAACACGGACACCCGCGAGCACGACATCGCCGACTCCGACGACTACTTCCAGTACCACGGCGGCATGGTGGCGACCGTCCGCGCGCTCAGGGGCACCGCCCCCGAGGCGTACATCGGCGACTCCACCCGCCCCGAGACCGTCCGCACCCGCACCCTCGTCGAGGAGACCTCCCGGGTCTTCCGCGCCCGCGTGGTCAACCCGCGCTGGATCGAGGCGATGCGCCGCCACGGCTACAAGGGCGCGTTCGAGCTGGCGGCGACCGTCGACTACCTCTTCGGGTACGACGCCACGACGGGCGTCGTCGCCGACTGGATGTACGACAAGCTGACGCAGGAGTACGTCCTCGACCCGGAGAACCAGGCCTTCCTGAAGGAGGCCAACCCCTGGGCCCTGCACGGCATCGCGGAGCGCCTCCTCGAAGCCGAGTCGCGCGGGATGTGGGAGAAGCCGGACCCGGAGACGCTGGCCGCCCTGCGCCAGGTGTTCCTGGAGACCGAGGGCGACCTGGAGGGCGAGGACTGAGCGAGCCCTAGTTCCTCACGAGGGCGGGGGCCGGTGCCAGTTCCAGGCGGCGGCCCCGGAAGCCCTCCCGGAGGCGCCGGTCGTGGGTGACCACGACCAGCGTGCCCGGGTACAGCGCGAGCGCGGCCTCGATCTCCTCCACGAGCGCCGGGGCCAGGTGGTTGGTCGGCTCGTCGAGGAGGAGGAGATCGGCGGGCTCGGTGACGAGCCGCGCCAGTTCCAGTTTCCGGCGCTGTCCTGTCGACAGGTACCGGACCGGGGTCGTCAGGTCCCCGGCGGAGAAGAGACCCAGGGCGAGCAGTTCGTCCGTGCGGTCCGCTCCGAAGGCCTCGCCGACCGTACGGGGGTCGGTGGGCGGGGCCGTTTCCTGACGGAGCAGTCCGACCCGGGCGGGGACGCCCACGGACCCCCCGTCCGGGGCGAGTTCGCCCGCGAGGACCTTCAGGAGCGTGGTCTTCCCGGCCCCGTTCGGCCCGGTGACCAGGAGCCGCTCGCCCGGGTCCAGGTGGAGGGCGTCGAGGCGCAGCCGGCCGTCCACCCGCAGGCCGGCCAGGTCCACGCGCGCGCCCTCGCCCTTGAGCGCGGCGCGGAAGCGGAGCGGCTCCGGGGGCGCGGGCACCGGGTCCGCGGTGAGCCGGGCGAGCCGCTCGCGGGCGGCCCGGATCCGGCTCATCGCCCCGTGCGCCCGTGACCGGGCCCGGAAGGCGCCCGCCCCGCTGAACGAGGCCGGGGCCTTGCGCGGAATCGCCGAGAAACGGTCGATGTTCGTGTCCGCCAGGGACCGGTACCGGGCGAGTTCGGCCTTCCACTCCTCGTGTTCCCGCTGCCGTCGGGCCCGCTCGGCGGCGCGCCCGGTGAGGTAGCCCGCGTAGCCGTCGCCGTAGCGGCGGACGGTGTGGCGGTCCTCGTCGACCTCCAGGACGGCGGTGGCCACCCGGTCGAGGAAGGTCCGGTCGTGGGAGACGGCGACGACCGTGCCCCGGTGGGCGCGCAGCCGCTCCTCCAGCCAGGCCACCGCCTGGTCGTCGAGGTCGTTGGTCGGTTCGTCGAGCAGCAGCAGTTCGGGTTCGGCCGCGAGCACGGCGGCGAGCGCGAGCCGGGAGCGCTGTCCGCCGGAGAGGGTGCCGAGGGCGCGCTCGCGGTCGAGCGGGCCGGATTCGCCGAGCCGGCGGAGCGTGGTCTCGACGCGCCGGTCGGCCCCGCCGCCGCCCCGGGCCTCGTGGAGGGCGAGCAGCTCCGCGTACCCGGCGAGGTCACCGGTCTCGGCGAGGGCCGCCTCGGCCGCGCGGATGGCCCGCTCCAGCTCCCGTATCTCCGCGAGCGCGTGGTCGATCGCGTCGCCGACGGTGGAGGCCGGCGGGAGGTCGAGGGTCTGGGCGAGGTGGCCGAGGCCGCCGGGGGAGTCGACGGTCACCGTGCCGTTGTCGGGGGCCTCCAGGCCGGCGAGGAGTCGCAGGAGGGTGGACTTGCCGGAGCCGTTGTCGCCGACGACGCCGAGGCGTTCGCCGGGGCGGACGGTGAGGGAGACCCGGTCGAGGACGGTCCTGTGGTGGACGTGGCGATCGTCGTAGCGCTTGCTGACATCGGTGAGTTGGACACGGAACAAGGGCGGCCTCCGGTACGTCGACTCCAGGAATGTGACGAGACGTCTCGTCTCGCTTCATCGAAGGTACGCCACGGTTCGCTCCACCGCAAGACGTTCCGTCTCGCCATGTGCGTGGGGGTCCCGCTCGGGACTCCTGGCCGAACTCCCCCTCGGGGTCCGCTCGGGACTCCTACCCGGTCCCCCGGTGTCCTGCTCGGTGTCCTGCTCGGGGCTCCCGGGTGCGGCTCCCGTTCAGGCGGAGGCCGTGCGCAGCACGAGGGCGGCTATCGCGAGCAGGGTGAGGATCACGACCGGGGCCAGCTCGTAGTCCTTCGCCCGCAGGTGGGTGATGGCGGCGCCGATGAAGTAGAGGATCACGCCGATCGCCGCCGCCCCGCCGAGAGCCGGTACGGCGAGTCCCGCGAGCAGGCCGACCGCGCCCGCGGCCTTCAGCGTCGCCAGTCTCGGCAGCCAGGACTCCGGCACGTCCAGCTTGGTCATGCTGCCGACGATCTGCGGGTTGCGGCTGAAGGCCAGGAAGGCGGAGGCCGAGAGCGCGAAGGCGAGCAGTGCGGCGACGACGACATATCCGATGAACATGGATCCACTCCAATGGTCCGATAGCTTCAATCGTTGAACTGTATCAACGGTTTCCCTCGCTCCACAATAGGGCCGCTGCTACGGTGGATGACATGGCAGCTCTCCCGACCGACCGGCTCGGCTTCCTCCTCTCCTTCCGCGGGGAACTCACCGGTGCGCGCATCCGCGCCGCCCTGGGCGTCGCCGGACTGCATCCGAGGAACGCGATGACCCTGATGCAGCTCGCCCCCCGGTCCATGAGTCAGCGAGACCTGGCCGCCGCGATGGAGATCGACCCCAGCCAACTCGTCGCGGTGCTCAACGAGTTGGAGTCGGAAGGGCTCGCCGAGCGACGACGCGACCCGGCCGACCGGCGCCGCCACATCGTGGAGATCACGGAGGCCGGAGCGGCGGCCCTGCGCCGCGTCGACGCGGCGGTGAGCGCGGCGGAGCGCGAACTCTTCGGCGACCTGACCGAGGCCGAACAGGCGGTGCTGCGCGGTCTGCTCGACCGGGTCGTGGTGGACCCCGCCGACCACGACTGCGGAGCCGAGTAGGGACCTCCGCCCGGTGGGCGCGGAGCCGGGTCTTTGCTCGGTGGGCGCGGGACCGGGTCTCCGCCCGGGGGCCCGGGACCGGGTGGGAATCTCCACCGGCGGCGCGGAGCCGATGAGTTCTGGTGGGCGCGGAGCCGATGAGTTCCGGTGGGGCCGGGGGTCTACCCCCCTGACAGGCCCACCACCGAGGAGATCACCATGGCTGAGACCGACACCCGGACCCTGGACACCGCCGGCGCGAGCCTGCGCTACGACGTGCGCCCCGGCACCGGGACCGACGACCGCCCCCTGCTGCTGATCGGCTCCCCCATGGACGCCAGCGGCTTCACCACCCTCGCCTCCCACTTCGCCGACCGGACCGTCGTGACGTACGACCCGCGCGGGGTGGGGCGCAGCGAGCGGACCGACGGCGCCGCCGAGTCCTTCCCCGACGAGCACGCCGACGACCTGGTCCGGCTGATCGAGGCGCTCGGCTCCGGCCCCGTGGACGTCTTCGCGAGCAGCGGCGGCGCCGTCAACGCCCTGGCCCTGGTGGCCCGGCGCGGCGACCTGGTGCACACCCTCGTCGCGCACGAGCCGCCGACGGCCCAGGTCGTCCCCGACCGGGAGGCGGCCCTCGGGGTGTGCGCGGACGTCCGCGAGACCTACCTGCGGGACGGCTGGGGGGCCGGGATGGCCAAGTTCATCGCGGTGACGAGCCGGACGGGCCCCTTCCCGGCGAACTGGGCCGAGGAGCCCGCCCCTTCCCCGGCGGCGTTCGGTCTGCCGGCCGAGGACGACGGCTCGCGCGACGACCCGCTGCTCGGGCAGAACATGCGCGGCTGCACCTCCTACCGCCCCGACTTCACCGCTCTGCGGGCCGCGCCGACCCGGATCGTCGCCGCCGCGGGGAAGGAGTCCGAGGGCACGTTCGCCGCGCGGGCGGCGGCCGCCGTCGCCGAGGGGCTCGGCACCCCGCTCGCCGTCTTTCCGAGCCACCACGGCGGCTTCCTGGGCGGCGAGTTCGGCCAGCAGGGTGCCCCGGCGGAGTTCGCCGAAGCGCTGCGCGCCACGCTGGACGCCCCGCGCGACTGACGCTCACCCACCGGCCGAGTCGCGGATCGTCCGTGTGATGGCGGCCGGGTCGAGGCCCTGGTGGTGCAGGAGCGCGGCCACGGCGGAGACGTACGGCGAGGCCATCGACGTGCCGGCCGGCCGCCCGTACCCGGTGGCGGCGGGCCGACGGCGCATGAATCTCCCCCCGTTCGTGCGCATGGGGACCAGTCGACAGGCGGTGGGTGAGGTCCGCATCCCGGAGAGAAGTCGAGTTGTTCTAGCGGAGTACGAACAACTTGTTCTATCCTGATGCGAACAACGGAGGTCTCCATGCACCGAGCCACACCTCGTGTCCGCGCCCTCGCCGCGCTCCCCTTCGTCCTCGTCCTCGCCGGCCACCTGCTGCTGCTCGCCCTCTGGCACGACCGGATCCCCGACACCCTCGCCACCCACTTCGGCCCGGACGGCGGTGGCCGCGCCGACGGCTTCACCGGACGCACCGCCTTCACCCTCGTCGGCGTCGGCCTGCTCCTCGGACTCGGCGCCGGCTGGACGGTCCTCGTCCGCCGCGCCGCCCTCTGGGGCGCGTGGGCGACGGCCGGCTTCACCGGAGCACTGCTCGTCCTCCTGGTGCGGGACAACCTCGACGCCACCGACCCGGCCCGGGTCGTCTCCCCGCTCACCAACCTCGCCGTGGGCGCCGCAGCGGCCGCCGTGCTCGCCCTCGCGGGTTGGGGGCTGACCCGGCTCGTACCGGCCGAGGACGCGACCGGCACCCCGGCCGACGCCGCCGGTGCGACCGAGCTCCCCCGGCTCGCGCTCGGCGCGAGCGAGGTGGCCGGCTGGTCCCGCGCCACCGGCTCCCGGCCGCTCACCGTCCTCGCGGTGCTCGCCCTCGCCGCCGTCCCCGCGGGCCTGCTCCTCGCCCCCTGGCCCGACGCCCTGATCGCCCTGGTCGGGCTCGTCGTCGGGGTCCCGGGGCTCGCCCTCGCCCGGGTCCGGGTCACCGTCGACCGGCAGGGCGTCACCGTACGGCCCGCGCTGGTCCCCCGGCCCCGCGTCCGGGTCCCGCTCGACGAGATCGCGGGCGCGGACGTCCGTGAGCTCGACACCGCCGCCGTCCTCGCCGACTTCGGCGGCTGGGGCTACCGGGTCCGGGCCCACCGGACGGGCGTGGTCGTCCACACCGGCGAGACCCTGGTCGTACGGCGGGACAACGGGCGCGAGTTCGCGGTCACCGTCCCCGACGCGCGCACCGCCGCCGCCCTTCTCAACACGCTCGCCGAACGGCATGGGAAGGTCTGACCGTGCTCTTCCGTGTCGACCCGGCCTCCGCCGTGCCCCTCGGCGACCAGATCGCCGCCTGTGTCCGGGGCGCCCTCGCCGACGGCTCCGCCGCGCCCGGCGAACGCCTCCCGGCCGCCCGCGAACTCGCCGAATCCCTCGGCGTCAACGTCCACACCGTCCTCCGCGGCTACCAGCGGCTCCGCGAGGAGGGCCTGATCGAACTCCGCCGGGGCCGCGGCGCGCTCATCGTCCCCGGCGCCACCGCCCCCGACCGCGCCCGTCTCGTCTCCCGGCTCCGGGAGGCGGCGGAGCACGCCCGCGAACTGGGCCTCACGGACGAGGAGTTCGTGGAACTGGCCCGCACGAGCCTGGGGTAGCGGACGCCGCTCCCCTCGCACGGCGACCCTCTCCCACGGCGACCGTCTCGGACGGCCGCCCCCGCCGGACGGCCGCCCCCTCGCGCGGCGACCCTCTCGGACGGCCGCCCCCGCCGGACGGCCGCCCCCTCGTGGGGTCAGCCCAGCTCGCGTACCGGCGCGCCCTTCAGGAAGGCCTCGATGTCCTCCACCGCCTCCCCGAAGTACCGCCCGTAGTTCGACGCCGTCACATACCCGAGGTGGGGCAGCGCGAGGACGTTCGGCAGCGACCGCAGGGGGTCGTCCAGCGGCAGCGGCTCGGTCTCGAAGACGTCCAGGCCCGCCCCCGCGATCCACCCCTCGCGCAGCGCCCGCAGCAGCGCCCCGCCGTCGACGAGACCCGCCCGGGAGGTGTTGACGAGGTACGCGTCCGGGCGCATCGCCCGGAGCTCGGGCTCCCCCACCAGGCCCCGCGTGCGGTCCGAGAGCACCATGTGGAGCGAGACGAAGTCGCTCTCCGCGCACAGCTCCCCCTTGCCCTTCGCGAGCCGCACGCCGTGCTCGGCCGCCCGCTCCTGCGTCAGGTTCGGGCTCCACGCCCGCACGTCCATCCCGAAGGCGAGGCCGATCCGGGCCACCCGGGCGCCGATCTTGCCGAGGCCGACGAGCCCCAGCGTCCGTCCGGCCAGGTCGGCGCCGACGGTGGACTGCCAGGGCCCGCCCTCGCGCAGGGCGCGGGCCTCGGCCGGTACGTGCCGGGCGAGGCCGAGGAGGAGCGCCCAGGTGAGTTCGGTGGGCGGCTCGGAGGCGCTGCCGGTGCCGCAGACGGTGACACCGCGCGCGCGTGCGGCGGCGACGTCGACGGAGGCGTTGCGCATCCCGGAGGTGATCAGGAGCCGGAGCCGGGGGAGCCGGGCGAGGAGTTCGGCGTCGACGGGGGTCCGTTCCCGCATGACGACGAGGATCTCGCACTCCTCGACGGCGGCGACGAGCGCGTCCCGGTCGGTGAGGTGCTCGCGCAGGACCCGCACGTCGACGCGGTCGGCGAGCGGGCTCCAGTCGGCGGAGGAGAGGGCGACGCCCTGGTAGTCGTCGAGTACGGCGCAGCGCAGCTTCATGACGGCATGATCGCGTACGCCCCGATGCCTTGCCCAGGGCGACAGGAGCGCCGACCCGGCCGAGAATTGCCCCGACATGTCCCTGTACGGGAGGAGTGGGTGCCGTGGACGACGCCAAGGACGTGGGTGCTTCCGAGCCCGGCGGTTCCGACGAGCTCGCGGTGCTCCGTGCCCGGGTGGCCGCCCTGGAGACGGACCGGGCCGCCGCCCGGCCGCCCCGGCACCGGCTCCGCTCGTTCTGCTCCGCCGTGCTCATCGTCCTCGGCTGCGTCCTGCTCCCCCTCGGACTCGTCGCCTCCTGGACGGCCGACATCGTCGGCGACACCGACCGGTACGTGAAGACGGTCGCCCCACTCGCCTCCGACCCGGACGTCCAGGCCGCCGTCGCCGCCCGGGTGACGACCGCCGTCATGGACCACCTCGACCTGCCCGCCCTCCTGGAGGGGGTCGCGCCCGACCAGCGGCCCCTGGTGGAGAAGGCGCTCGGCAAGCTGGGCGGCTCCCTGGAGAGCGCCGTCGCCAGCTTCGTCCGCGACCGGGCGCAGGACGTGGTCGCCTCCTCGGCGTTCGAGACGATCTGGACCGATGCCAACCGGGCGATCCACACCTCGCTCGACCGGGCCCTGACCGGCGACGACGAGGGGGCCGTGAAGATCGGCACCGACACCGTCACCCTCGACCTGGCGCCCGTGATCGAGCGGGTGAAGGACCGGCTCGTCGACTCGGGGCTCACCGTGGCGAGCAACATCCCGGAGATCCACACCGACTTCACGATCCTTCAGGCCGACGACATCGGGAAGGCGAAGACCGGCTTCGCCCTGCTCCAGGCGATGGGTGTGTGGCTGCCGGTGATCGCCGTGCTCCTCGTCGCCGGCGGTGTCCTGCTCGCGGTGCGCCGGCGCCGGACCCTGGTCGCCGCCGCGCTCGGCGTCGCGGTGGCGGCCGTCGTCCTCGGCGTCGCGCTCACCGTCTTCCGTACGGTCTATCTCAACGCCCTCCCGGACGGGGTGTCCCCGGCCGCGGCGGGCTCCGTCTACGACACCCTGGTCCGCTACCTCCGCACCTCGGTGCGGGTGTTCGCGACCCTGGGCGTCCTCGTCGCGCTCGCCGCCTGGCTCTCCGGCCCGAGCCGCCCCGCCGTCCTGGCGCGGGGCGTCTGGGACTCCGGCATCGGCGCCGCCCGCTCCACCGCGGACCGCGCGGGGCTGCGCACCGGCCCGGTCGGCCCCTTCGTGAGCCGCTACCGCACCTGGATCACCTGGATCCTGGTCGCGGCGGCGGCCGCGGCGTGCGTCTTCTGGCCGCATCCCACGGGCTGGGTCGTGCTGGGCCTCGCCCTCGGCCTCCTCTTCGCCCTGGCGGTGGCGGCGTTCCTGGCGGAGGACGAGACGGCGACGCCACCGAAGGGTCCCCGGGGGCCCGTGGGTCCGGTGGGGCCGCCGGGTTCGCCGGGTTCGGCCTAGGGCCTGTCCCACAGGTCCCGCAGGACGCCGACGGCCCTGTCGAAGGCCGAGTCCCTCCCCTCGGCGAACTCCTCCGGGGTGAAGACCGGTTCGGTGAGGTGCGGCGGAACGCCCGCGCCGTCGAAGGTCCTGCCCGAGCGGGTCAGGTACTCCTCGTTCGGCAGCCAGGCCGCCATGCCGTTGGGAAGCTCGCGTTCCAGGTAGTCCGAGAAGACGCCCTGGGTGGGCTGCCCGATCCGGACCGTCCTGCCGGGCCGCTCCATGAGGGCCTGGGTGAAGGTCTCCCCCGCGCTGACGGTCGAGCCGCCGGTCAGCACGGCGACCGGCCCGGTGTACCGGGGCCCTTCGGCGGGAGTGACGTACGCGGCCCGGGGCCGGGTGTGCCGGGTCGGGTCGGCGGGGTCGTTGCGGGCCCGCTTGGCGTAGGCGAGGTACGGGGTGTCGGTGAGACGCCCGGCGAGGTGGAGGCCCAGGGCGTCGGAGCCGCCGCCGTTGACCCGCAGGTCGATGGTCAGGCCCTTCAGGCGCCGGGTGCGCTCCTGGTCGAGGACCGTGTCCAGTGCCCGGTCGAGCTCGGCCAGCTGGCCGGCGTACGGAGCCCCGTCGGCCACGTACCCGCCGAACCCGGAGATCCGCAGATAGCCCTGCCCGCCGGGGAGGTCGGCGTAGGTGATCCGGCCCCGGCCGAAGTCCTGGAGGTTCCGGGCGTCCTTGAGGTCGCGCTCCACGACGAACGCCTTGACCCGGGCGTCCAGCGTCCCGTCGGGCCGTACGGTGCCGGGGCGGACCTGCCAGAAGAGCCGGTCGCCGTCCTCGACGGCGACGTGGAGGTCGTGGAGCGGCTCGACCATCTCGCTCAGGACGGCGAAGAGTTCGTCCCTGCCCGTCTCCGCGCGCACCCTCGGCCGGTACCGGTCGCGTACGGCGTGCCAGTCGACGCCCTTCGCGGCGAAGAAGGGGTAGTTCTCCTCGAAGGTCTGCCAGAAGACGTCGAAGGCGGCGAGCGAATCCCGTGGGGCCCGGCCCGTACAGGTGTCGGGCAGCTCCTGGATCCGGCGCAGGTTCCGTTCGCCGACGTCGCCGTCCTTCCGCACGGACCCGCGGCCCCCCTGGACGCGGACGGTGAGGACGGTGCCGTCGGGCGTGGTGTAGACGCCGGGGCCGGTCCGCCGCGCGGACTCGCCCTCGGCGCAGCTGACGGCGGTGGTCTGGTACTCCTGGAGGGTTCCGTTCCGGAGGGACAGCACGGTGCCGTAGCCGTCCGTACGCCAGATTCCGTCGGCGGACGGCTGCGGGGCGGTGGGCTGTCGGGCGGCGACGGTCGGCGCGACTCCGCCGACGAGGGCCAGCGCGACGGCGGTGGCCGTGATGATGCGCACGATGGTGCCTTCTCTGTGGGCGACTTGCTCGGTACCGACCCACGCTCGCCGACACGGGCTTCCCCCGGCCATCCGGCTGACCGGTCGATCGCCACGGGGGCAGGCCCCCGCCACCCGCCGGTACCTGTCATGGGGGGCGGACCCCCGCCGCCCGCAGCCTTCGGCGGCCCGGGCCGGCTCCCGGCACGACGGCTCCGGCGCGACGGCTCCGGTACGACGCCTCCAGCACGACGGCTCCGGCACGACGTCTCCGGTACGACGGCTCCTAGGCGCGCTCCGACGGGAACTCCCGTTCCACCCGCGCCGGGACGAGCGCCGCACCCGCGAGGAGCCCGACCGCGATCGTCGTGACGATCGTGACGAAGTCCATGAGGTCGTGGAAGCCGTGCAGGACGTGCCCGCCGGCGAGGGAGGTGAGGGCCCGCAGGCCCAGGGACCCGGCGGTCAGGGTGAAGAAGCCGCCGAGGAAGAGGACGAGGCGCGGCGGACGTCCGGGGGGCCGGGAGAGCAGGTCCGCCGCGGCGGCGAGCGCCATCGCCGCGACGAAGGTGCCGGCGACCTCGCCGATCAGCGCCGTGCTCGCCGCCTGGACGCCGAGCGCCAGGTACACGAGCGCCGTCACCCAGCCCGCGATCCGCCACGGCACCCCGAACGCCAGGATCAGGCCCACCGTGAACACCGCCCAGCTCCCGACGAGCACCCACCGGGACAACTCCGCGTCCTGCGCGCCGTCGAAGAGCGCGCTGGTCGGGGTGCCCGTGACGGCGACGCCGATCAGCACGCCCACGTACAGCTGGAGGAGCAGGACCAGGGCGTAGACCAGGCGGACGGCGCCGGTCGAGAGGAAGCCGCCGACGAGTTCGGCGGTGGCCGCGCTGAGCAGGTCGCCGGGCACGAGGAAGAACAGCGACGGAAGCATGATGAGCACCGGGCCGCCGTGGACGTGCCCCGGCTGGAGCAGTCCCAGGGTCACCAGGGAGACCAGGGTGGCGGCCAGCAGGGGCAGGACGCGGGCGAGGCGCGGGCGCCGCTCCGACAGGACGGTCAGCGTCGCGACCAGGGTGGCGAGCAGGGCGGTGGTGCCGATCTCGTACCAGGTCGGCTGGACGGCGGGTGCGAAGCCGAGGGAGAACAGCACGATGCCGATCAGCCGGGCCGCGCGCGGCACGGTGGCGGGCAGCGTCTCGATCCGCCGCAGCCCGGCCGCGGCCTCGGGCAGGTCGGGCCGTTCCTCCCGCAGGCGTTCGACGAACGTCTTGAGGGCGACGGCCCGGTCGAGCCGGGGGAGGTCGGGGAAGGCGGAGACGGTCGAGGTGAGGGTGCGGCCCCCGGCGGTCACCGAGAGCACCGCCCCGTCCGCGACGAGGACGGTCTCGGCGCGTCCTCCGTAGGCCCGGGCGAGCCCGCGGACGATCCGGTCGACGTCTTCGGCTCCCTCGCCGCTGTACCGCAGCATGAACCGGGTGAGGTCACGGAGGAAGCCGTGCAGGGCGTCGGGTCCGTCGCCGGACGGCCCGGTGGTGCCGGGGTCTGTCCCCTCGGACCCCTCCCTCAACGGCGCACGGTGCCGTCGGTCTTGAGGTCCTCCAGCTCGTCCTCGAACTCGGGGAGCTGGTCCGGGCAGTAGACCTGGAGCACGATCCGTTCGGCCTCGACGGCCCTGGTGTCGGAGATGACCGGCCGCTGGCCGGGTCCGGCGGCGCCGTTGGACTGCTGGATCTTCCACAGCGCCGTCTTCAGGGCGTTGCCCGGCTCCTCGCAGACCTGCCCGCCGTCCGTGCCGAGCAGTCGCTCGACGGTGTCGGTGTCGGGGGAGGGGTACCCGGCCCGGACCAGCTCCTCCTGGAGCCGCGTGGCCTTGGAGAGCGTCTCGCTGTTCCTCGTCACGCTCTCGTAGCGGATCAGTCCGGTGACGGCGAGGGCGATGAGGATCAGGATCGATCCCCAGTAGACGACCTTGTGCTCGGAGGCGAAGCGGGTGGGGCTCATGACGGGCCCCCTTCCGTGGTCGGCGCGGCGGCGGGGCCGGCGGGGGCGGCCGTCTTCCAGCTCGGCTTGCGGAGCTTGAGGAAGAGCCAGGGGATGAGCACGCCGAGCAGCAGCAGTCCGCCGCCGACGATGCCGACGTACACCCAGACGCTGCCGCCGCCGAACTGCGAGGACGGTACGAAGCCGATGGCGAGCGCGGCGAGCGAGGAGAGCAGGCCGACGACGCACAGGACGCCGAGCGCGGGGGCGCGGTAGCCGCGCGGGTGGTCGGGCTGGGTCTTCCGCAGCCGCATCGCGGCGAGGAACATCAGAAGGTAGACGATGAGGTACACCTGCGTGGTGATGACCGAGAAGATCCAGTAGGCGCTGGAGACGTTCGGGATCAGGGCGTACATCAGGGCGATGACGGTGGTGACGACACCCTGGGTGACCAGGATGTTCTGCTGGATGCCGTGCTTGTTGAGCTTCTGCAGGAAGGGCGGCAGGTAGCCCTCCTCGCGGGAGATCAGCAGCAGGCCCTTGGACGGCCCGGCGAGCCAGGTGAGCATCCCGCCGAGGGAGGCGGCGACCAGGGCGACGGCCGCGATCGGGGTGAGCCAGCCGATGTGGAAGTACGCGAAGAAGGCGTCGAAGGCCTGCATGACGCCGGCGGTGAGGCTGAGCTGGTCGGACGGGACGACCCAGCTGATGGCGAGCGCGGGCAGGATGAAGATCAGCAGCACCAGCCCCATCGCGAGGAACATCGACTTGGGGTACTCCTTCGCCGGGTTCTTGAGCGAGGAGACGTGCACCGCGTTCATCTCCATGCCGGAGTACGACAGGAAGTTGTTGACGATCAGGACGAGGCTGGCGAGGCCGGTCCACTGCGGGAAGAGGTTCGCCGCGTCCATCGGCGCCGCCGACGCGTTGCCCTCGCCGAGGAAGACCATGCCCAGCACGACGAGCACGGTGCCGGGGATCAGGGTGCCGATGATCAGGCCCCAACTCGCCAGTCCGGCCAGGGCCGTGGTGCCGCGCGAGGAGATCCAGACGCCGGTCCAGTACAGGACCATGATGACGATGGCGGTGTACGGGCCGTTGCTGGCGAGGGCCGGGTCGATGATGTACGCGATGGTCGAGGCGACGAACGCGAGCAGGCTCGGGTAGTAGAAGATCGTCATCGCGAACTGGCACCACACGGCGAGGAAGCCGAGCGGCTTCGACAGGCCTTCGCTCACCCATCGGTACACGCCGCCGTTCCAGCCCGAGGCGAGCTCGGCCGAGACGAGGGCGGTCGGCAGCAGGAACAGGATCGCCGGGACGATGTAGAGGAAGACGCAGGCGAGCCCGTAGACGGCCATCGTGGGCGCGGCCCGCAGACTCGCGACCGACGCGGTCGTCATCAGGGCCAGGGTCAGCCAGGTCATGGCGGGCGCGGCGGGCCGCGCCACACCGGCCCGCGGTTTCGGCACGTCGGCCGGTGTGTCGATGCTGCTCATGGGCCCTCCCGCTGGTCGCACGATCACCCCAAGCTCGATCGGGACCGGGCCCGCCGCAAGCGGGCGGGGTCCGTACGGGGGGTCCGGGCGGGAAGCCCGGCGCGGACCGGTCGGCCCGTCGGGCGACCGACAGCCGGCCCGTCAGCCCGTCAGCCCGTCAGGCGGGCCGTCAGGCCGTCGAGCAGGGAGTCGAGGCCGAACGCGAAGGTGTCGTCGGGGGCCTCGGCGTAGTCGGCGGCGGCGAGGGCGTCGATACGGCTCCGCAGGCGCGGGAACCGCCCGGCGACCTCGACGGCCTCCTTCATCGTGGCGGCGAACACCTCCTCGGCGTCGCCGCCCTCGCGCTCGATCCGCCGGGTCAGCGCGGCGGTGGCGGCGGCGGAGGAGGCGTTGCCGAGGACGTAGGTGAAGACGGCGGCGGCGGCCCGGTCGGCCTCGGGACCGACGAACCCGGCGGCCTCGTACACGGCGAGGTTGTGGTCGTCGTGGCGGGCCTTGCCCTCGCCGTGGAAGAGGTGGGTCGCGAAGGCCTGCACGAGCCAGGGGTGCCGGGTGAACATCGCGTACAGGTCGCCCGCCATGGCGGTGGCGGCCGTGCGCCAGTCGACGGTGTCGGGGTCGGGGAGCCGGATCTCGTCCCAGACCAGGTCGCCCGCGAGGGTGACCAGGTCGTCCTTGTTCTTGACGTGCCAGTAGACGGCGGTCGCGGCCGAGTTCAGACGCTGGCCGAGGCTGCGCATGTTGAGGCCTTCGAGGCCGTCGGAGTCGAGGAGTTCGACGGCGGTGCGGACGATCTGGTCACGGGTGAGCGTGGAGCGGGCCATGGGCTCACGATAGGTCACCGCGAAGACGATTGCACAATGTTCAAGTCAGGTCTTGCACTTAGTTCAAGTCGGCCTCTACAGTTCTCGACATCGCCACTTGAACTAAGTGCAAGTGGCGGCCGACGGAACCGCCCCGACCGCCAAGGAGCCCGACATGACCACCCTCACCGCCCTCGCCGCGGCCGCCCAGATCCTCGTCGCCGCCGCCTTCGTCAGCATCCCGGTCCTCCGCCACCGCTTCGGCGCCGTCGCCAAGGCCGCCGCCGTCGCCGAACTGCGGCGCCAGGGCGTCCGCCCGGCCGTCCTGGAGGAGAACAGGCTCCGCTTCGACGCGAGCGGCCACGAGTGGTGGGCGCCCGGCGCCTTCGCCGCCGCGTCGCTGACCGCCGCCGTGCTCAACCTGACCGGCAGCCCCTGGGGAACCACCCTGACCTGGGTCTTCTCCTCGATCGCCTTCCTGGCCAACCTCGCGATCCTGCAGAGCCAGCTGGGCGCCGTGAAGTCCGTCCGCGCCGCCTTCCGGCGCAAGGGCGACCCGGAGCTGCTCCGCGTCGACGTCCCCGCCTTCCTCACGGCCGCCGAGGGCGCCTTCCCGGCCTGGACCCGCGTCCTCCAGAACGTCCGCCACACCGTGGTCTTCGCCGGTTCGGCCCTGGCCCTGACGGCCGCGGCCCTGGTCTGACCCCGCTCAGGGCGAGACGGTGGGCGTACGGGTGAAGGAACGGCGGTACGACCGCGGCGGGACACCTCGCCGGCGTACGAACTGGGCGCGCAGCACCGCCGCGCTCCCGAAACCGACCGCGCGGGCGATCTCCTCCACCGGGAGGTCCGTGGTCTCCAGGAGCTCCTCGGCCCGGCCGAGACGCAGGGAGAGCAGCCAGGCGTGCGGGGTGGTGCCGGTGGAGGCCGCGAACCGGCGGGCGAAGGAACGGCGGCTCATCAGCGCCCGGCGGGCCAACTCCGCCACGGGCAGCGGCTCGTGGAGGTTGGCCCGGGCCCAGTCCAGGGCGTCCGTCAGCCGCTCGTCCCGACTGTCCTCCGGTACGGGGGTGACGAGGTACTGGGCCTGCCCGCCGTCGCGGTGGGAGGGGAGCACCAGGTCCCGGGCGATGGCGTTGGCGGTGGTGGCCCCGTACTCCCGGCGCAGCAGATGCAGGCACAGGTCGAAGCCCGCGGCGGCGCCGGCGCCCGTGACGATCGGGCCCTGGTCGACGTAGAGGGCGTCGGGTTCGACGGTGACGTCCGGGTGGCGTTCGGCGAGGAGGCCGGCGAACCGCCAGTGGGTGGTGGCGCGCCGCCCGTCGAGCAGCCCGGCCGCGGCGAGCGCGAAGGCGCCGACGCAGTGGGCCGCGACCAGCGCCCCGCGCGCGTGCGCCGAGGTGAGCGCGGAGAGGACGGCGGGCGCCGGGGGCGTGCGGAACTCCGCCCAGGGCAGGGCGATCACCAGATCGGCGGTGGCCAGCCGGTCCAGACCGTGCTCGACCACGAGGGGCAGCCCGACGTCGGTGCGGACGTTTCCCGGCCGGTCGGTGCAGAGCGCGAAGTCGAAGAGCGGCAGACCTCCGCCGCGCGCGTCGAACACCTCGGAGACGATGCCGGCGCCGAGCATGCCGACCCCGTGCGGGGCGTAGGCGGCGACGGTGACGAAGGGCGGCATGGGGGCGAGTCTGGCACGCGGGCCGGGAGCGCGGACGAGACCGCTGGCACGATTCCCGCGATCAGTGGCAGCACGGCCACTCGTGAAGACGCCCGCCCCGCAGAAGACTTGGGGCATGACACACCACGACGACGCACCGAGCGCCCGCACCGCCACCTACACCATCCTGACCACCGGCTACACGCTCTCCACGGGCCCCGGGGTCGCCGCCACCGTCTCCTACGTGCGGGACGGCGACCGGCACGTGATCGTCGACCCCGGCATGGTGGCGAGCCGCGACCGGATCCTCGGCCCGCTCGCCGAACTCGGCCTCGGCCCCGACGACATCACCGACGTCGTGCTCAGCCACCACCACCCCGACAACACCATGAACGTCGGCCTCTTCGGCCGGGCCCGCGTCCACGACCACAAGGCGATCTACGAGAACGACCAGTGGACCGACCGCGACGCGGAGGGCCACGAGCTGGCCCCGTCGCTGCGGCTGATCCGTACCCCCGGCCACAGCCCCGAGGACATCACCCTCCTCGCCGGAACCGACGCGGGCGTCGTCGCCTTCGTGGGTGACCTCTGGTGGCGGCCGAACGGCCCGGTGGAGGACCCGGTGGCGCCGGACCACACCGTCCTGAAGGACTCGCGCCTGCGTGTCCTCGCCACGGCCGACGTGATCGTCCCGGGCCACGGCCCGGCGTTCCCGGCGGACGACACGGCACCGCTGTAGCGGGTACGGGGCCGCGACCGGCCCGGGGCCCGGCGGCGATGACGGGCGGCGGCCCGTCGGAGGTACCCGGGACGGCGGTCACCGGAGGGGGCGCCCGGGGAGGGGTGCCGCCTAGAATCGACTTCCATGTCGAAGCCTGACGAGCTGCTCGTTGACATTGCCGCCACGGTGGAGTCCGGGCAGAGCAATCAGATGTCCCTCACGGTGGTCGCGGGGGGTGTGGTCCTCACCGGCCGACTGGCCCCGGAAGCCCTGTGGAGACAGCGCGTGTCGGAGGTCCTGACGGACTCCCCCCGGCTGGGCGAGTTCTCCGGCGTCTTCAGCCCCTCCGCACGGAAGGAAGGGCCACCCACCCACCTGCACTTCCACCTCGCCCGGATCCTCCAGGGCACGGTGGGCATCCCGGAGACCGGCGGGATGTACCGGGTCGCCCTCGAGGACGTGAGCGCCTGGACGGTGGGCGACTTCAGCTACTTCGACCACTGACCCCGCGCGCGGCGCGGCGCGCCCACCCGTACGGCGCGGTGAGCCACGTTCGGGGCGGGCCGGGCCCGCCCCGGGTCCGTCAGAAGGTCGTCCCGGAGGGCTCGTCGGCGGAGACCGTGGTGCAGGTGAAGCCGAGGCGGGTCATGGCGCGGACGACCTCGCCGGCGCTGAAATCACGGCGGTCCTGGCGGGTGACGACCTCGCCCACCTGCTTCACCGGGTACTGACGACGGCCGATGGTGACGACGTCACCGACGGCCGGCTCGGGCTTGACGCCCTTCATCGATTCGAGGACACCGGCCTTGGTCAGCTCGAACGGGAAGCGGGCGATGACACAGCGCATGGTGACTCCTGCGGAGAGTGGTCCAGGGGAGAGGGTCCAGAAGGGGGCCGGGCAGATTTTCCGCAGCCGACATGAGGTGCTTGGTACTAAGAGGTACAAAAAACTGAGGCCCACACCCCAAAGGTGCGGGCCTCAGCTCGTCAACTCGTGCTACGCGTCAGCGCCTGGTTTCAGGCGGGGACGATGTTCTCGGCGGTCGGGCCCTTCTGGCCCTGCGCGATGTCGAAGCTCACCTTCTGGCCTTCCTGCAGCTCACGGAAGCCCTGGGCGGCGATGTTCGAGTAGTGGGCGAAGACGTCGGGGCCGCCACCGTCCTGCTCGATGAAGCCGAAGCCCTTTTCCGAGTTGAACCACTTCACGGTGCCAGTCGCCATGCCAAATTCTCCTTCGGGGCAGTGCTCGGAGCCCACACCTTGTGTGCTCCGTGTCGCTGCGATGATCGCCCCGCCCGGAAAAAGCCCGGAAATGAAAAAGGGTGCCCACAGCCGGAAAGACCGGTAGGGCACTCGTACGTTCGGGACCCACAACTGCAACTGATATCGACACTAGCACGATGGGGGGAGAAGCGCGGGGTGAAAGATTTCGCGCACAGCCATCCCGTGTGTTTACATGACAAATTTTCACCTCGCGTCGCTTCGAATTCTCCCTCGGCGATCTCGGATATTCGCCTGCGCGGGGCGAAGCTTCGCGGGGCCCCGGCGGCGGCGTCCCGGCGGGCAGGGGCGCGGCGGGCCGGGGCGGCGCGGCGGGCCCGTCCGGACCGCCACGCCCAACACCCCTGCCCACACCGCCCCTTGGGTCACTCCTCACCGACCGTTCAGCCTGCCGCCTTCACGATGAGCGCGGCGATCCGTGCCTCGTCGTCGGAGGTGAGCTCCGTCAGGCCGTAGCTGGTCGCCCACATGGAGCCCTCGTCGAGGTGCGCCAGGTCGCTGAAGCCGAGGGTGGCGTACCGCGTCTTGAACTTCTGCGCGCTCTGGAAGAAGCAGACGACCTTGCCGTCCCTGGCGTACGCGGGCATCCCGTACCAGGTCTTGGGGGCGAGGCCCGGGGCGTGCTCCTTCACGAGCTCGTGGATCCGCTCGGCGAGGACGCGGTCGGCGTCCGGCATCTCGGCGATCTTCGCGCGCACCTCGGTCTCCCCGTCGGCCTTGGCCGACCGCGACCCGCGACGCGCGGTCTTCTTGAGCTCCTGGGCGCGCTCCTTCATCGCGTCGCGCTCCTCCTCGGTGAAGCCGTCGTACTTCTCGCCGCCGGTGGGGGTGTTCCTGGCGGACGACCGGGTGCTCGACATGGCGGAGTTCCTCTCGGACGTGCGGGGGCTGGGGGCTGGAGCGGGGCTGGAGCCGGGAAGAGCGGCCGGATCAGGAGGTGACGGCGACGGAGGCGGCTTCCCAGGCGAACCCGTCCGGGTCGGTGAAGGAACCGCCGTCCTCGCCGCCGAGGACGAGCCGGTGGGACCCCTCGCCGTCGACGGGGACGCCGACGTCCTTGGCGAGGGCGCGGCGCCCGTACAGAGCGAGCTTGACGGGGCTCTCCGGGGCCGCGGCGAACTCGACGTACTTGCGGCCGAAGCTCTTCGCGACGGTGAGGCCCCGCCCCACGTAGAACTTCCTGCTCTCGGCGACGTCCGCGGTCCCGAGGAGGAGGACGAACGCGTCGACACGGCCGGTGACCGGGCCGGTGTCCTTCTTCTCGGAGGTCGCGACCTTCCAGATGGTGCCGTCCGGGGCCCGCACGACACCGCCGTAGCCCCAGAAGGACTTCGACGCCGGCTTGAGCGAGGTGGCGCCGGCGTCCAGCGCGGCGTCGAGCAGGTGCCGCACGTCGGCCGGCCGGGACACCGTGAGCGAGAGCGAGAACCCGCGGAAGCCGGTGGCCGGGGCGTCCGTGGCGCGGAGGCGGACATGGGCGCCCAGGCCGGAGGCGGAGTAGAAGCGCTCGGCGGCCGGGAGGTCGGCCACCTCCAGGGTGACTGCTGCGATGGCGTTCATGGAATTCACGCTAGGTGCGGGGCGGGTACCGGTGCTTCTCGATTCCTGACCGGTCGGGTGACCTGTTTCGCCACGCACGACGGCAGGCCGGCCTCGCCGTCCGCGACCCGGCGCCGGTAGACGCTGGGGGGTACCCCGACGAGCTCGGTGAAGCGGGTGCTGAAGGTGCCGAGCGAGGAGCAGCCGACGGTGAAGCAGACGTCGGTGACGCTGAGGTCGCCCCGCTGGAGCAGGGCCATGGCCCGCTCGACGCGCCGCGTCATGAGGTAGGAGTACGGCGACTCGCCGTAGGCCTGCTTGAACTGGCGGCTGAGGTGCCCGGCCGACATGCTCACGCCGCGGGCGAGCGCCTCGACGTCCAGCGGCAGCGCGTACTCCCGGTCGATCCGGTCGCGAACGCGGCGCAACCGCGCGAGATCACTCAGGCGGTGCGCCTCGGTCAGTGCGCTCATCCACGCAGGATGACACATGGGGGTGATCCTTTCAGCGGAGCTCCTGGAAGCGGACGAGGTTCCCCGCGGGGTCACGGAAGGCGCAGTCGCGCACGCCGTACGGCTGCCGGGTCGGCTCCTGGACGACCTCGGCGTCCCCGGCCTGCAGCTTCTCGAAGGTGCCGTCGAGGTCGGGGGTGGCGAGCAGGATCCAGCCGTAGGTGCCCTTGGCCATCATCTCGGCGATGGTGCGCCGCTCGGCCTCGGTGATCCCCGGGTCGGCCCCGGGCGGCGCGAGCAGGATCGACGTACCGGGCTGCCCGACGGGCCCGACGGTGATCCACCGGGTCCTGCCCTGCCCGACGTCGCCGCGGACCTCGAAGCCGAGGGTGTCGCGGTAGAAGGCGAGGGAGGCGTCGGGGTCGTCGTGCGGGAGGACGGTGGTGTGAATGGTGATGTCCATGCCCACAAGCTAGTTGGGCCGGAGCACCCCCGCTTCTCGATTCCTGACGAATCAGGCGGGAACGCCCCGCCGCCCCGCCGTGCTCCGGCCGGTGGGGCGGTCAGGAGCTCCGCGGACTCACCTCCGCCGCCGCCCGGGCATCGGGATCATCCGCGCGCCGACGACCGGGTGCCGGAGGGGCGGCGGGGCGGACCCGCCATCGGTCTCCCACGCCTCCTCGCCGCTGCGGGCGTCCCGCGTGCGGCGGCCGGTCGCGGCCTCGTCGGACAGCAGGGCACCGGCGGCCCGCACGCCGCCGGGGAGGGCGGCGGCGGCCATCAGCCGTGCCGCGGCGGCGGGTTGGGTCTCGGGCGGTATCACCAGCAGGTCGCAGCGGCCGACCGCGTAGGAGAGCAGGATCATCGTGTCGGGATCCTGTTCCGCGAACCAGCCGACGTGCAGGGTGTGCCCGGTGACGGGCACCTTGTGCGGGACGACGGGCCAGCGCGCGGGATTCACGGTGACGCGCGTGATGCGCCCGTAGCGCCCCTCCAACGCCGCGCACAGAGCGGGAAGTTCGGCTTCGAGAACGCGTGAACGGGGCCACCAGCCGCCGTCCAGCGGGCCGGAGGGCGCGGTCCTCGGCGTCAGCGACAGACGCGCCGCGAGCGGAGGAGCGGGGGCGGAGGTCATGATCGCGGACCCGTCCCCGGGCCGCCCGGAGCGGCCCGGTGTCTTGATCGCCGGAAACGACGTCCGCGTGGGAGCGGGTGTTCGAGTGACTCCCGGTGTCTCCAGCCTACTCCGCGCCGACCCCGGACGACGGGTCCCGACCGGGTGGTTCCCCTCCTCGGGACCCCCTCCCGCTCCCGCCCCGGCACCGCTGCCGATGCCCGCGTCACCCCCCGACCGGGCAGTCCCGCAGGGAGAGTTCCGCGACGGCGGCGTCCTGGACCTGTTCGAGGCCGGCGATGTAGGGCGGGGTGTCCGGCAGGGGGGTGCAGAACGTGACCTGGGCGGTGAGGAGGTCGTCGTCCAGGCCGCCCAGCGACAGCGACACGTAGGCCCGCACCGCGTCGTCGCCGAACTGCTCCCCCGCCGCCCGCAGGCAGTCGGCGGCGTACGCCAGGCAGCGGCGCAGCAGCACGCTCGCGCGGGCGTCCGCGGCGGCCGGCTCGGCGGGGAGGTCGTAGTCCGTCATCCCGCGGCCGTTGACCGTCGTCTCCTCCGCCAGGCGGTCGAAGTGGGAGCCGTCCGGATCGGTGCGGAGGTCGGTCAGCACCCGCGCACCGCTCCCCGTCACCGACCAGCCGCGCTCGACGACCTCCCGGAACATGGGGGGGACGTCCGACGAGGAGAGGCCGGTCAGGTCCACCTCCGTCAGGAGCTTCCTCATCCACTGGTTGGTGCGCACGTCTACCCTTCGCCGAGTGCGGCGAGACCCTTCCTGATGCCCGCGATGAAGCGGGGGTTGTTGCCCACGGCCCTCTCGACGCTCGCCGGGGACGAGCGCAGGGACTAGGGCGGGGGCACGGCCCTGCCCCCGCCCTCCTGCCGGTCAGCTCTCCCCGTACTCCGTCCACGGGCGGAGCTTCTCCGGGTTGCGGACGGCCCAGATGCGGGTGACGCGGTCGCCGGTGAGGTCGAACGCCGCCACGGTCACGGTGACGCCGGAGTGCTGGGCGACCAGACCGGGCCGGCCGTTGACCGTCCGCTCCAGGAGGGTCAGGCCGGGGGCCTTGTCGGCGATGTGGATGAGGTACTGGGCGATCTGCTCCCCGCCCTCGACCGGGCGCAGCACGGTGCCGACCATGCCGCCGCCGTCGGCGGTCATCGTGGCGTCGGGGTCGAGGAGGTCGACGAGTGCCCTGATGTCCCTGGCCTGCCAAGCCTCCTTGAAGTCCCGCACCAGACCGGCCTGCCGGGCCGTCGCGGCCTCCGGGGCCCGCGCCGCCTGGACGCGCCGGCGGGCCGAGGACGCCAGCTGCCGGCAGGCCGCGGGCGTCCGGCCGACGATCTCGGCGATCTCGGCGAAGGGGTAGCGGAAGACGTCGTGCAGGATGAACGCCACGCGCTCGGCCGGTGTCATCGCCTCCAGGACGACGAGGAAGGCCATGTTCACCGACTCGTCGAGGGTGATCCGGTCGGCGGGGTCGACCGGTTCGGCGCCGCCGTCGGCCCGTCCGCTCATCCACTCCGTGCGGTCGGGCAGCGGCTCGGGTATCCACGCGCCGACGTACCGCTCGCGCCGGGCCCGCGCCGAGCCGAGCACGTCCAGGCAGACGCGGCTGGCCACGGTCGTCAGCCAGGCGCCGGGCGACTCGATGGCCTGCCGCTGCTGCCGTGACATCGCGTACCAGCGGGTGTAGGTCTCCTGTACGGCGTCCTCGGCCTCGGCCAGTGAACCGAGCAGCCGGTAGGAGAGGTTGATCAGCTGGCGCCGCTCGTCGACGACCGCGCTGAGATGCGGCTCGAACGGGTCGTGCCCTGCCTCGGATGGGGTGCTCATGGTCCCGGCCGCTCCCTGGTTCTTCTCGTCCGCTTCGGCTCTCGGTACTTCGACGAAACACCGCACCGGATTGTGAGCCCCGCCCGCCGCCTCACATTTCGCGGGGCCGCGTCGTCGGAGAGTCGAGACACCGACGATCCACCGCCGCGAGGCAGAAGAGGGGGGCCGCGCCATGGCCACGCAGACGACGGCAGCACCGGTCAGGCTCACGTTCGTGCAGGTCGCGATAGCCCTGCAGACCGTGACCCTCTTCTTCCAGGCGGCGACCGCCGGACTCCTGCTGTCCACGTCGTACGGCGGGCTGCTGCACGACGTGGGTTCCCGCGTGATGTACGGGGCGTCGATGCTGTACGTGCTCGCCGCCGTCCTTGCCTGGCGCCCGGGCGGCGGCTCCCCCCGCCCCATCCTGTACGCCTCCGGCTTCCTCGTCCTCGCCTCGGTCCAGGTGGTCCTGGGCATCGCGCACATGCCGTCGCTCCATGTCCCCCTGGGCATCCTGATGTTCGGCCTGAGCATGGTGGAAGTGGGCCAGGTGCTCTCCACCCACCTCTCGCACCGCACCAACACCCGGCGGTAGCGACCGCCCGCCCCGGACAACGACGAAGCCCCAGGTCTCTGACCTGGGGCTTCGTGAATGAGCGGATGACGGGAATCGAACCCGCGCCATAAGCTTGGGAATCACCGAAGCTCAGGTTGATCATCACGCCCCTGACCTGCGGGAACGTTCTCATGGGCGGCACGTGACGGTGATCCGGCCGTACCCGTTCTGACCGCTGTTCAACGCTCCGAAGGGCACGCTTGGGGCACGGTCGGCTGAACCTGAACGGACAGGTTCTCCCCCGGGAATCGAGCCGCGTCCCTATTGCGTCGCGTCGCAGCTCTCGCAGCGACTCATGGCCGCCCGCTCGGTGTTGCCTTGGGTGGCGCGGAGCGGGCTGGAGGGCGCGAGGCGGCGCCAGGCCCCGGGTGATGGGGTGAGCACCCAGCCGTAGCGGGGTGGCCGGATATCGGCCGGGACGATGTGCATGCAGCCGGGAAGGTGGGCCTTGCCGCTGGCGTGGATGATGATCGCGGCTGCCGGCCAGCCCTCCCATTCGCTGGTGGGTGCGCTGCTGCGCGGTGCGGGCGGAGCGCAGTCCGCGCAGTTGTGCATTTCGTGGCGTTCGCAGTACCGCATCGTCGTCACCCTGTCAGGTATCGAGCCGTTGCTCGGTGCGCTCGAGCCAGCTTCGGTACCAGTGCGCGAAGTCATGTCCGGTCGGCTCGATCCCCCGGTCCATCGGTCTCAGATCCTCCCAGATGGCCCCCCGGTGCGGGCCTGACATCACCAGCAGCGACGTGTAGCCGCATCCCTGCTCGCTGAGGAACACCGCGCCCGCTTCCTGCGCGTCGTACAGCTCCTCGTAGCGCGCGTCCCAGGCCGCGTGAGCATGATGGAACTCCTCGTCGGTCGCGAAGGCGTCCTTCTCGGGCTCCTGAGCGTCGAGCGCGTCGAGCTCACCCTGCAGCACCTCGGCCACGAAGGGCCGCCCGGCGAACTCGGCGGTGGTGGGCTGGGCGGAGAACGCGAGCCCGATGCCGCGCCACTGCCACCCACCGTCGCCCAAGGACGGTGTCATCAGGCCGTAGTGAGGACCGGCTCCACCTGCTCCGACATGGAGGAGAAAGCTCCGGTACTGCGCGGGCAGACCGACGCCCAGCTCCACCTCCAGCGCCCGGAGCTGCTCCTCGCTCATGACCGGACCGAGGCGAAAGCCGTGCTCCCGCGCGCCGAAGACCTTGTCTGCTTCAGGGTGTTCGGCGAGCCGGAGAACCCGCTCCCTCACCCCCACCCACGTGACCTCATTCATGGACACACGCTAGTGAGACACGCACCGCACCGACACGGGGTTTATCCCCGGAGCGAGAATGCTCGGCGCACGCTGTCCTCTGCCGCGGCCGGCGTGATCGCTTGCGACGGGGGAAACAGGTCGGCCGACCCGCCGACCATACGCGCTGAGAGATCTGTACGACGAAGCCCCAGGTCGCTGACCTGGGGCTTCATAGAAGAGCGGATGACGGGAATCGAACCCGCGCTATAAGCTTGGGAAGCTCATGTTCTACCATTAAACTACATCCGCACAACGGCCGGATGAACCGTGCCGCATCGTTGCACACTGTACCCCATGCGCCACTTGAGCCGAAGTTCGTGCCTCGGCGTGTGCGGAGTGCCGTCTGGAGGGTGTCCCCTTCATCCCCTAATGTGGCTGCTCGTCCACCGCATGTGTAGGGGAAGGGACTTGATGGGTCCGATGGAGCGCACCGTCGTCCGTTGTGCCGAGGGGCATGTGTTCAGTACCGCTTCGTTCCCGCTGCAGCAGCTCGGGGCCGGGCGTATCGGGCCGGGGCGGCTCATCCGGTGTCCGAGGTGTGCGCGGCTGCGGCACGCGGTGCCGGTGGAGACCGGGCGGCGCTGACGGGTGCCCGGGGCGCGGGCCCCTGCCGATTGGGGCAGGTCCGCGCCCTCTGCGTATCGTGGGGGCGTGCTTCTCTCAGACAAGGACATCCGGGCCGAGATCGATGCCGGACGGGTGCGCATCGACCCGTACGACGAATCCATGGTGCAGCCCTCGAGCATCGACGTGAGGCTTGACCGCTTCTTCCGGGTGTTCGAGAACCACCGCTACCCCCACATCGACCCCGCCGTCGAACAGTTCGATCTGACCCGTGAGGTCGAGCCGGAGGGGGACGAGGCCTTCATCCTCCACCCCGGCGAGTTCGTGCTCGCCTCGACCTACGAGGTCATCACCCTCCCGGACGACATCGCCTCGCGGCTGGAGGGGAAGAGCTCTCTGGGGCGGCTGGGGCTCGTGACGCACTCGACCGCCGGTTTCATCGACCCGGGTTTCTCCGGCCACGTGACGCTGGAGCTGTCGAACCTCGCCACCCTGCCGATCAAGCTCTGGCCGGGTATGAAGATCGGGCAGCTGTGCCTGTTCCGGCTGAGCTCGCCCGCCGAGTTCCCGTACGGGAGCGAGCGGTACGGCTCCCGGTACCAGGGCCAGCGGGGGCCGACGGCCTCCCGCTCGTTCATGAACTTCCATCGGACCCAGGTGTGAGGCGGTCGCAGGCATGAGTGAAGTACGCGAGAACCTGACGTACGAGGGTTTCGGGCGCGCCATCCGCGAGCTGGCGCAGACCGTCGCGGACGACGGTTACGAGCCGGACGTCGTGCTGTCCATCGCCCGCGGCGGTGTCTTCGTCGCCGGCGGTCTGGCCTACGCCCTGGACTGCAAGAACATCCACCTCGTGAACGTGGAGTTCTACACCGGCGTGGGCACCACGCTGGAGATGCCGGTCATGCTGGCGCCCGTGCCGAACGCGATCGACTTCAGCGACAAGAAGGTCCTGATCGCCGACGACGTCGCCGACACCGGCAAGACGCTCAAGCTCGTCCACGACTTCTGCGTCGACCACGTCGCCGAGGTCCGCTCCGCCGTCATCTACGAGAAGTCCCACTCCCTCGTGAAGTGCGAGTACGTTTGGAAGAAGACCGACGAGTGGATCAACTTCCCCTGGTCGGTCGAGCCGCCCGTGGTCAAGCGCGAGGGCCAGGTCCTCGACGCCTGAGCCCGCCCGGGACATGGGAAGAGGGCCCCGCCGTGTGCCGGCGGGGCCCTCTCCGTCGTCCGTCCCTACAGCGTGCCCAGCTTGATCAGGCTCAGCAGGGCCACCAGCTGGATCGCCGACGCGCCCAGCGCCTTCGGCCACGGCAGGTCGTGCGAGCGGCTCACCATGACGGTGAAGAGCGCTCCGGCCGCCAGCCAGGTCAGCCAGCCGATCACCTGGACGATGCCGTTCTCGCCGCCCAGGAAGAGGGCGAAGACCAGTCGGGGCGCGTCCGTGATCGACATGATCAGCATCGACAGGCCCACCGTCGGCTGCCAGGCCCCGTCGCCGCCGAGCTGGCGCGCGAGCGTGTGCGTCACCGCGCCCAGGATCAGTCCGCCGACGACGAAGCCGAGGGCGGTCATCAGGACGTACGGGATCGCCGTCGACAGGGTCGCGTCGATCGCCTCGTCGCGCGCCTTGTCGAAGCCGAAGATGGCGAGGAGCCCGTACAGGAAGGTGACGATCAGCGCCGGGCCCCAGACGGCGTGGTCCCGCATCCGCAGGAACGTGTCCGCCGGGCGCAGCACGATGCCGCTCAGGAGGGCCTTCCACGGCAGCCGGGGGCCCGTGGGGACGGGGGCGGCGCCGGGCCGGTGGGTCGAGGCGTCGCCGTAGGGGTCGTCGACGCTGAACATCTGGGTGTGGCCCGGGTTGTTCGCCGTCGCCCCCTGCGGGTGCTGCGGCCGGCCGTACGGCTCGCCGAAGTACTCCGGCTCTCCGTAGGACTGCTGCTGCCCGCCGCTCTGCTGCTGCCCGTACGGGGCCGGGCCCTGGCCCGGGCCCTGCTGGGGCCACTGCTGCTGCGGGTACGGCGGCGGGGCCGCGTTGTGCCCGTACGGCGCCTGCTGCGGTTGTTGGTGCTGCGGGGGGCGGTTGTCCCGGCCGCGTCCGTTCCTGAATCCAGCCACGTCGTCGAACGTACCCGCTTCAGCCGCGCGGGTGCTCCTCGGGCCGCTGCTTGCCACTGAGCTGTGACATCCCCTAGGGGGAAAGGCCGGGCATCCGTTACAAATCTGACGTATCACCTCAATGTCGTACTCGTAGCTTCGGAGATGTCAGCGACCCGAGCAAGGAGCCCTTCCGATGCGTGGCACCCGTCGTTCCGTTCGTACCGCCGCCGTCGCCACCGGGGCGGTCGCCGCCCTCCTCCTGCCGGCCGCCGGAGCCTTCGCCGCCGGCGGGCCGGAGCAGGTTCCGGGGGCCGGTGCCGCGAGCGACCGGCCGACGCCGACCCCGACCCCCAAGCCGACCCCGACGGCCACCCCCGCCCCGAAGCAGAAGCCCGGGCCGGCCGCGCAGCAGGCCTCCGCCCGGGTGACGCTGCCCGACGGGAACACCGCCCGGTTCTACAAGAGCGCGTCCTGGCCCCGCGTCGAGATCAGCCGGCCGAACGGCCACGCCGTCGCCACCCTCGACCCGAGGCATCCGGCCGCCGGTCACCACGGCTGGACGTACCGGCTCGTCGACGCCGGCGGGCACCGGTACGAGCTCGCCGCCATCGACACCCCGAAGCAGGGTGCCGGCAGCTCGGTCTACGACTTCTGGGGCAGGCTCGTGGGGGCGTACGTCGCCGAGAAGGCCTGACGACGCGGAAGAGGGCCGCCCCGCGATCTCTCGCGGGGCGGCCCTCTCAGGTCCGGGTCAGACGGCCGGTTCCGGCTCCTCGGCCGGTTCCGGCTCGGGGTCGACCGGGGTCTTCACCGATTCGAGGAGCAGCTGGGCCACGTCCACGACCGTGACGGACTCCTTGGCCTTGCCCTCGTTCTTCTTGCCGTTGACCGAGTCGGTCAGCATGACGAGGCAGAACGGGCAGGCGGTGGAGACGATGTCCGGGTTGAGGGACAGGGCCTCGTCGACGCGCTCGTTGTTGATGCGCTTGCCGATCCGCTCCTCCATCCACATCCGGGCACCACCGGCGCCGCAGCAGAAGCCGCGCTCCTTGTGGCGGTGCATCTCCTGCTGGCGCAGGCCGGGGACGGCGGACATGATCTCGCGCGGCGGCGTGTAGACCTTGTTGTGACGGCCCAGGTAGCACGGGTCGTGGTAGGTGATGAGGCCGTCGACCGGGGTCACCGGGACCAGCTTGCCCTCGTCGATGAGGTGCTGGAGCAGCTGGGTGTGGTGGATGACCTCGTACTCGCCGCCGAGCTGCGGGTACTCGTTGGCGATGGTGTTGAAGCAGTGCGGGCAGGTCGAGACGATCCGCTTCGCCGACTTCGGCTTCTTCGTCTCCGGGTCCTCGTCGTCCTCGCCGAACGCCATGTTCAGCATCGCGACGTTCTCCTGGGCGAGCTGCTGGAACAGCGGCTCGTTGCCCAGGCGGCGGGGTGAGTCACCGGTGCACTTCTCGTCGCCGCCCATGATCGCGAACTTGACGCCCGCCATGTGCAGGAGCTCGGCGAAGGCCTTGGTGGTCTTCTTGGCCCGGTCCTCCAGGGCGCCGGCGCAGCCGACCCAGTAGAGGTAGTCGAACTCGGAGAGGTCCTCGACGTCCTTGCCGACGATCGGGACCTCGAAGTCGACCTCTTTGGTCCACTCGACGCGCTGCTTCTTCGCCAGGCCCCAGGGGTTGCCCTTCTTCTCCAGGTTCTTGAGCATCGTGCCCGCCTCGGACGGGAACGCGGACTCGATCATCACCTGGTAGCGGCGCATGTCGACGATGTGGTCGATGTGCTCGATGTCGACCGGGCACTGCTCGACGCAGGCGCCGCAGGTGGTGCAGGACCACAGGACGTCGGGGTCGATGACGCCGTTCTCCTCGGCGGTGCCGATGAGGGGGCGCTCGGCCTCGGCGATCGCCGAGGCGGGGACGTCCTTGAGCTGCTCCTCGGTCGCCTTCTCGTTGCCCTCCATGTCCTTGCCGCCGCCGGCGAGCAGGTACGGGGCCTTGGCGTGCGCGTGGTCGCGCAGCGACATGATGAGGAGCTTGGGGGAGAGCGGCTTGCCGGTGTTCCAGGCGGGGCACTGCGACTGGCAGCGGCCGCACTCGGTGCAGGTGGAGAAGTCGAGGATGCCCTTCCAGGAGAACTGCTCGACCTGGGAGACGCCGAAGACGGCGTCCTCGGCCGGGTCCTCCCAGTCGATCTCCTTGCCGGCCGTCGTCATCGGCAGGAGCCCGCCGAGGGCGGTGGAGCCGTCGGCGTTCCGCTTGAACCAGATGTTCGGGAAGCCGAGGAAGCGGTGCCAGGCGACGCCCATGTTCGTGTTGAGCGAGACCGTGATCATCCAGGTGAAGGACGTGACGATCTTGAGCGCCGCGACGAAGTAGGTGAGGTGCTGGATCGTGCTCAGGTCGAGGTTGTCGAGCAGCGCGATCAGCGGGTACGAGGCGAAGAAGCCCGGCTCCCAGCTCGTCACGTGGTGCTGGACGCCTTCGAGGGCGCGCAGCGTCATGATGCAGAGGCCGACGATCAGGATGACGGCCTCGACGAAGTAGGCCTGGCCCGTCTTGGAGCCGGTGAAGCGGGACTTGCGGCCCGCCCTGGTCGGCTTGCTGAGCTGCCGGATCACGATGAGGGTCACGATGCCGAGGACCGTCATCAGGCCGAGGAACTCGGTGAAGATCTCGTACGGCAGCCAGTCGCCGATGATCGGGATCAGCCAGTCGGCCTGGAAGAGCTGGCCGAAGGCGTTCACGATCGTGAGGAGCAGCGAGAAGAAGCCCACGGCCACGAACCAGTGCGCGAAGCCGACGATGCCCCAGCGGTTCATCCGGGTGTGGCCGAGGAATTCCTTGACCAGGGTGACCGTGCGCTGGGTGGGGTCGCCGGTGCGGGTGCCGGCGGGCACGGGCTGCCCGAGGCGCACGAACCGGTAGATCTGCACGGTGGCACGGCCGAACAGCGCGACGGCCACCACCGTGATGGCGATCGACACGATGATCGCGGCGAGTTGCATGAGGGGCTCCTCGGGCGGGCCTACTAAGCGGTAACTTATGGAGTCCGTGCTGAGATTACCCGTTCGGGGCCCCGTGCTGTAGCGGCGCTCGCGGTGATCTGTGTCGCTCAGGCAAACCTTGCCGCGCGCCGCCTGCGGACTGCTGGAAGCGTACGCGCCAGGATCGACAGATCCATCCCCAGCCAGTGGTGGTCCACGTAGTGGAGGTCGAGCAGCTCGCGCTCCTCCCACGGCAGGTCCGAGCGTCCGCTGATCTGCCACGGGCCGGTGAGCCCCGGTCGTACGGAGAGCCGGCGGCGCCCCTCGCCCGCGCATTCGCGGTGGGAGGGGGTCAGCGGACACGGCCCGACCAGCGACATCCGGCCCCCGACGACGTGCAGGAGCAGCGGCAGGGCGGCCAGGGGGCTCCTCGTGCGGAAGGTCAGCATCGTGAAGGGTCGCCCCCCGAGTCCGGCCACCGTGCGGCGGCGCAGCACGCCCCGGCCGGGGGTGGCCCCGCCGAGCGCGACCGAGAGGGCGACGGCGGCGAGGAGCGGGGACAGTGCGACCAGGAGGGCGAGCCCGCCCACGACGTCGAACGTGCGCTTGGCCGTCATTCCCCACACCCTTCCGAGCGGCGACCGAGGAGTCGGGACACGGGGATCCGTGGACCCGGGACTTGAGAATCATGGGATATTCGTGGGATATGCCTGCTTTGCCCGGCAAGGGGCAACCGGACTCTCTCACGCGCCACCCCGTCCGGTCCGGGATCGACGCGCGCCCGGCCGTGTATGAGTGAGATAAAGGGCGAAGAGTTGAGCCCCCTCCACTCAGGTCTGTTGACTCATCGAAGGGCGTCGTGCATCCTTGAGTCAGATCCACTCAAGTACGTCAGCTGGAGGAATTGAAATGGCACGTGCGGTCGGCATCGACCTGGGCACGACTAACTCCGTCGTCAGCGTTCTCGAAGGCGGCGAGCCCACCGTCATCACCAACGCCGAGGGCGCCAGGACCACGCCGTCCGTCGTCGCCTTCGCGAAGAACGGCGAGGTGCTCGTCGGCGAGGTGGCGAAGCGTCAGGCCGTCACCAACGTCGACAGGACCATCCGGTCGGTCAAGCGCCACATGGGCACCGACTGGAAGATCGAGATCGACGGCAAGAACTTCAACCCGCAGCAGATGAGCGCCTTCATCCTGCAGAAGCTGAAGCGCGACGCCGAGGCCTACCTGGGCGAGAAGGTCGTCGACGCGGTCATCACCGTCCCGGCGTACTTCAACGACTCCGAGCGCCAGGCCACCAAGGAGGCCGGTGAGATCGCGGGCCTCAACGTCCTGCGCATCGTCAACGAGCCGACCGCCGCCGCCCTGGCGTACGGCCTCGACAAGGACGACCAGACGATCCTCGTCTTCGACCTCGGTGGCGGCACCTTCGACGTGTCCCTCCTGGAGATCGGCGACGGCGTCGTCGAGGTGAAGGCCACCAACGGTGACAACCACCTCGGTGGCGACGACTGGGACCAGCGCGTCGTCGACTACCTGGTGACCCAGTTCCAGAACGGCCACGGTGTCGACCTGGCCAAGGACAAGATGGCCCTCCAGCGCCTCCGCGAGGCCGCCGAGAAGGCCAAGATCGAGCTGTCCTCCTCCACGGAGACCTCGATCAACCTGCCGTACATCACGGCCTCCGCCGAGGGCCCGCTGCACCTGGACGAGAAGCTCACGCGCGCCCAGTTCCAGCAGCTGACCTCGGACCTGCTCGACCGCTGCAAGGTGCCGTTCCACAACGTCATCAAGGACGCGGGCATCAACCTCTCCGAGATCGACCACGTCGTTCTCGTCGGTGGTTCGACCCGTATGCCGGCCGTCGCCGAGCTCGTCAAGGAGCTGACCGGCGGTCAGGACGCCAACAAGGGCGTCAACCCGGACGAGGTCGTCGCCATCGGCGCCGCCCTGCAGGCCGGTGTGCTCAAGGGTGAGGTCAAGGACGTCCTGCTCCTCGACGTGACCCCGCTGTCCCTCGGTATCGAGACCAAGGGCGGCATCATGACCAAGCTCATCGAGCGCAACACCACGATCCCGACCAAGCGGTCCGAGATCTTCACGACGGCCGAGGACAACCAGCCGTCCGTGCAGATCCAGGTCTACCAGGGCGAGCGCGAGATCGCGGCGTACAACAAGAAGCTCGGCATGTTCGAGCTGACCGGTCTGCCGCCGGCCCCGCGTGGCGTCCCGCAGATCGAGGTCGCCTTCGACATCGACGCCAACGGCATCATGCACGTGACCGCGAAGGACCTGGGCACGGGCAAGGAGCAGAAGATGACCGTCACCGGCGGCTCCTCGCTGCCGAAGGACGAGGTCGACCGGATGCGCCAGGAGGCCGAGCAGTACGCGGACGAGGACCACCGTCGCCGCGAGGCCGCCGAGTCCCGCAACCAGGGCGAGCAGCTCGTCTACCAGACGGAGAAGTTCCTCAAGGACAACGAGGACAAGGTCCCCGGCGACGTCAAGGACGAGGTCGAGGCCGCGCTCGTCGAGCTGAAGGAGAAGCTCAAGGGCGAGGACACCGCCGAGATCCGCACCGCCACCGAGAAGGTCGCGGCCGTCTCCCAGAAGCTCGGCCAGGCGCTGTACGCCGACGCCCAGGGCGCCCAGGCCGCCGGCGGTGCCGAGGGTGGCGCGCAGGCCAAGGCGGATGACGACGTCGTAGACGCCGAGATCATCGACGACGAGCCCCAGAAGGGCGGCGCTGCCTGATGTCGGAGGAGACCCCGGGCTTCGAGGAGAAGCCCGACGTCCCCGCCGACGGCCCGCCCGAGGAGCCCGATACCGCCGCTGCCGCCGCCCCCGCCGACAAGGCGGAGGGGGCGGCCCCGGCCGGGGACGCTACGGACGTAGCCCTGCTGGCGCAGCTGGACCAGACCCGTACGGCGCTCGACGAGCGCACCGCGGATCTCCAGCGGCTCCAGGCCGAGTACCAGAACTACCGCCGCCGCGTGGAGCGGGACCGGATCACGGTCAAGGAGATCGCCGTCGCGAGCCTCCTGTCCGACCTGCTTCCGGTGCTCGACGACGTCGGCCGGGCCCGGGACCACGGAGAGCTCGTGGGCGGGTTCAAGTCGGTGGCCGAATCGCTGGAGACCGTCGTCGCCAAGATGGGTCTGCAGCAGTTCGGCAAGGAGGGCGAGCCCTTCGACCCGACGATCCACGAGGCCCTGATGCACTCGTACGCGCCGGACGTCACCGAGACGACCTGCGTGGCGATCCTGCAGCCGGGGTACCGGATCGGCGAGCGGACCATCCGGCCCGCCCGCGTGGCCGTCGCCGAGCCCCAGCCGGGCGCGACCCCGGCCAAGGACGAGAGCAAGGCCTCCGACGAGGAGAGCGGTGCCCCCGAAGAGGGGTGACGCGCCGATCCTCGGAGCGGTGGTGACCGCCGGACCCCCGGCGGTCACCGGAGCAGTGACGAACACCGGAGCGGTCCGGAAGGAGGGACGTCGATGAGCACGAAGGACTTCGTCGAGAAGGACTACTACAAGGTTCTCGGCGTCCCCAAGGACGCCACCGACGCCGAGATCAAGAAGGCGTACCGGAAGCTCGCCCGCGAGAACCACCCGGACGCCAACAAGGGCGACACCAAGGCCGAGGAGCGCTTCAAGGAGATCTCCGAGGCCAACGACATCCTCGGCGACCCCAAGAAGCGCAAGGAGTACGACGAGGCCCGCGCCCTCTTCGGGAACGGCGGCTTCCGGGCCGGCGGACCCGGGGCCGGCGGCTCGTTCAACTTCGACCTGGGCGACCTCTTCGGAGGCGGCGCCCAGGGCGGCGCGGGCGGCGGTTTCGGTGGCGGCGGTGGCGGTATCGGGGACGTCTTCGGCGGCCTGTTCAACCGCGGCGCCGGCGCGGGCACCCGCACCCAGCCGCGGCGCGGCCAGGACATCGAGTCCGAGGTGACGCTCAGCTTCACCGAGGCCATCGAGGGAGCGACCGTACCGCTGCGGATGTCCAGCCAGCAGCCGTGCACGGCCTGTTCGGGCACCGGCGACAAGAACGGCACCCCCCGGGTCTGCCCGACCTGCGTCGGCACCGGACAGGTCTCGCGCGGCAGCGGCGGCGGCTTCTCGCTCACCGACCCCTGCGTGGACTGCAAGGGCCGCGGCCTCATCGCCGAGAACCCCTGCGAGGTCTGCAAGGGCAGCGGTCGTGCCAAGTCCTCCCGCACCATGCAGGTCCGCATCCCGGCCGGCGTGAGCGACAACCAGAAGATCCGGCTGCGCGGCAAGGGAGCGCCGGGCGAGCGCGGCGGGCAGAACGGCGACCTGTACGTCGTCGTGCACGTCGACGCCCACCCGGTCTTCGGCCGCAAGGACGACAACCTCACCGTCACCGTGCCGGTCTCCTTCACGGAGGCGGCGCTCGGCGGCGAGGTCAAGGTCCCGACCCTGGGCGGCCCCGCGGTCACCCTGAAGCTGCCCGCGGGCACCCCGAACGGCCGGACCATGCGCGCCCGGGGCAAGGGCGCGGTCCGCAAGGACGGCAGCCGCGGCGACCTCCTCGTGACGGTCGAGATCGCGGTGCCGAAGGAGCTGGACGACAAGGCACGTGATGCCCTGGAGACCTACCGCGAGGCGACCGCCTCCGAGGACCCCCGGGCGGAGCTGTTCCAGGCCGCGAAGGGAGCGTGACCCGGTGGACGGGCGCCGACGCAATCCGTACGAACTGACCGACGAGTCGCCGGTGTACGTCATCTCGGTGGCCGCCCAGCTCTCCGGTCTCCACCCGCAGACCCTGCGGCAGTACGACCGTCTCGGTCTGGTCTCCCCGGACCGCACGGCGGGCCGCGGCCGGCGGTACTCGGCCCGTGACATCGAGCTGCTCCGTCAGGTGCAGCAGCTGTCGCAGGACGAGGGCATCAACCTGGCCGGGATCAAGCGCATCATCGAACTGGAGAACCAGGTCGCGGCGTTGCAGAGCCGGATCGCGGAGCTGTCGGCGGCCGTCGACGGCGCGGCGGCGGCGATGCGGCAGCGCGAGGCCCAGGTGCACGCCTCGTACCGGCGCGACCTGGTGCCGTACCAGGACGTGCAGCAGGCGAGCGCGCTGGTGGTCTGGCGCCCCAAGCGCGGCGAGTAGGACAGAGAAGCGACGAGGCCCCTTCCACGGCTGTGGAAGGGGCCTCGCGCGTGTCCCGAGCGCGCCCGGCCACGGGATCGCGCGTGTCCCGTGCGTCCCCCTACGGGATCGCGCGTGTCCCGTGCGTCCCCCGCTACGGGATGAGTTCGGCCACGATGTCGCCGAGGGTCTCCCACCAGGGGGCCGCGCCGGTGCCGAACGCGGCGGCCAGGGCGGTGCCGACGGCCCGGTCGAGCGGGGTGGGGTCGACGGCCGGGTCCCAGTCGGCGTCCACCGTGCCGTCCCCCGAGGACTCCAGGGTGCCGAGCGTCCGCCCGTCGCGGGTGAACCGGCTGTCCACGTGGGTGCAGGGGGCGAGGCGGTAGCGGATCCCGTCGACGCGGACGTCCACCCGGTAGGAGCGCCGCAGCAGCCGGCCCCGCGCGGGCTTGAGCCGGGCGGGCTCCCCGTCGACGCCGAGGGCGAGCAGGGCGGGCTTGCGGGTCCCGATGGGGGTGTGGGTGTTCGGGGTGGTTCCGGGGGCCCGTACGAGCTCCACGGTGGGGAGCCCGTGCCCGGAGACCCGAAGGGTCCCGGCGGGCCCGTCGAGGTCGATCTGTATGTACACGGTGGTCGGTAGTCCCGTTCGACGCTGGTCAGTTGTCCTGATCGAGGATGCCCGACTGGGCGATCAGATAGCCGAGCTGGGCCCGGCTGCCGCTGCCGAGGGTGGCGGCGAGCTTGGCGATGTGGGCGCGGCAGGTGCGGACGTTCATCCCGAGGCGCCGGGCGATGGCCTCGTCGACGTGGCCCTCGACGAGGAGTTTGGCGATGGAGCGCTGGACGCCGCCGATGCCGTCCACGGACGGGCTGTAGGGGATCTCCTCCTCCCAGGGCACCCCGTGCAGCCAGAACTGGTCGAAGACGCCGACGAGGTACTGGACGAGGCCCTCGTGGCGCAGTTCGAGGGCGACCTGGCGGTCGCTGCGGGCGGGCACGAAGGCGACCTTGCGGTCGACGATGATCAGCCGGTCGACGATCTCTTCCAGGGTGCGCAGTTCCAGCCCGTAGGGGGCGACGCGCTCGACGTAGGCGAGGGTGGCCGGATGGTGGCGGGCGGTGTGCTGGTAGAGCGTGCGCATCCGGACACCTCGGTCGAGGAGCGGCTCCATGCGACGCAGGGCGGCTTCGAGGGTCTCGGGGCGGCGGCCGCTGCCGGGCTGGATGGTGAGGAGCTCCACGGTGCACTCGTTGATGACGCGGTCCAGCGTGGCGTTGATGACGCTGAGGCCTTCGAGGACGGTGATCGCCTGGGTGGCCGAGGGGTCCTGGGTGTGGATGGCGAGGAACGGCTCGAACGCGTCGGCCAGGGCGATGGCGTGCTGGCGCCGGGCCTGTATCTCCTGCTCGATGGGGTGGATGAGCTGGTTGAGCGCGATCGACGGCGGGATCGGATGGAGCCACTGGCTGTCGTCCGGATCCGGGTGCAGCAGGGACAGTTCCTTCAGGCAGGGGGCGGCCTCGGCCTCGGAACGGGCGATTCGACCCGTGCGGAGGGCGTTCGCGTACAGCTCCTTGCCCACGTCGCATAGTTCACCGTGACTGTGGTTATGGCCTGACACGTCACATTCGAGCCTCATTTGCACCCCCCTCAGGGTCATGAATTACAGGAACATGATGCCCGGCTTGGCTGGTGGAAAGGAGCGGGAGTGAGCCATCGTCTAAGACGCGGGGGGGAGGTAGTGATCAAAAGAGGTGGAGATCGGCCATGACCAGGATGGTTCGTGCACTTAGCGCCATAGCCGTTGCGGCGGCTGCTCTCGGTGTGCTCGCACTCGACGGCGAGCCCTCGTGGGAGAGTCACCCGGCGCACTCGGTGGTGGCGGGGCCGGACGAGCCCTCGTGGGAGACCGCTCCGGGACGTGACGTGCTCGCCCGTCCCGAGCCCTCGTGGGAGGTCGCCCCCGTCCGGAGCGAGCCCTCGTGGGAGACCGCTCCGGGGCGTGACGTGCTCGCCGGCCCCGGGGAGCCGTCCTGGGAGTTCGCCACCAAGGGTGCGGGAGCGTGAGCGTCCCGCCAGATGACCGCCGGTTCCGCCGGGAGATGGCTTCGGCCTATCGATCCGGCTGGCACTTCGTCGACCTCGCGACCGCCATCCCCCACCGTGGCGACGCGTTGAAGGTGACCCTCTTCGGAGAGCCCATCGTCGTGGCACGGGAGCAGGACGAGGACGTCCGCGCCTACCGCTGCCTGCGCCGCCCCCGGGGCGCACCACAGCCGATCCGCTGTGCCATCCGGTACGGCATGATCTTCGTCAACCTCGACCAGCGGGACCACCAGCTGATCGAGCCCGAGACCATCACCGCCACCCCCCGCAGTGCCTGAGCGATTCCCCCGTCGTTGTAGATCGCTCCGGCACTTCCCCCACACAGCGGCGCCATCGCGGACCTGAAACGCGATGGCGCCGCTGTGCTGCCCGGACTCTCCCGCACGCGGGGGTCCGGGCTTTCCCGTACGCGGGTGCTCCGGGTCCTCCCGTACGCGGGTGCTCCGGGTCCTCCCGTACGCGGGGGCCCGGGCTTTCCCGTACGGGGTCAGGCGCGGCCCATCGCCCGGGTGAGGGCGATCTCGATGACGACCCGGTCCGGGTTCGGCGCCGGCGTGCGTCCGTAGCGCTCCGCGTAGCGCGCCACCGCGTCCTCGACGACCTCCGCCTCCGTGCGGATGCGGGCGACGCCCTCCAGGGTGGCCCAGCGCCCCTTGTCGACCTGGCAGACGGCGACCCGCGCGCCGTCGGTGCCCGCCGCGAGGACGTTGGCCACCTTCCGGCTGTGCTTGTTGGTGATGACCCGCGCGTACCCGTTCTCGGGGTCGTACGTGACGCCCACCGCGACGACGTGCGGGGTCCCGTCCGGGCGCGGGGTGGTCAGGGTGCTCATGTGGTACTCGCGCCAGAAGCCGAGGTACGAGTCGGTGGGGTTCTTCGGGTCGGTGGCCATGGACCGGAAACTACCCGGGGGAGAGCCCCCTCCGACACCTTGAGCGCTATCGACTCAACTTTGTGTACCCTGGAGAAGTCATAGGAGGAGGACCCACGAGAACCCAGGAGGAGCACCGCACGTGGACGCCGAACTGACCAACCGGAGCCGGGACGCGATCAACGCGGCCAGCAGCCGCGCCGTGTCCGAAGGACACGCCGACCTGACCCCCGCCCACCTGCTGCTCGCGCTGCTCACGGGACAGGACAACGAGAACATCGTCGACCTGTTCGCCTCGGTCGAGGCCGACCAGGCCGCCGTGCGCGCGGGCGCCGAGCGGCTGCTCGCCTCCCTGCCGAGCATCACCGGGTCGACGGTCGCGCCCCCGCAGCCCAGCCGCGACTTCCTCGCGGTCATCGCCGACGCCGACCGGCGGGCGAAGGAGCTCGGCGACGACTACCTGTCCACCGAGCACCTCCTCGTCGGGATCGCCGCCAAGGGCGGCCGCGCCGGTGAGATCCTCGACGCGCAGGGCGCGAGCGCGTCGAAGCTGGTCGACGCGTTCGAGAAGAGCAGGGGAGGACGCCGGGTGACCACACCCGACCCGGAGGGGCAGTACAAGGCGCTGGAGAAGTTCGGAACGGACTTCACGGCCGCCGCGCGCGAGGGCAAGCTGGACCCGGTCATCGGCCGCGACCACGAGATCCGCCGCGTCGTGCAGGTGCTGTCCCGCCGCACCAAGAACAACCCGGTCCTCATCGGTGAGCCCGGCGTCGGCAAGACCGCCGTCGTCGAGGGACTCGCCCAGCGGATCGTGAAGGGCGACGTACCCGAGTCGCTGAAGAACAAGCGGCTCGTCTCGCTCGACCTCGGCGCGATGGTCGCCGGGGCCAAGTACCGGGGCGAGTTCGAGGAGCGCCTGAAGACCGTCCTCTCCGAGATCAAGGAGAGCGACGGCCAGATCATCACCTTCATCGACGAGCTGCACACGGTCGTCGGCGCGGGCGCCGGCGGCGACTCCGCCATGGACGCGGGCAACATGCTCAAGCCCATGCTGGCCCGCGGCGAGCTCCGCATGGTCGGCGCGACCACCCTCGACGAGTACCGCGAGCGGATCGAGAAGGACCCCGCCCTGGAGCGCCGCTTCCAGCAGGTCCTGGTCGCCGAGCCCACGGTCGAGGACACCGTCGCGATCCTCCGCGGCCTCAAGGGCCGGTACGAGGCCCACCACAAGGTGCAGATCAACGACTCCGCGCTGGTGGCCGCCGCGACCCTCTCCGACCGGTACATCACCTCCCGCTTCCTCCCCGACAAGGCCATCGACCTCGTCGACGAGGCCGCCTCCCGGCTGCGGATGGAGATCGACTCCTCGCCCGTCGAGATCGACGAGCTCCAGCGGTCCGTGGACCGGCTCCGCATGGAGGAGCTGGCCCTGAAGAACGAGACGGACGCGGCGAGCAAGCAGCGCCTGGAGAAGCTGCGGCGCGACCTCGCCGACCGCGAGGAGGAGCTGCGCGGCCTCACCGCCCGCTGGGAGAAGGAGAAGGAGTCCCTCAACCGGGTCGGCGAGCTCAAGGAGCGTCTCGACGAGGCCCGCGGCCGCGCCGAGCGCGCCCAGCGCGACGGCGACTTCGACACCGCCTCCAAGCTGCTCTACGGGGAGATCCCGGCCCTGGAGCGGGATCTGGAGGAGGCGAGCGAGGCCGAGGCCCAGCAGGAGTCCTCGAAGGCTGCTGACAAGAAGAACGCGATGGTCAAGGAGGAGGTCGGACCCGACGACATCGCCGACGTCGTCGGCGCCTGGACGGGCATCCCCGCCGGCCGCCTCCTGGAGGGCGAGACGCAGAAGCTGCTGCGCATGGAGGACGAGCTCGGCCGGCGGCTGATCGGCCAGTCCGAGGCCGTCCGGGCCGTCTCCGACGCCGTGCGCCGCACCCGCGCGGGCATCGCCGACCCCGACCGGCCCACCGGCTCCTTCCTCTTCCTCGGCCCCACGGGCGTCGGGAAGACGGAGCTGGCGAAGGCGCTCGCGGACTTCCTCTTCGACGACGAGCGGGCCATGATCCGCATCGACATGTCGGAGTACGGCGAGAAGCACAGCGTCGCCCGCCTGGTCGGCGCGCCTCCCGGCTACGTCGGGTACGAGGAGGGCGGCCAGCTCACCGAGGCGGTCCGCAGGCGCCCGTACAGCGTGGTCCTGCTCGACGAGGTGGAGAAGGCGCACCCGGAGGTCTTCGACGTCCTGCTCCAGGTCCTGGACGACGGACGGCTGACCGACGGGCAGGGCCGGACGGTGGATTTCCGCAACACCATCCTGATCCTCACCTCGAACCTGGGCAGCCAGTACCTCGTCGACCCGCTGACCTCGGAGGACGTCAAGAAGCAGCAGGTCATGGACGTCGTCAGGGCCAGTTTCAAGCCGGAGTTCCTCAACCGGCTGGACGACCTGGTGGTCTTCTCCGCCCTCGACCGGGCCGAGCTGGGCCGGATCGCGCGGCTCCAGATCGACCGGCTCGCGAAGCGGCTCGCCGAGCGGCGGCTCACCCTGGACGTCACCCCGGAGGCCCTGGAGTGGCTCGCCGAGGAGGGCAACGACCCCGCGTACGGCGCCCGGCCGCTGCGCCGCCTCATCCAGACGGCGATCGGCGACCGGCTCGCCAGGGAGATCCTCGCGGGTGAGGTCGTGGACGGCGACACGGTCCGCGTGGACCGCTTCGAGGACGGCCTGATCGTGGGGGCGGCGCGGTAGGCCCTGTCGTCACCTTCCTGTCCGCCTGGCTCAGGTGTCGAAGGCCGTCACGCGTACGAGGGCGGTGTCGCCGTCCTCGTACGTGATCCGCAGGTGCACGTAGAGCATCTCGTCGAAGGACACGTCCACGCACCGGTCCTCCTCGCAGGAGAACGAGGCCCTACCCGTCGGATAGGTCGTCCTCAGCCACCCCCCGATGGCGGAGCGGGGCATCCGGAACTCGGCCGTCGCCTGGGTGTCCTGCCAGTGGGCGGCCGTGCAATGGGCGTCCTCGGCCTCCACCGGGAGGCTGCCGCGCGCGAAGGTCATCACCTCGGCGCAGTCGACCTCCTTCGTCTCACCGATCTCGCTCCAGGCCATCGCGCCCCAGGCGAGCAGGGCGACCGGCCCCCCGCAGAGCACGGTGACCGCCACCGAGGCCCACACCCAGGTCCAGGCGCGCGGCTTCACAGGACCCGTCCTCTTCGCTGTTCTCTCCCCCATGAGGACCAGATCTTGTCAGCCCGCAGCGGATCGCGGGAGGTGGGACTTGCCACGTACCGCCCAGCATGGGAGAGGATGGCGAGCATCCGTACGAAGGGAAATACACGGTGAGCATCGACCCGTCCTCGATTCCGAATTTCGGGGGCCAGCCCCAGCCTCAGGCCGCAGGACCGGCGGGCCCCGTCGTCCCCGACCAGGACCTCGTCAAGCAGCTCCTCGAGCAGATGGAGCTGAAGTACGTCGTCGACGACGAGGGTGACCTCGCGGCGCCGTGGGAGGAATTCCGCACGTACTTCATGTTCCGCGGCGAGGACGAGCAGCAGGTCTTCTCGGTGCGGACGTTCTACGACCGTCCGCACTCCGCCGACGACCGCGCCAAGGTCCTCGACGCGATCGACGACTGGAACCGCCGCACCCTGTGGCCCAAGGTCTACACGCACCTGCACGAGGAGGAGGACGGCTCCGCCACCCTCCGCCTCATCGGTGAGGCCCAGATGCTGATCGGCACCGGCGTCGCCCTGGAGCACTTCGTGTCCTCCACGGTCAGCTGGGTCCGCGCCTCCATCGAGTTCGACAAGTGGGTCGTCGAGCAGTTCGGCCTGGAGTCCCCGGAGGACAAGGCCGCGGGCGACGACGAGGCCTGAGCCCCTCCCGCACCACGGCGAGAGCCCGGCCCCTTTCCGAGGGGCCGGGCTCTCGTGCGCGAGGGCTCAGACGAGCCGCTTGAGCCGGGAGACCGCCTCCTCCAGGACCTCGGTCTTCTTGCAGAAGGCGAAGCGGACGAAGGGGGCGCCGGCCTCGCGGTGGTCGTAGAAGACGGCGTTGGGGATGGCGACGACGCCGGCGCGCTCGGGCAGCGACCGGCAGAAGGCGAAGCCGTCCTCGGCGCCGAGCGGGCGGACGTCGGTGGTGACGAAGTAGGTGCCCGCCGGGCGGTAGACCTCGAAGCCGGCCTGCGCGAGGCCCTCGCTCAGCAGGTCCCGCTTGGCCGCGAGGTCCGCGCGGAGGGTGTCGAAGTACGTGGCCGGGAGACGGAGCGCCTCGGCGATCGCGTACTGGAAGGGGCCGGAGGAGACGTACGTGAGGAACTGCTTGGCCGAGCGGACGGCGGCGGTCAGCTCGGGGCTCGCGGTGATCCAGCCGACCTTCCATCCCGTGAACGAGAACGTCTTGCCGGCCGAGCCGATGGTGACCGTGCGCTCCCGCATCCCGGGGAGGCTCGCGATCGGCAGGTGCTCGGCGCCGTCGAAGACCAGGTGCTCGTAGACCTCGTCGGTGACGACGAGCAGGTCCCGCTCGATCGCGAGCTCGGCGACGGCGGTCAGTTCGGCCCGGGTGAGGACCGTGCCGGTCGGGTTGTGCGGGGTGTTGAGGAGGATCAGCCGGGTCCGGTCGGTGACGGCGGCCCGCAGTTCGTCGAGATCGAGGACGTAGGCGCCCTCGTGGGGGCGGAGGGTGACGGGGACCCTGGTCCCGCCGGCCATCGCGACACAGGCGGCGTACGAGTCGTAGTACGGCTCCAGGGCGATCACCTCGTCGCCCGGCTCGACCAGGGCGAGCAGCGCCGCCGCGATCGCCTCGGTGGCGCCGGCGGTGACGAGCACCTCCGTGTCCGGGTCGTAGGTGAGGCCGTACCGCTCCCGCTGGTGGTCGGCGATCGCGGACCGCAGCTCGGGGACGCCGGGGCCGGGTGGGTACTGGTTGCCGCGGCCGTCCCGCAGCGCGCGGACCGCGGCCTCCCGGATCTCCTCGGGGCCGTCGGTGTCGGGGAAGCCCTGACCGAGGTTGATCGACCCGGTCCTGGCGGCGAGCGCGGACATCTCGGCGAAGATCGTGGTCCCGAATTCGGCGAGCCGGCGGTTGAGCAGCGGTCGTGTCATGACGGCCATCCTGGAGCCAAGCTCTGGACTTGCTCAAGTGCGCTTTGACGGGTCGTCGTACCGGGAATCACCCCCGCACAACAGAACGGGGGTAGTACTGATGTCGATCATCTTCGTCTTCCTGGGGATCGCGGTCCTCGGTGTCGTCGTCTTCAGCATCAAGCAGGGGCTCGGCGGCGGCAGCCGGCCGAGGCGGTCCGGTGGCCGCAGCACGTGGGCGGACGGCGGCAGCGGGGGCGCGGGCTGCGGCGGGGGCTCCAGCTCCTGCGGTTCCGGCGGGTCGAGCTGTGGTGGCGGCGGGGGCTGCGGCGGCAGCAGCTGAGCATCGCGACGGCGTCCGAGGCGCATGAAGGTCCCGGGACCGGATGACGGTCCCGGGACCTCGTGACGGTTCCGGGGCGGGTGTGACCGGCCCTCGGGGGTGTCCGGTCGAGCAGGCCGGGCTCGTGGCGTGAGCGACGGGACACCCCCGAGGCACGTGACGTCGGCAACGCGGTGCGGACATGGCGATCGATACCGAGTGAACAAGTGAACTGTGGGGTCCCCGAAGGGGTTGGAAAACACGGCAAGTTGGGTAAAAACGCTGCGAGTCGCCCGGGGTCCGTGGTTCTCTCGCTCCTGACAGAGACAGCCCTCGGACCGTGTCTGGACCCGAGCCGGCGATTCCCCACTGCCGTTGAACCCTTCACCGGGGCGACCCCGGCCCACCCGTCAAACCGTGTTTGCGGAGCCGACCCATGCTCACCACCCTGAAAACCTCCTACACCGATACCCGCGCGGCCGATCTGGCCTGGGCCCTCGGGCGCGAGCCGCTGCCCGCCCTCGCCATGCTCGACCTCGAACTCGCGGGCGCCAAGCTCCAGTTGAGGCTTCTCGGCGCCTCCCACCAGGTCCTCCTGGAAGAGGAGGGCCGCAGCTGCTCGGAGACCGTCGCCTGTATGCCCGGCAGCAGCACCCCCCTCCCGCTCGGCGTGTCCAAGCGCGTCGGCGAATGGGAGTACGAATTCGCGGCGCGCGTCGAGACGCTCTCGCACGGCTCCTTCGCGGGGCGTGCGCAGGAGTTGCTCGCGCTCGTCGCCGACCACCCCAACGGACTCGCCGGGACCTTCCCCGGCTCTCCCCACGCCTTCACGGCGATGCTGGCGCAGCGCCACGAGGGGCAGGTGCGGTGGCGCACCTGGCACGCCTACCCCCAGGAGGGGCAGCTGGTGGTGACCAGGACCCGCATCGGCGCACGTATGCCCGCAACGCTCTGATACGCCCCCTGGGCGCCCCAGGTGCACTCGTGTGGGTGACAAAGGGCGTGGGAGTCGTGACGTAGCGTTACGTTCATGATCGAGCCGACCGTGACCATGCCACCCGAGAGCGTGCGGCGGGCGCCCGTGCGGCGGCCCGAGCCGCCGCGCCGGACGGTGCGGTTCCCGGTCCTCGCCGTCGTCTTCGTCTGCGCCGCCTGCGGTCTGGTCTACGAACTCGAACTGGTGGCGCTCGCCTCCTACTTGATCGGCGACTCGGTCACCCAGGCCTCCGTCGTGCTCTCCGTGATGGTCTTCGCGATGGGGGTGGGCTCGCTCCTCGCCAAGCGACTGCGCTGCCGCGCCGCCGTCGGCTTCGGCCTGGTCGAGGCCGGACTCGCCCTCATCGGCGGCTGCTCGGCGATGGTGCTGTACGCGTCCTTCGCCTGGCTCGGCGAATCGCGGTACGTGGTCGTGGCGTTCTCGCTCGCCATCGGGGTGCTCATCGGCGCGGAGATCCCGCTCCTGATGTCGCTCATACAGCGGGCCCCCGGGGCGGCGGACCGCTCCGGACAGGGGCGTTCGCGCCGTTCGGGGCGGTTCGGGCGCTCCGGCCGGACCGGGCGGAAGGCCTCCACGGGGGACGAGGACGACGCCGCGGGGACGGTCGCCGACCTCTTCGCCGCCGACTACGTCGGCGCGCTGGTCGGCGGCCTCGCCTTCCCCTTCCTGCTGCTGCCCTGGCTCGGCCAGCTCACCGGCGCCCTCGTCACGGGCGCGGTCAACGCGGTGGCGGGCGGCGGCCTCGTCCTCTGGGTCTTCCGCCGCGACCTGACCCCCCGCTCCCGGGCCCTGCTCATCGCCGTGAACGTGTCGGTCCTCGCCGTCCTCGCCACGGCGACCGTGCTCGTCGACGACTTCGAACAGGCGGCGCGCCGGGCCGTGTACGGGGACCGGGTGCGGGTCGCCATCCACACCGAGCTCCAGGAAGTGGTCGTGACGGGTGGCCGCGAGGGCCCGCCCGACCTCTTCCTCGACGGGCGCCTCCGGGTCGCGGGCCAGGACGAGTACCGCTACCACGAGGCGCTCGTCCACCCCGCGATGAACGGAGCGCACGCGCGCGTGCTCATCGTCGGCGGCGGGGACGGCATGGCCGCCCGCGAGGCCCTGCGCTACCCCGGGGTCCGCTCCGTCACCGTCGTCGAACTCGACCCGGGGGTCGTCCGTCTCGCCCGTACGGACCCGGCGCTCGCCACGCTCAACGCGCAGGCGTTCCGGGACCGGCGCGTCCGGGTGGTCCGCGCGGACGCCTTCCACTGGCTCCGCGGCGCCACCGACCGTGTGCAGGAACGGTACGACGTGGTGATCTCCGATCTGCCCGACCCCGGGATCACCCCCAGCACCAAGCTGTACTCCGAGGAGTTCTACGGGCTCGTGGGCCAGGTCCTCACCCCCGCCGGCCGGTTCGCCGTGCACGCCGGGTCGGTCACCGACCGGCCCCGCACCTACTGGACCGTGGACGCCACCCTGCGCGCCGCCGGGTTCGCGACCCGCCCGTACAGCGCGAGCGGCCGCACCCCCGGCTTCGCCGCGGGCCCCGACCGCGCCGACCGCTCCAGCGGCACCGGCCGGGGGCCCGGCGACTGGGGCTTCCTGCTCGCCCTGCCCGGCGGCCGCCCGCCCGCCCTCGGCCTCGCCGCCGACGCGCCCCGGCTGCGCTCGCTCGGCGAAGGCACCCTGGCCGCCGCGGCGCGCCGCGCCGAGCGGGGCCGGGGCCCCGAACTACCCCCCTCGACCCTGGTGCACCCGCGGTACGGCGGCTGACGGGGTGGCCGGGAGAAGCGGGCCGTGGTGCGGAACGGGCGACGCCACGGCCCGGCCTGAGTAGGCTCGGCTTCCATGGAGCATGAGGTGTTCGTTCCCGTCACGGCCGACGTCCTGCGCGAGACGCTCACGGACCCCGCCCGGGTGGTGCGCTGCGTACCCGGCCTCCAGCGGGACGCCGACGCGGAGGCGGGTCCCCTCACGGGCCGGCTCAAGGTGCGGGTCGGCGGCAACACCATCACCTACCGGGGCGCCCTGAAGGTCGTCGAGCGGGACGGTGCCATCACCTACGAGGGCCAGGGCACCGAGGCCCGGGGCAAGGGCACGGCGGAGCTGTCGCTCACCGTCGTCCTCACCCCGGTGGCCGAGGGCACCAGCCTGAGCTTCACGGGCGGTCTGACGGCGGTCGGCCGGCTCGCCGAGGCGACGGAGGAGGCCCGGTCCACGGCGGGTACCCGCCTGCTCGACAAGTTCGTGGAGGCGCTGGCCGCCCTCGCGGACGAGAAGCCGGAGGAGAAGCCGGACGAGAACGTGGGGTCGGCTTCGGAGCTGGAGTCGTCTTCGGCGCCCGGGTCGTCGTCCTCGCCGGCGTCGTCCTCGCCGTCGCCCGAGGCGGGGTCGGTGCCGGCCGCCGCCGCCGCGTCCGGGGGAGCGGCCGCCTCCGAGGCGGCCTCCGAGCCCGCTCCCGAGGCCGACACCGAGCCCGCCTCCGAGGCCGACACCGACGACGACGGGGTCGACGACGGTGTCGAGGAGCCCCGGGAGTCCGTCTTCGACGCGCCGGTGCCGCCGCCCTCCCTCGATCCGGTCCTCGACGAGAGCCTCGCCGACACCCCGATCGAGTTCCCCGCCCCGCAGCCCGCCGCCGAGGCCGCCCACGCCCGCCGCACGATGATCGGGCGGAGTGCCGAGGAGGTGGACCACGCCCCACCGCGCGGCCGGTACGCGCCCGTTCCCGCCACCGAGGCGACGAGCGCCGGGGCCACCCTGCGCTGGATCGCGCCGGCGGCGGCCCTCGCGCTCGCCTCGGCGGTCGTCGTCGGCCGGGCTCTGCGCCGACGACGCTGAAACGTGCCCGGAAAGGGTCGCCCACGTTCGGGGTCCCGCACGATTAGGGTCGGGTCGTGAGCATGCAGACGCGACTGACGGCGGGCGACGCCGAGTTGACCATCAGCCCCGAGAACGGCTGCCGGATCGAGAGCCTGCGGATCGGCGGGACCGAGCTGCTGCGCCAGGGCGAACGCTTCGGGTGCTTCCCGATGGTGCCCTGGTGCGGGCGGACCGAGAACGGCCGCTTCCGGGACGGGGCCACCACCCACCAGCTCCCGGTCAACGCGCCGCCGCACGCCATCCACGGCACCGTCCGAGACCTCGCCTGGAAGACCGCCAGGACCTCCGCGACCGAGGCCGTCCTCACCTGCGAGCTGAGTGACCCCTGGCCGTACAAGGGCACGGTCACCCAGGTCTTCGAGCTGTCCGAGGACTCCCTCACCCTCCGCTTCGGGGTCGAGACCTACGACGACTCGTTCCCGGCCCAGGCCGGCTGGCACCCCTGGTTCCTGCGCAACCTCGGCCGGGGCGGTCAGGACGTGCGCCTCGACTTCACCCCCGCCTGGCAGGAGGAGCGCGGTGAGAACCACCTCCCCACCGGACGCCGGATCGACCCCACCCCCGGCCCCTGGGACGACTGCTTCGGCATGCCCGACGGCGTCGATGTCACCCTCACCTGGCCGGAGGAGCTGGAGCTGAAGGTCACGAGCCGCGCCCCCTGGGTCGTCGTCTACGACGAGCCCGAGGAGGCCGTCTGCGTCGAGCCGCAGTCCGGTCCGCCGAACGGCCTCAACACCCACCCGCGCCTGGTCACCCCGATCGACCCCCTGGAGATCGAGAGCACCTGGACCTGGCGCCGCCTCTGAGAGGTGCGGGGGCCCGAGGGGTTCCGGCGCCCCGGAGCTGCGGGCGCCGCCTCCGATCACGCCCTCTAAGCTCAGGGGCATGACTGACGTACGCGCTGAGCTGCTCCAGCAGATCAAGGACAAGGCCGTGGTGCACGGCAAGGTGACCCTCTCCTCGGGTCTGGAAGCCGACTACTACATCGACCTGCGCCGGATCACGCTGGACGGCGAGGCCGCGCCGATGGTGGGTCAGGTCATGCTCGACCTCACGGCCGACCTGGACTTCGACTGCGTCGGCGGTCTGACCCTGGGCGCCGACCCGGTCGCGACCTCGATGCTGCACGCCTCCGCCGCGCGCGGACAGCGCCTCGACGCCTTCGTCGTACGGAAGGCGCAGAAGGCGCACGGCATGCAGCGCCGGATCGAGGGCACGGACGTCAAGGGCCGTCGCTGCCTGGTCGTCGAGGACACCTCGACCACCGGCGGCTCGCCGCTGACCGCCGTCGAGGCCGTCCGCGAGGCCGGTGGCGAGGTCGTCGCCGTCGCCACGATCGTCGACCGGGGCGCCGCCGAGGCCATCGACGGAGCGGGTCTGACGTACCTCACCGGCTACCGGCTGGCCGATCTCGACCTGGCGTAACCGCCGCGAAGTCGTGACTTAGGTCCCGGACCCGGGCAAGAGCGGTCCTGACCTGCATTTTTGCGAAGGGGCGGGGTGTTTCACGTGAAACACCCCGCCCCTTGGTGTGCCGTGCCCGTGGGAGCCCGGACGAGAGTCTGAAAGGATGGGGTCGACGATGACGTCGCCCCCAGGTCAGGGACAGCAACGCACACACCCCGCACATCACAAGGAGCGGACGAATGCCCATCGCAACCCCCGAGGTCTACAACGAGATGCTCGACCGGGCGAAGGCAGGCAAGTTCGCCTACCCGGCCATCAACGTGACTTCGTCCCAGACCCTGCACGCCGCTCTGCGCGGTTTCGCGGAGGCCGAGAGCGACGGCATCATCCAGATCTCGACCGGTGGAGCCGAGTTCCTGGGCGGCCAGTACAACAAGGACATGGTCACGGGCGCCGTTGCCCTGGCCGAGTTCGCGCACATCGTCGCCGCGAAGTACGACATCACGGTCGCGCTGCACACCGACCACTGCCCGAAGGACAAGCTGGACGCGTACGTCCGTCCGCTGATCGAGGTCTCCGCCGAGCGCGTCGCGCGCGGCGAGAACCCGCTGTTCCAGTCGCACATGTGGGACGGCTCCGCCGAGACCCTCGCGGACAACCTGGCCATCGGCCAGGAGCTGCTCGCGAAGGCCGCCGCCGCCAAGATCATCCTTGAGGTCGAGATCACCCCGACCGGTGGCGAGGAGGACGGCGTCAGCCACGAGATCAACGACGAGCTGTACACCACCGTCGACGACGCGCTCCGCACCGCCGAGGCCCTCGGCCTGGGCGAGAAGGGCCGCTACCTGCTCGCCGCCTCCTTCGGCAACGTGCACGGCGTCTACAAGCCGGGCAACGTCGTGCTCCGCCCCGAGCTCCTCAAGGACCTCCAGGCCGGTGTCGCCGAGAAGTACGGCAAGGCCTCCCCGTTCGACTTCGTCTTCCACGGCGGCTCGGGCTCCACGGCCGAGGAGATCGCCACGGCCCTGGAGAACGGCGTCGTGAAGATGAACCTCGACACCGACACCCAGTACGCCTTCACGCGTCCGGTGGCGAACCACATGTTCAAGAACTACGACGGCGTCCTCAAGGTCGACGGCGAGGTCGGCATCAAGTCGACCTACGACCCGCGCACCTGGGGCAAGCTGGCCGAGGCCGGCATGGCCGTCCGCGTGACCGAGGCGTGCGCGGCGCTGCGCTCGACCGGCACCAAGCTGAAGTAACGCAGTGACCGTGTGAGCGAAGGGCCCGGTACCTCCCCAGGTGCCGGGCCCTTCGTGCGTCGTCGACGAGAGGGCCCGATGTACGACTTCGACCGTGAGATAGACCGGCACGGCACCTGGTCGGTCCAGTGGGACGGGATCGCGGACCGCTTCGGCGTGCCCGACCTGCTCCCCTTCACCATCTCCGACATGGACTTCGCCTCCCCGCCCGAGGTGCTCGCCGCCCTGCGCGAGCGGGTCGACCACGGAGTCTTCGGCTACACCGACTGGCGGCTCGGCGAGTTCCGCGAGGCGATCCGGCACTGGTACGCGAGCCGGTACGCGACCGAGATCGACACCGAGGCGCTGGTGTACGCGCCGTCCGTGCTCAACCAGCTCTCGCAGCTGCTGCGGATGTGGACGGAGCCAGGTGACGGCGTCGTCGTGCACACCCCCACCTACGACGGCTTCCGCAAGGCCGTCACCGGACTCGGCCGCGAGCTGCGCGGCGTACCGCTCGGGGACCTCGAAGCCCTCGAACGGGAGCTGGCCCGGCCGGACAGCCGGATGCTGCTGCTCTGCTCCCCGCACAACCCGACCGGCCGGGTGTGGACGGAGGAGGAGCTCACCGTCTTCGCCGAGCTGGCCGAGCGCCACGGCGCGGCCGTCGTCAGCGACGAGATCCACGCCGACCTGACGACCGAAGGGCACCGCCACATCCCGTGGACCCGCGTGGCCGAGCCGGGCCGGGGCCGCCGCTGGGCCCTGGTCACCTCGGGCACGAAGGCCTTCAACTTCCCGGCACTCTCCGGCTCGTACGGTCTGATCGGCGACCCCGACGAGCGCACCGCCTTCGTCCGGCGGATGGAGACCGGCGAGGGACTGGCCTCGCCCGCCGTGCTCTCCCTGACCGCCCACATCGCCGCGTACCGGCAGGGCGCCGACTGGCTGGACGCCCTGCGCGGGTACGTGGCGGGCACCATGGACACGGTCCGGGAGCGGCTCTCGGCGGGCCTTCCCGGGGTCGACTGGGCGCCCCCGCAGGCCGGCTACCTGGCCTGGATCGACCTGCGGCCGCTCGGCATCGAGGAGACCCGGCTCCAGGAGGAGCTGGTGACGGTGGAGAAGGTCGCGATCATGCCGGGCGGGGTGTACGGCACGCCCGGCTTCGTCCGGCTCAACGTCGGCTGCCCCCGCGAGAAGGCCGAGCGGGGCGTGGACGCCCTGGTCCGGGCGGCGGCACGGCTGCGGAAGACCTGAGGGGACGGCGGCGGGGCCGGTCTGCGAGCGGTGCGGAAGACCTGAGAGGACGGTGGCGGGCCCGGTCGGCGAGCGGTGCCGATACCGGGAGGCGGGGTGTCGCAGGCGTGTTCTAGTCTTCGTGCACCGTGCCCCGTGTTGAGGGGCCGGAACCATGCTCTTTGGGGGGCTCTTCATCGTGCGCAAGCGCGCTCTCTCCGCCGCGACGTCGTTCGCGGTCCTTCTCAGCTCCGCGGCGCTGGTCGCGGGCTCGGCGGCACCCGCCGCCGCCGACTCGGTCGTGCCGCTGAACGTCGGAACCGTCGGCGACATGGTCGTCGACGGCGTCCACCAGCGCCTGTACTTCAGCGACACGTACAACAGCCGCGTCGTCGTCACCGACTTCGCGGGCCGGTTCGTCAAGGCCATCCCCGATCTGGCCTACGTCCGTGACCTCGACCTCTCCGCCGACTCGGGCACGGTGTACGCGGCACTGGAGAACGCGGACAAGCTCGTCGCCATCGACACGGAGCGGCTGGCCGTCACCGCCGAGTACCCGACGGGGCAGGGCACCAAGCCGTCGACCGTCGCGGCGGTCGACGGCCGCCTCTGGTTCGGCTACGGCGAGAACTGGGACTCGGAGCTCGGCTCGGTCGATCTGACCACGGCCGTGCCGACCGTGGCCCTGGCCCTCACGACGGGTGCCGACTGGTCGAGTCCGCCCACGCTCCGCACCCACCCGGCGGCGCCGGGCACGCTCGTCGCCGCCGACGGCGCCATCAGCTCGGGCCCGATCGTCGTGTACGACACCGGCTCGGGTACGCCGGTCGCCCGCACGTCCACCCAGCGCCAGGGGTTCGTGAACGACATCGAGATCGCCCCCGACGGCAAGAGCGTCGTCGCGGCGGACCGGGTCACCTCACTCACCCGGCTCAGCCTGACCGACCTCTCCGAGCTGGAGTCCTTCCCGGTCTCCTGGAGCTCGGAGGGCGGCGTGGCCGTCGCCCCGGACGGCACCGTGGCCGGCGCGACGGGCGACCGTGACGACGTCGGTGACGTCTTCGTCTTCGCGGGCGGCTCCGGGACCCCGGCGAGCGTCCGGGACACGCGGTCCTGGCCCGCGTACGACGGGATGCAGTGGGCGCCCGACAGCACCCGCCTCTTCGTCCCGGTGCAGCTGCCGGGCCAGTCGGCGTACTCGCTCCGGATCTACACGTCGCCGAAGCTCCACGCCGTCACCGTGACGGTGAAGGTCCCGTCCGGCGCGCCGATCAACAAGCCGCTCACCGTCTCCGGCTCGGTCGCCTCCACGCTGCGGCTGCCGTCCGGCACTCCGCTCACCGTGACGCGGTACGACGCCGAGAACCCGGGCGGCAAGGCGCTGGGGACGCGGCCGACGGCGGCGAACGGCACGTTCTCGTTCCCGGACACCCCGGCCGCGGCCGGAAAGGTCTCGTACCGGGTCGCGTACCCGGGCGACGCCAAGCACGCGTACTCCACCGGGACGGCCGCCGTGCAGGTCACGCCGTTCTCGACGTACCTGAAGCTGGACCAGAACCGTCGCACCGTCGACTACGGCACCAACGTGACGTACACGGCGTCCCTCGGCTGGTCGTACCGGAACCGCGTGGTCGAGATCTGGGCCGACCCGTACGGTTCGGAGCCCAAGCGGCTGCTCAAGCGCGGCACGGTCAACTCGGCGGGCAAGCTGTCGGTGACGACCCGGATGACCCGCGACACCTGGGTGACCGCGGACTTCGCCGGTGACACCCGCTCCGGCCGGGCCCACGTCGGCTCCACCGTGTACACCCGGGCCGGTCTGACGACCTCGCTGTCCCGGCACTACAAGTGGTCGAAGATCGGCACCATCTGGTACCAGACGTACCACCAGACCGGCGACGTGCTGGTCACCGCGTGGAACAACCCGTACCCGGGCCGCACGACCAAGTACGAGGTCCAGGTCTGGTACGCGGGTGCCTGGCGCACGGGCTCCGAGGAGTACGTCCGGCTCGACAGCGGCGGCATGGCGTACATCCTGTTCGACGGCGCCGGAGCGGCAGGCGTCCGCGCCCGGGTCCGCACGGCGTACGTGGACGGCGTGTCCGGCGACAACGTGAACACCACGATCCACGGCGCGTGGAAGTACTTCAACGTCACCCGCTGACCCCTCGGCCACCGCTGCCCCGTCCACCGTCTCCTCGGATTCCGGTGGGCGGGGCTCCGGCGTTCGGGGGACCATGCATCCATGGGCGTGCGGGACGTGCGGATGGCCTCGGGGACCGGGCGATGGATCGTGTTCACGACCGTCCTCGGCTCCGGGATGGTGCTGCTCGACTCCACCGTCGTCAACGTCGCCCTGCCCCACATCGGCGAGGACCTGGGCGCCGACCTGGCCGTCCTGCAGTGGACGGTCAACGCCTACATGCTGACCCTGGCCGGGCTGATCCTGCTCGGCGGGGCGCTCGGCGACCGGTACGGGCGGCGCCGGGTCTTCGTCATCGGGGTCGTGTGGTTCGCGCTCGCCTCGCTCCTCTGCGGCCTCGCCCCGAACGCCGGGGTGCTGATCGCCGCCCGCGCCCTCCAGGGCGTGGGCGGGGCGCTGCTCACCCCCGGCTCCCTCGCGCTGATCCAGGCGAGCTTCCACCAGGACGACCGGGCCAGGGCGGTCGGGCTCTGGTCCGGCTTCGGCGGTGTCGGGGCGGCGATCGGGCCGTTCGTCGGCGGCTGGCTGGTGGACGGGCCGGGCTGGCGGTGGGTGTTCCTGCTGAACGTGCCGCTCGCCGCCCTCTGCGTCCCCGTGGCCCTGCGGCACGTGCCCGAGTCGCGGGACGAGACCGCGCACGGCCGCTTCGACGTGCTCGGCGCGGCCCTGGGCGCGGCGGCGCTCGCCCTCGTGACGTACGGGCTGATCGGCGCGGCCTGGTGGGCGGGGGCGGCCGGGATCGTCGTCGGGGCCGGGTTCGTGGTGGTGGAGCGGCGGCGCGGGGAGGCGGCGATGACCCCGCCGTCGATCTTCGCGTCCCGGATGTTCACCTCGGTCAACCTGGTCACCCTGTGCGTGTACGCCGCGTTCGGCGGCTTCTTCTTCCTGGCCGCCCTCCAGCTCCAGGTGGTGTCCGGCTACTCCGCGCTCGGCGCCGGTACGGCCCTGCTGCCGACGACCGTCCTGATGCTGCTGCTCTCGGCGAAGTCCGGGGAGGTGGGGGAGCGGATCGGGCCCCGGATCCCGCTCACGGTGGGGCCGCTGCTGTGCGCCGCGGGCATGCTCCTGATGCTCCGGGTCGGTGAGGACGCCTCGTACGTCCGGGACGTCCTGCCGGCCGTTCTGGTGCTCGGGCTCGGCATGACGGCGCTGGTCGCGCCGCTGACCGCGACCGTGCTCGCCTCGGTGGACGTGTCCAGGGCGGGCCTGGCGAGCGGCATCAACAACGCGGCGGCGCGGGCGGCCGGCCTGCTCGCGGTGGCGGCGCTGCCGCTGCTCGCCGGGATGGGCCCGGAGGCGTACCGCTCGGCGGAGGAGTTCGGGGCGACGTTCCGGCGGGCGATGCCGATGTGTGCGGGGATCCTGGTGGTGGGCGCGGTGATCGCCTGGACGACGATGCGGACGCCGGCGCGGGCGGACTGCCACCCGGAGTGCCGGGTGCACTGCGGGGTGACGTCGCCACCGCTGGACCCGGGACAGCGGGACGCGTCGGCCTGAACCCGGCCGTGCGCTCCGGGAAGCGGGCGCGGGGCCGAGGTGCGGGCGCCGTGCGCGCGCCGGGGCCGGAGCGGTGGCGGGGCCCGGCCGTGCGCGGGAGCCGGACGTGGGGACTGTGGCCCTCGGGACTGAGGCAGACTGGGCCCCATGGCCATCCACGAGAACCTTCTGGGGGGACCGGCCCCCACCCACCTGCCCGACGACCCGGGGCCGCGCGAGCTGCTCGCGAACGGCACGGCGCCGGCGGACGTCGCCGCGAAGTACCCGACCTCCTCGCTCGCCTGGGCCCAGCTCGCCGACGACGCGTACGAGCGCGGCGCGGTCGTCGAGTCGTACGCCTACGCCCGTACCGGCTACCACCGCGGCCTCGACTCGCTGCGCCGCAACGGCTGGAAGGGCCACGGCCCGGTGCCGTGGGAGCACGAGCCGAACCGCGGCTTCCTGCGCGCCCTGCACGCGCTGGCCCGCGCGGCCGGCGAGATCGGCGAGAAGGACGAGTACGAGCGCTGCTCGACCTTCCTGCGGGACTCCTCGGAGACCGCGGCGGAGACGCTCGGCTGACGTTCCCCCGGTGCCCGACGGACGCCCTTTCCCCCGCGTGGGGGAAAGGGCGTTCGAAACGGCCGGTACGATCCCCGGGACCGCAGGACCCGAGGGGGGAATTCTGTCGTGGGCAAACGCGCAGCACCCGCAGGACGGCGACGTACCGGCAGAAGGCGGAGGTCCGGTTCCCGGATCGCGCTGCCGACGCTGGCCCTGATGACGGTCGCGCTCGGCGCGGGGGCCGCCCTCGCCCACTTCGAGGACCCGCCCCCGGCGGTGTCGGCGCCGCCGCCGGCCACCCTCCCCGCACCGGTCCCGACGACGGAGAGCCCGGCCCCGACGACGGCCGCTCCCGCGCCCCGGCCCACGACGGCGCAGCCGAGGAAGCCAGCGCCGACGACGAAGCCGCCGGTGAAGGCCGTGCTCCCGCCGAAGAAGAGGTCCACCCCGCCGAAGCAGAAGCCCGCCGTGCCGCAGTCCGGCGCCGGTACCTTCACCACCGCGCGGGCCTCCGGCGAGCCGGTCGGGGACGGTGGCGTCCTGCGCCGCTACCGGGTCGAGGTCGAGAAGGGCATCCCGCTGTCGGCGCCCGCGACGGCCGCCGAGATCCAGCGGATCCTGGCGCATCCGCGCGGCTGGGCCGCGCACGGCCGGGGCCGCTTCCAGCTGGTCTCCGAGAACGCCGACTTCGTCATCCGGATCGCCACCCCGGACACGGCCGACGCCCTCTGCCTCGCGCAGGGCATGGACACCGGCGGCGAGCTGAACTGCGAGACCACCGACGGGGTCGTCGTGAACCTCAAGCGGTGGATGCTCGGCTCGCCGACCTTCGCCGGGGAGGCCGCCGAGTACCGGCACCTGATCATCAACCACGAGGTCGGGCACGAGATCGGCATCCGGGAGCACATGGGCTGCCCGGGCCCGGGCAGGCCCGCCCCCGCGATGATGCAGCAGATCAAGGGGCTGGACGGATGTCGCTCGAACGCGTTTCCGTATGACGAAGACGGGAGCTACATCACCGGGCCGATCGTGTCATGATGCGCTTGGGACGGCGCGCGACGAAGCGCGCCCCCCGAGGGGACCGGGGCTCCCGTGCCGTACGGAACGACGTACGCACGGTGGAGCGGACCGCTACCCGGTAATACGTATCGAGGAGACAGAAATGTCCACCTTCCCCGATGCCGGAGCCGGTTCGGTCGCCGTAGACCCGAACCTCGACTTCGCCGGCACGACGCCGTACGAGGACTACGTACAGGCGGACGTCCTCACCCACCTCCAGCACCTCCGCTCGGACGACCCCGGCGAGATGGTCTTCCTGGTCACCACCCAGGTCATGGAGCTGTGGTTCACGGTGATCGTCCACGAGTGGGAGACCGCGAGCCGCGCCCTGCGCGAGGACGACATCCCCGTCGCCATGGACGCCCTCAAGCGCTCCGTGCGCGAGCTGGAGGCCCTCAACCACTCCTGGCGTCCCCTCGCCCAGCTCACCCCCGGCCAGTTCAACGCCTACCGGTCCGCGCTCGGCGAGGGCTCCGGCTTCCAGTCCGCGATGTACCGGCGGATGGAGTTCCTCCTCGGCGAGAAGTCCGCCTCCATGCTCGTCCCGCACCGGGGCGCCCCCCGCGTCCACGCCGAGCTGGAGAAGGCGCTCCACGAGCCGAGCCTGTACGACGAGGTCCTCGGGCTGCTCGCCCGGCGCGGCCTGCCCGTCCCGGCCGCGGTCCTCGGCCGCGACCTGGCACAGCGCTACGAGCCCTCCGCCGAGGTCGAGGCGGTCTGGGCCGGCATCTACGCGGACGCCGACCAGAACGGCGAGCTCGTCCGGCTCGGCGAGGCCCTGAGCGACGTCGCCGAACTGGTCTGGCGCTGGCGCAACGACCACCTGGTGGCGACCCGGCGCGCGATGGGCGCGAAGACCGGCACCGGCGGTTCGGCGGGCGTGGCCTGGCTGGAGAAGCGGGCCCAGAAGAACGTGTTCCCCGAGCTGTGGACGGCGCGCAGCCATGTCTGAGACGACCACCGTGCCCGGGACCGGGGGCACGTCCGATCCGCACGGGGACGAGACCCTGTCACAGCGCGCCCTCGCCCTCGACGCCGCCGACGAACTCGGCAAGCACCGCGAGAGGTTCGCCCTCGACGCCGGGACCGTCTACCTCGACGGCAACTCGCTCGGCGCGCTGCCCGCCCACGTCCCCGCCCGGATGGCCGACGTCATCACCCGCGAGTGGGGCGAGCTGCGCATCCGCTCCTGGGACGAGTCCGGCTGGTGGACCGCGCCCGAGCGGATCGGCGACCGGATCGCGCCGATCGTCGGCGCCGCCCCCGGACAGATCGTGGTCGGCGACTCGACCAGCGTGAACGTCTTCAAGGCGGTCGTCGCCGCCGCCCGGCTCGCCGGTGAGGGCCGCGACGAGATCCTCGTCGACGCGACGACCTTTCCCACGGACGGGTACATCGCGGAGTCCGCGGCGCGGATGACGGGTCACCGGATCGTGCCCGTCGACCCGGCCGGCATGGCCGCGGCCGTCGGACCGCGCACCGCCGCCGCGCTCGTCAACCACGTCGACTACCGCACCGGCCGGCTCCACGACCTGCCCGGCATCACCGCGGCCCTGCACGCGGCGGGCGCGCTCGCCGTCTGGGACCTGTGCCACAGCGCGGGCGCCCTGCCGGTCGGCCTGGACGCCCACGGGGTCGACCTGGCCGTCGGCTGCACGTACAAGTACCTGAACGGCGGGCCGGGTTCGCCGGCCTACCTGTACGTCGCCGAGCGCCACCAGGCCGCCTTCGACTCGCCGCTGCCCGGCTGGAACTCGCACAGCGACCCGTTCGCCATGACCCCCGGGTACGAGGCGGCCGCGGGCGCCGTGCGGGGCCGGGTCGGCACGCCCGACATCCTCTCCATGCTGGCCCTCGAAGCGGCGCTCGACGTCTGGGACGGGGTCGCGATCGAGGACGTACGGGCCAAGTCCCTCGCGCTCACCGACTTCTTCCTGGAGTGCGTGCGCGCGTACGTGCCGGAGGGCCGCGTCGCCACCGCGACGCCCGAGGCGCACCGGGAGCGCGGCAGCCAGGCCGCGCTGAGCTGCGCGAACGCGCCCGCCGTCATGGCCGAGCTGATCAGGCGCGGCGTCGTCGGCGATCTGCGCCGCCCCGACGTCCTGCGGTTCGGCTTCACCCCGCTGTACGTCGGGTTCGCCGACGCGGAGCGGGCGGCGCGGATCCTCTCGGAGGTCCTGACCGACCTCCCCGCCTGAGGGACGACGGTCCGATGATCGCCTGATCTGCGGGGGCTCCACTCCTGGTACCGTCCCCGCAGGTCAGGCCAATCCGGCCCCGTACCCGAGAGGTTGGAACAGCATGCCGGACCCCGCCGCGCGCGGCGCCGCCGAAGAGGCGTCCGCCTTCTCGCACCCGGCCGTCGCCCCCGACGCCACCGCCGCCTACGGCGACCACCCGGACCAGGTGATCGACTTCTACGCCCCGCACGGCGGACCCGCGCGGGCGCCGCTCGTCGTCGCCCTGCACGGCGGTGCCTGGCGGGCGCTGTACGACCGGCGGCACCTGACCCCCTTCGTGGACTTCCTGGCCCGCCGGGGCTTCGCCGTGGCCAACGTCGAGTACCGGCGCGGCGGCGCCATCCCCCGACAGGGTGGCGCGGCCCCGGTCGCCGGGCGCTGGCCCGAGACCTTCGACGACGTGGCCGCCGCGCTCGACGCCCTCCCGGAGCTGGCCGCCGCGCACCTGCCGGGGGCCGACCCCGCGCGGACCGTGCTCACCGGCCACTCGGCCGGCGGCCACCTCGCCCTCTGGGCCGCCGCCCGGCACGTCCTGCCCGTCGGCTCCCCGTGGCGGCTGCCCGCCCCGCCCGCCCTCCGCGGGGTCGTCGCCCTCGCCCCGATCGCCCACTTCGGACGGGCGGTCGAGCTCGGCGTGTGCGGCGGCGCGGTCACCGAACTGCTCGGCGATGCCTCCGCGTACGAGGAACGGGCGGCCCACGCCGACCCGTCGGCGCTGCTGCCGACCGGCATCGCGACCACCGTCGTACAGGGCCGCGAGGACGTCGACGTGCCGTACGGCGTCGCCGACGCCTACGTGGAGGCGGCCGCGCACGCGGGCGAGACGATCGGCCTCACGCTCCTCGAAGAGGTCGGCCACTTCCCCCTGATCGACCCGGCGGCGGACGCCTGCGCGGTGGTCGCGGAGGAGATCGCCCAGCTGGCCTGGTGAGGGAGCGGGGGACCTCGTAGTACTCAGGGGGGACGGATCAGGATCCGTACCGAGCGGGACGACCGGTCCCGGCGGCCCCCGTACCGTGGTCGACGTGACTCAGACACAGACCCCCGAGACGAGCCGCGCCCCCGAGTTCCACCTGGTCCAGGTCGTCCTCGGCGGGCTGCGGCAGGAACTCTTCCACGACGCGGTGGCCTACCGGCCGCTCCAGCCGGTCGACGTGAACCCCAAGGTGGCCCGCTTCTTCCCGAAGGGGATACGACCGCACCTCGGGCTGTTCCCGCACGCGGTCGTGGCGTTCCTCGCCATGATCTCCTTCGCCATGGCGTACGAGGAGTTCGACACCACCTTCGCCCCGCTGACGCTGGTGCTCGTCTGCACCCCGCCCGCGATCGTGCTGCTCACCCTGGTGCGGCCGGTCCTCGCCTTCTGGGCCTCGCTCGCCACCGCGCCCGTCATCGGCTACCTCGCCGGCTACAACGCCGGCTGGCCCTGGTCGCACATCACGTTCTTCTCCCACCTCGTGGTCCTCGGCGTGGTCGCCGCCCGCTCCCGGCCCCGCGCCTCGGCGTGGATGTGGCTCGTGACGGCCGCCTACTGCCTCTTCACGGAGATGTTCCTCGGCGTCGGCCGGAGCTCCGACTCCGTCCCGATGCTCTTCGTCGCCGCCCTGGTCCTGCTCGCCGTCACCGTCCTCCAGGTCCGCCGCCAGGCCGACCGCGAGGTCACCGCCCAGCAGACCGTGACCGCCGAGGAGCGCTCCCGGCGGACCGTCCTGGAGGAGCGCACCACCATCGCCCGCGAACTCCACGACGTCGTCGCCCACCACATGTCGGTGGTCGCCATCCAGGCGGAGGCCGCCCCGTACCGGGTGGAGAACCCGCCGCCGGAGCTGGAGCAGGCCTTCCTCACCATCCGCGAGAACGCGGTCGCCGCGCTGACCGAGCTGCGCCGCATCCTCGGAGTCGTGCGCGCCGAGGACTACGAGGCCCCCGACGCCCCGCAGCCGACCCTCGGCGACCTGGACACCCTGGTCCGCAACGTCACCGAGGCCGGGCTCGTCGTCGACAGGACGGTGACCGGCGCGGTGCGGGAGCTGCCGCAGGGCGTGGAGCTCTCCGCGTACCGCATCGTCCAGGAGGCCCTGTCGAACGTGCTGCGGCACGCGCCGGGCGCCGCCGCGAAGGTCGAGGTCAGCTATGTCCTGGGCGGTCTCGGACTGCGCATCGCCAACGGACCGGCCCGCGGCCTGGTCAAGCCCTCGCCGGGCGCGGGTCACGGCCTCACCGGCATGCGGGAGCGTGTGACGATGCTCGGCGGGGAGATGACGGCCGAGGTCACCGCGGACGGTGGCTACGAGGTGGCCGCGTTCATCCCCGTGAGCCGTGAAGAGACCCGTGAAGAGACCCGTGAGGAGACCGACCGGTGATCCGCGTACTGATCGTCGACGACCAGATCATGGTCCGCGAGGGCTTCTCGGTGCTGCTCGGCGCGATGCCCGACATCGAGGTCGTCGGCGAGGCCGTCAACGGCCGGGAGGCGATCGCCCAGGTCGCCGCCCTCCACCCCGACGTCGTCCTGATGGACATCCGGATGCCCGAGCTGAACGGCATCGAGGCCACCCGGGAGATCGTCGCCGCCGACGCGGACGCCAAGGTCCTCGTCCTGACCACCTTCGACCTGGACGAGTACGTGTACCAGGCGCTGCGCGCCGGTGCCTCCGGCTTCCTGCTCAAGGACGCCTCGGCCCGGCAGCTCGCGGACGGGGTGCGGGTGGTCGCGGCCGGCGAGGCGCTGCTCGCGCCGACCGTCACGAAGCGGCTGATCAACGAGTTCGCGAAGGCGCCCGGGAGTTCCCCGCGCCCGCCCGCGATGGCGCGGATCGGGGAGCTGACGGAGCGTGAGACGGAGGTCCTCGTGCTCATCGCCCAGGGCCTGTCGAACTCCGAGATCGCCGAACACCTCGTCGTCGCCGAGTCCACGATCAAGACGCACGTGAGCCGCATCCTGGTGAAGCTGGGGCTGCGGGACCGGACGCAGGCGGCGGTGTTCGCGTACGAGGCGGGTCTGGTGAGGGTCGGCGGCTGAGGCCCCGGCGGGGGTAGCGTCCGCCCATGGACGCTGCTGACACTGTGTACGACCCCTGGTCCCCGGAGTTCGTCGCCGATCCGTACCCCGCCTACGCCGAGCTGCGGGCGGCGGGCCGTGCCCACTGGCACGGCCCGACCCGCCAGTGGCTGATCCCGCACCACGCGGACGTGTCGGCGCTCCTCAGGGACCGGCGGCTCGGGCGCACGTACACCCACCGCTTCACCCACGAGGAGTTCGGGCAGGAGGCCCCGGCCGCCGCGCACGAGCCCTTCCACACGCTCAACGACCACGGGCTGCTCGACCTGGAGGCGGCCGACCACGGCCGGATCCGGCGCCTGGTGTCGAAGGCGTTCACACCGAGGACGGTGGAGAACCTGGCCCCGACGGTACGGCGGCTCGCCGCCGATCTGGTCGGGGAGCTGGTCGCGGCGGGCGGCGGCGACCTCCAGGCCGCCGTCGCGGAGCCGCTGCCGGTCGCGGTGATCGCCGAGATGCTGGGCATTCCCGAGGACGACGAGGAGCGGGGGCGGCTGCGGCCCTGGTCGGCGGCGATCTGCGGGATGTTCGAGCTCAACCCCTCGGAGGAGACGGCCCGTCGGGCGGTCGAGGCCTCGGTCGCGTTCTCGGACTATCTGCGGGAGCTGATCGCACGGCGCCGGAGGACCCCGGGCGACGACCTGATCTCGGGGCTCGTCGCCGTGGAGGAGCTGACGGAGCAGGAGATGATCTCCACCTGCGTCCTCCTCCTGAACGCGGGCCACGAGGCCACGGTGAACACCACGGTCAACGGCTGGTGGACGCTGCTCCGGGAGGGCGTCCGGCCGGATCCCGAAAAGTTGTCCACAGCTGTGGACGAACTTCTCCGCTACGACACCCCGCTCCAGATGTTCGAGCGCTGGGTCCTCGACGACATCGAGATCGGAGGCGTGACCCTCCCGCGCGGCTCCGAGGTGGCCCTCCTCTTCGGCTCCGCCAACCGCGACCCGGCCCGCTTCGGCCCGACGGCCGACACCCTCGACCTCACCCGCGCCGACAACCCCCACATCACCTTCGGCGCCGGCATCCACTACTGCCTCGGCGCCCCGCTCGCCCGCCTCGAACTCACCGCAGTCTTCGGCGAGTTGCTGTGCCGCGCCCCGGAAATGCGCCTGGCGGCGGAGCCGGTACGGAAGCCGGGATACGTGATCCGGGGGTTCGAGGAGCTCCTGGTGGAGGTGTGAGGCCGCCCTCGGACGAGCCCTCCCGAGGCCCGGAGCCGGTCCCGGCGGGGCCGCGCCGCGGGCCTCGGCGAAACGCTCGCGTCGCCGCCGCCGATCCGAGAAGCTGGTGTCCATCACCTCCACGCGAGGCGACCGGCGAGGTGAGGCAGTGAACGACCCGGTACGGACCAACCACTACGCGGGCCGCTGCGCCCGGTGCGGCGAGGACGTCGAGGCACAGGCCGGAACGCTGCTCCGCAGCGCGTGGGGCGGCTGGGTGGTCTACCACCCCGCCCACGCCCCCGAGCCCGACCCCGACGGCACCACGTCGGACCCCTCCGCGCTGCGCGCCAACCAGAGGGAGGCCGAGTGCGGGGTCTGCGGCTCGACCGTTCCCGCCGGTCTCGGCGTCCTCGTGCACGCCGGCCACGGCGGGTGGGACGTCTACCACCGTGAGCACGTACGCGAGCCCGCGCCGCCGCCCCGGGGCCGCCACCCGGGCTGGCACCGGCGCCGGCTCATGGCCGTGGACATCGCGACCACCGGCAACCGCCACGGTGTCGACCGGATCCTCGGCGCGGCCGTGCGGCTCAGCGACGGGACCCGCCGTTCCTGGCTCGTCGACCCCGGCACCGACCCCGTCTCCGTCGCGCCCCGCAAGAACCACGGCATCTCGGTGGACCACGCGCGCCGGGACGGGCAACCGGCGGCCGAAGCGCTCGACGAGCTCGCGGCCGTGCTCGCCGGACATCTGGCGACCAAGGATCCCCTGGTCGTCTGGCACGCGCCCTTCGTGTTCACCACGCTGGAGACCGAGCTGCTCCGGCACGGGCTCACGCCGCTGTCCGACCGCCTCGCCCGCGGCCTGGCGCCGCTGTGCGACCCCCTCGTCCTGGACCGCCACACCGAACCCAACCGGTCGGGCGGACGCGCGCTGGAGAAGGTCGCCGAGTGGTACGGCGTCCCGCACGAGCGTCCCGGCGACCCCCTGAGCGACGCCGGGACGACACTCGTCCTGGCGCAGGTGATCGCGGCCTGTCACCCACCCGTCGCCCGGCTGTCCCGTCCCGCGCTCCACCGGGAACAGGTGCGGTGGCACACCGAGCACGTCCGCGAGGCCGAGGCCCGGCGTCCCGACAGGGACAGGGACCGCCGGTGGCCCCTGGAGACGGTGGAGGTGCTCCCCTGGGAGGACCACGGCCCCCTCGGCGAACCCCAGGTTTCTCCGGACGCCCAGGGGCGCCCCCTCCGGGCCTAAGGGGTGGCCCCCAGGTCGTCCGGGACCGCCTCCGGGGTGGTGCCCCGGGGCAGGGTCAGGCCCCAGGCGCCCGCTCTGGCCGTCCAGGTCCGGCGGCGGACCGGGCCCGTGAGGCGGCCGTCCGCGCGGTAGCGGAAGTCCGGGCCGGAGACCGTGAGGGTGCGGGCGACGGCGTGCCGGGGCGGGGCGGCCGACGGGTGGACGGTCACCTCGGCGGCGCCCCGCACCGAGCGGACGGTCAGGCTGTCCAGGAGCGTGTCGACATCGGCGAGCAGCACGCCGTCCGCCTCGACCCGCAGCCGGAGCGCGCGGACGGCGAGGGCCGTCGGGGCCGGGCGGACCAGGGTGCGGACCAGGGAGCGGCAGGTGCCCCAGACGGACGGGGCCGCCGAGGAGAGCGCCGGGACGGCGGGCACGCCGGGGATGCGGAGGCCGCGGAGGACGACGCCGTCGCTGTCGTCGACGAGGAGGTCCAGGCGCCGCACCGTCCCGTGGAGCACCGCCCGCGCCGCCGCCGGGGTGGAGCGCGGCACGCCGAGCGCGTGGGCGACTTGCAGGGCGTCGGGATGGCCGATCGGGACGAGGGAGACGGCCCCTCCGGCGAGCTCCCGCTCCCGGTGGAGGAGGGCCACCGTACGCAGCAGCGCCCGGTCGTCCCCGATCACCACGGGGCGCCGTGCGCCGCGCCGGGACAGGGCGCGGGCGAACTCCTCCGGGCTGTCCGGAAGGCAGATCTTCGCTTCCGCGCCCGCGGACAGGACATCTTTCGCGATCCGTACGGACTCGCCGTCACTTCGGCGGGCGACCGGGTCGATGACCACCAGCAGCTGGTCGTGAGCCGACACCTCGGTCCTTCCTCGGGTAGCATCTTTGTGCAAGAGCCCCTTGCGCTATTGCGCCAGGGGCTTCGTCTATTCCGGGGCACACCGGTGAGGCGGCCTCGGCCCCTGACCTTGGACATGCCCCACCCGGAAGGGGTGTACGCCTGTGCCCGCACTTGTGCTGCTCGGTGCTCAGTGGGGTGACGAGGGCAAGGGAAAGGCCACCGATCTCCTCGGTGGATCCGTTGACTATGTAGTGCGTTACCAGGGCGGCAACAACGCCGGCCACACCGTCGTCGTCGGCGACCAGAAGTACGCGCTGCATCTTCTCCCTTCCGGAATCCTGTCGCCGGGGTGTACCCCGGTGATCGGTAACGGTGTCGTCGTCGACCCGGCGGTCCTGCTCTCCGAGCTGAGCGGACTGAACGAGCGTGGCGTCGACACGTCCAAGCTCCTGATCAGCGGTAACGCCCACCTGATCACCCCGTACAACGTCACCCTCGACAAGGTGACGGAACGGTTCCTCGGCAAGCGCAAGATCGGTACCACCGGTCGCGGCATCGGTCCGACCTACGCCGACAAGATCAACCGCGTCGGCATCCGGGTCCAGGACCTGTACGACGAGTCGATCCTCGTCCAGAAGGTCGAGGCGGCGCTGGAGGGCAAGAACCAGCTGCTCGCCAAGCTCTACAACCGTCGCGCGATCGACGCGGAGCAGATCGTCGAGGAGATGCTCCAGTACGCGGAGCAGATCAAGCCGTTCGTCGCGGACACCACGCTGATCCTCAACAACGCGCTCGACGAGGACAAGGTCGTGCTCTTCGAGGGCGGCCAGGGCACGCTCCTGGACGTGGACCACGGCACGTACCCCTTCGTCACCTCGTCGAACCCGACCGCGGGCGGCGCCTGCACCGGCGCCGGCGTGGGCCCGACGAAGATCAGCCGGGTCATCGGCATCCTCAAGGCGTACACGACCCGTGTCGGCGCCGGCCCGTTCCCGACGGAGCTCTTCGACGCGGACGGCGAGGCGCTGCGCCGCATCGGCGGCGAGCGCGGTGTCACCACCGGCCGTGACCGTCGCTGCGGCTGGTTCGACGCGGTCATCGCGCGGTACGCGACCCGGGTCAACGGCCTGACCGACTTCTTCCTCACCAAGCTCGACGTGCTCACCGGCTGGGAGCAGATCCCGGTCTGCGTCGCGTACGAGATCGACGGCAAGCGCGTCGAGGAGCTGCCGTACTCGCAGACCGACTTCCACCACGCGAAGCCGATCTACGAGATGCTCCCGGGCTGGTCCGAGGACATCACCAAGGCCAAGACCTTCGCCGACCTGCCGAAGAACGCGCAGGCGTACGTGAAGGCCCTGGAGGAGATGTCGGGCGCCCCGATCTCCGCGATCGGCGTCGGCCCCGGCCGCACCGAGACGATCGAGATCAACTCCTTCCTGTAGGCGGGACGCCCGAGGGCCCGCATCCCGTTCGCCGGGGTGCGGGCCCTCGGCATGTCCACGCCGGACCCACGGGACCCGCCGGACCCACGGGACCCACGGGACCCACGGGACCCACGGGACCCACGGGACCCACGGGACCCACGGGACCCGCCGGACCCACGGGACCCGCCGGACCCACCGCCCCCGGAACTACTGGCTCCGGTAGTACTCGTTCGGTTCGCCGTCGAGCATCGGGTACATGAGGAGCCGGTCCTTGCCCTTCAGCTTGTCGACGAGCAGGTAGCCGGCGAGGCCCTCCTGGCATTCGCGGTCCCAGGCGGTGGTGTCCCGGGTGGTCGGGCCGATGATCAGCAGGTTGCCGACGCCCGCGAGGACGGCCGTGGTGCCGCAGTACCAGTCCTCCGAGGTGGGCACGCCGTCGACGGTGCGCGGATAGCCGTTGATGACGCCGACCACCGTGGCGCCGACCGGGCCCTGGGTGATCGTGACCTGTGAGGTGTAGCGGTCGTCGTTCTCGCCGTAGACCTCCGGCGCGGGGATGCGTGACCAGCGGCCGAGGTAGCGGGCGGGGACGACCTCGGTGCCCGTGGGGGCCTTGCGGAAGGTGGCCTTCGCGGCGCCCGAGCTCCATTCGAGGACGTCGGGGGAGCGCAGGGTGAGGGTCTGGTGGGCGGCGGGCACGCAGCGCTGGGCGGGCACGCTGGTCGTCACGTCGGACTCGCCGAAGACGACCTTGTCCTCGTCGGCCGAGACGAGCCGGGAGCGGCCCATGCACAGCCGGTTCTCGGTGACCTGGACGTAGACGGCGTTCTTGGCGCCCGCCGCGCCCTGGGAGATCTCGATCCGGGCGGTCTCCCTCGGGTGGTCGGGGGAGCCCTGGAGCACGCCCTCCCAGGCACCGAGGAAGGTGGACGGGACGATCCCGGAGGGGCGGGCGGAGACGCCGTCGGTCCCGCCCGCGCCCCGGTTCCTCTGTGCGCCGCCGGGGTCCGGGTCGGGCCAGAGGGCGTACGTGACGGTGGCCGCGGCCGCCACCGCGAGGGCCGCGAGGCCGGCGATGAGGGCGGTGCGGCGGGGGCGGCCGGGGGCGCGGGACGGGGACCGGGGCGCCGTGGAGGCGGTGGACGGTACGGGAAGGGGCGTGGCCGGGTCGCCGGACGCGGGACCCGTGGTCCCGGTTCCCGCCCCGGTCCCGGCCATCTCCCCGGTTCCGGTCCCGGTCGCGCTGTCCGTCTCCGCCTCCAGGAGCCGGGCCGCGTGCCGGCCGAGCCGGGCGAGGACGTCCGCCGGCAGCCAGGGGTCGGGGACCGGAAGGGTCTCGGCGATCTCGGCGGCGGAGGGGCGGCCCGCCGGCTCCTTGGAGAGGCAGGCGCGGATCAGTCCGGAGAGCTCGGGGGCGAGATCCGTCAGGTCGGGCTCGTCGTGGGCGATGCGGAACATGGTGGCGTGGACGCCGCTGTCCGCCGTCCCGAAGGGGGAACGGCCGGTCGCCGCGTAGGCGAGGACCGTGCCGAGGCAGAAGACGTCCGACGCCGGGGTGAGGCGGTCGCCGCGCACCTGCTCGGGCGACATGAAGCCGGGGGAGCCGACGACGGCCCCGGTGGTGGTCAGGTTGCCGCCGTCGGCGACGGTGTCGACGGCGCGGGCGATCCCGAAGTCGATGAGCCGGGGGCCGTCGACGGTCAGCAGTACGTTCGAAGGCTTGAGGTCGCGGTGGACGAGCCCCGCGGCGTGGATGTGGACGAGGGCACGGGCGAGCCCGGAGGCCAGCGCCTTCACGGTCACGGGCGGCAGCGGCCCGAACTCGTCGCCGACCACGGTCCGCAGCGAGGGCCCCGGCACGTAGCCGATGGCGACCCACGGCGACTCGGCGTCGGTGTCCGAGCCGAGCACGGGCGCGGTGCCCGTGCCGCCGACCCGTTCCAGCGCGGCGACCTCGCGGGCGAACCGGCGCCGGAACTCGTCCTGGGCCGCCAGCTCCGCGTGCACCACCTTCACCGCGACCGTCCGTCCGCGGGCCGAACGCGCCAGGAACACCCGGCCCATTCCCCCGACCCCGAGGCGGCCGAGCAGACGGAACGGGCCGATGCTGACCGGGTCTTCCGCGTTCAAAGGCTCCACGTCGTCAGAGCATGCCAGACCGCGCGTCACCCGTCCCCGCAGATCCGCAGCCCCTTCGGGGTGGCGCAGGGCAGGTGGCCGTGGGTGCGGACGACGTCCTGACCGCTGCCCCGGTTCAGATAGGTGAGGAAGCTGGAGGTCAGCGAGTCCGCCGGCGGTTCGCCCCAGGTGTAGGCGAACTCGATCTCCCGGTACGGGTAGCCCGACTCGCCCAGCTCCTCCAGGACGGGCCGCCGCCCGTCGATCGCGACCCGGTGCAGCCCCTTGAGGCCGCTGCCGGAGCGCAGTTCGGTGTAGCCGATGGCCCCGGGGAGCCGGGCGACGGTGGCCAGGACCTGTTCCGTGGAGTCGAGTTCGCAGCGGATGACCTCGGCCTCGGGGTCGTCGGCGTGCTCGCAGTCCCGGGAGGAGTGGGCGGGTTCGTTGCGGCCCAGGACCCGGCGCTGGAACACCTCCCTGGTGCCGGAGCCGGCGTCCCTGCTGACCAGCAGGACGGGCTGGTCCAGGCCGGGCACGAGCGTGCTCCAGTTGGTGATCTCGCCCCGGTAGACGCGGCGGATCTCGTCGAGCGTGAGGTCGTCGACGGGGATGCCGTCGTGGACGACGAGGGTGAAGAGGGAGACGGCGACCATGCTCTCCCGCAGCTGCGGGTAGCCGCCGGGCTTGCGCCCGTCGGAGAGCGCGACGACGGCGGGGGAGCCCTTGGCCGACTTCGCCCCGGCCTCGGCCAGCGCCCGTATCCCGGCGGTCGAGCCGTGCGCCTCGACGACCACGGTCGCGCCCTCGCAGTCCTTCTCGTACTTCCTCGCGAGCTCCCGCACGACGGGCGCGAAGGCCGTGGAGCCGGTGACGGTGAGGGTGCCCCGGGCGCAGCCGATCGGCGGCGGCTCCTGCTCCCGCACGATGATCGCCGCGAGGGCGACCACGCAGACGGTGAGGACGACGGTGACGGTCCGGGCGACCCGGCTGAAGACGGGCGCCTTGTCGTCGGGGGTGGTGCTGTGGTTGAGGTGGACGTGGCCCTCGGCGATGTTGCCGTCGACCGTGACGGGGCTGCCGATGGGGCCGCCGGCGAGCAGCACGAGCAGCTTGTAGTGGGAGCCCCGGTTGAGCGGCACCTTGGGCAGCAGGATGCTGGTGGCGCCCTCCGCGGGGCCGGTCCAGGTGTCGGGGAAGTGGCTGAGCAGCCGGGGGTGGTCGGGCGCGGTGACGACGACCGCCTTCACGTGCCGCCGTCCGCCGAACTCCACCGTGAGCCCGTGGTCGTCACCGTCGGTGTAGTGCTCGCGGGTGATCGACAGGGCTCCGTCGTTCTCGATCCGGAGCAGGACGAGGGTGGCGTCGGACAGGTCCGGGCTCGCGTTGAAGAAGCCGCGCCGGACGACGGCGCCGGTCGGGGCGCCGTCGGCGGCGGCGTTCCCGATGGCCGTGTCCAGCTGGACGCGGTAGCCGACGCGCCGCTGGTGCGGCACGCGCCGCTCGTACCAGACGGCGCCGGTCGAGACGAGGACACCGAGGAGCGCGGTGAGCACGGCGATGAGGTTCTCAGCGGTGAGCCAGTCCACCCGCGCGACGGTACGGACACGTGTGCGGTGACGGGGGGTACGTCGCCGACTGCCACCTGGAGTTCTTCCTTCCGTCAGCCGGGCCCGGGAGCGAACCGACGCGGGCGGGTCATCAGAGGTTGCCGGGGGTGGGGAGCGTGGGTGTAATGGCCACGAGGGGGCCTTCTGTCTGAGGAGTACCCCATGCGTGTCGTCGAAGTGACCGCCTACGGCGGACCCGAGGTGCTCAGAATGGCCCGCCGGCCCGAACCGGAGGCCGGGGACGAGCCCGGCAAGGTGCGGGTGCGCCTCAAGGCGGTCGGTGTGAACCAGGCCGACCTGCGGATCCGGGCCGGTGAGTACGCCGGTGTGGTCGGCGACCTCAAGCCCCCGTTCGTCCTGGGGACGGACTTCGCGGGCACCCTGCTCGACCCCGTGCCCGGGATGGCGGAGGGGACCCGTGTGGCCGGTTTCGTGCCCTGGTACGAGGAGCTGACGGGGCACGGCACGTACGCGGAGGTGATCCTCGCCGATCCGGCCTGGCTGGCCCCGATCCCGGACGACGTGGAGTTCACCGTGGCCGCGTCCGTCCCTCTGGCCTCGCTGACCGCGCAGCAGGGCCTGGACCGGCTGCGGCTCCCGGAGGGTTCGACGCTGCTGGTGACCGGTGCGAGCGGGGTGGTGGGCCGTCTCGCGGTCCAGTACGCCGCGGCGGCCGGGCTGCGGGTGGTGGCCGTCGCCCACGAGGGCGACGAGCGGGAACTGAACGTCCTCGGCGCGGCGCACGTCGTCGAGCGCGGAACGCCGGAGGAGGTGGTCGCGCGGGTGGTCGAGGGCGATCCGGAGCGGGTGGACGCGGTCTTCGACGGATCGTTCACCGGCGGCGCGCTCCTCCCGGTCCTGAAGGACGACGGGGTCTTCGTCGCGCTCGTCCCCGGTCAGGAGCCGGCCGGGGAGCGGAACATCCGCGTGGAGCCGGTCCGGGCCCGGCCGGACGCCGCCCAACTGACGGAGACGCTGAAGAAGGTGGCGAACCGGGAGCTGATCACCCGGGTGGCGGACGTCCTCCCCCTGGAGTCGGCCGCCGAGGCCCACCGGCGCGCGGAGGCGGGCCGCCGCCCCGGCCGGATCGTGCTGCTGATCTGACCCCGTCGATCCGGCCCGGCCGATCGGCCCCGCTGATCGAACCCGCTGATCCGGCCCCGTTCGTCCGACTCCGTTGACCCGACTCCGTCCGATCCCACAACACCCGGGCCCGGCCCGGGTGTTGTCGTACCCCCGTGAGAGGCTTCCGGTGTCCGGCGGTGGCGCGAGCGCGTCGCCGTCGACCACATCTGAGGAATGAATCCCAGGGGGGAATCATCATGACCATCCGACGTAGCCGCGTGCTCCGGGGCGCCCTCGCCGCCACCGCCGCCACGGTCGCCCTGGCCGCCACCGCCGGTACGGCCTTCGCCGCCGGCGACCCGGCCGGCCGGGCGCGCGCCGAGGCCGTGGCCGAGCGGCAGCAGGTCCGGGAGTCCGCCCGGGCGGGGGCGCTCGCCGCCGACGACGCTCCGGTCGAGACGCCGAGCTTCGCCCTGACGGCCGTCCACAAGCAGAGCTTCGAGTTCTACCTGTACTTCCCGAACTACGCGGGTGGCTTCGAGCCCCGCGACCACATCGCGATCCCGGTGCCCGAGTGGGCCGACTCGATCGACGTCGACAACGACAAGGACGGCTCGGCCGACGGTGGCTGGACCGTCTACAAGGACGGCACCATCGACTACACCTACATCGACGAGGAGCTGAACTTCCACGAGGTCCAGGTCGGCACGGGCTGGAACACCTACCGCACGGTCCTCTCCCCCGGCAGCATCGGCGGTGCCAAGGAGGCCGACCTCCTCGGCGTCGACAAGGCCGGTGTCCTGTGGTCGTACCTCGCCTACCCGAACGGCAAGGTCACCCCGCGTCACCGGGTCGGCGGCGGCTGGGGTCAGTACACCCAGGTCGAGGGCCAGGGCGACCTGACCGGTGACGGCAAGGCCGACATCGTCGCCCGCGACAAGACCGGCGTCCTGTGGCTCTACAAGGGCACCGGCGACTACAAGGCCCCCTTCGCCGCCCGTACGAAGATCGGCGGCGGGTGGAACACCTTCGACCGGATCCTCTCGGTCGGCGACCTCGACCTCGACGGCCGGTCGGACCTGATCGCCCGCAAGCCCAACGGCGACCTGCTCCGCTACTCGGGTTCGGGCAGCGCCGCGGCGCCGTTCCAGCAGCCGGTCAAGATCGGTCACGGCTTCCAGATCTACAACCTGCTGTAGTCGCGGGCCCGTTGCGGTCCTGACGCTCGGGTGCGGCCCCGGGTCCCGGTCTTCCGGGCCCGGGGCCGTTCCGTGTCCGCACCCCGTCCGTCACAAGTTCTGGTCTGGACCTTGACAGGTCCAGACCAATCGCGCTTCGCTGTGGCTTCCCCCACCGGCCCCACCCGGAAGGAACACGCATGCTGCGCAAGTTGGGCGTCCTCCTGGCCGCGCTCTGTACGGCCGTCGGTCTCGCCGTCCTCCTCCCCACCGCCCCGGCGGGCGCCGCCCCCGCCTGTGTCGGCGCCTGGAACTCCGGCAGCGTCTACACCGGCGGCATGACCGCCTCGTACAACGGCCGCAACTGGTACGCCAAGTGGTGGACCCAGAACGAGCGTCCCGGCTCCTCCGACGTCTGGCGCGACGAGGGCGCCTGTGGCACGGGCGGTGGCGGCGAGCAGCCGAACCCCACCGGATTCGTCGTCTCCGAGGCCCAGTTCAACCAGATGTTCCCGAACCGGAACCCCTTCTACACCTACGCGGGCCTCACCGCCGCCCTCAAGGCCTACCCCGGCTTCGCCAACACCGGCAGCGACACGGTGAAGAAGCAGGAGGCCGCGGCCTTCCTCGCGAACGTCTCCCACGAGACGGGCGGTCTCTACTACATCGTCGAGCAGAACACCGCCAACTACCCGCACTACTGCGACCGCAACCAGCCCTACGGCTGCCCCGCCGGCCAGGCCGCCTACTACGGCCGCGGCCCCATCCAGCTCTCCTGGAACTTCAACTACAAGGCCGCCGGTGACGCCCTCGGCATCGACCTGCTGAACAACCCGTGGCGCGTCGAGCAGGACCCGTCCGTCGCCATGCAGACCGGCCTCTGGTACTGGAACACCCAGAGCGGCCCCGGCACCATGACCGGCCACAACGCCATCGTCAACGGCGCCGGCTTCGGCGAGACCATCCGCTCCATCAACGGCACCCTGGAGTGCAACGGGGCGAACCCGGCCCAGGTCCAGAGCCGGGTCACCAAGTACCAGCAGTTCACCCAGATCCTGGGCGTCCCCACCGGGGCGAACCTGTACTGCTGATCGGCCACCGCCGGGGGACAACGGCGGTCCTGGCGGCGGGCCCCACGGCGACGTGGGGCCCGCCGTCGTGTGCGGGGCGGGAGCGGAACCCCCCGGCGGGACGGACCTCCCGGCGACGGAGCACGCGTCGGGAGCCCTCAGGGAAGGTCCGAGGGGTCCGACGGGTCCGGCGAGGACCGGTACGTCCCCCCGGCCCGCTCCAGCGCCCCGGACAGCCGCTCCAGCACCCGCACCGTCTCGTCGAAGGCCTCCTGGCCGCCCAGCTCCCCCACGAGCGCGGCGGCGAGGCGCGCGTGCCCCGGCTCGATCCGGCCGATCGCCGCCCGGCCGGCCTCCGTGGGGGCGAGGAGCTTGGCGCGGCGGTGGGCGGGGTTCGGCTCGTAGGCGGCGAGCCCCTCCCGTACCAGCAGGTCCGCGATCCGCTGGACGCTCTGCCGGGTGATGCCCATGACGCGGGCGATCCCGGCGACGGGCAGCGGCTCGGGGAGTACGGCTCCGAGGACCTGCCACCAGGCGGCGGTCAGGCCCGCCGGTTCGGCCAGTTCCTCGGAGACGGCGAGGAACTGGCCGTTGAGACGGAAGACGCCCAGGGCCGTACGGGAGAGGGCGTCCTGCGGTGCGCGGCTCACCGGGTCCTCAGGAGTTCAGCTCGGCGAAGGCCGCCGGGTCCGAGTCGTGGAACAGGCGGTACCAGGCGTCCCGCTTGCCCTCGTACGCGCCGAGCACGGCGAAGATCTCGCGCGCGAAGGCGACCGGCTCCGTGGGGCCCGCCGTGACGAGGTCCCCGGTCCCGGCCGCGCCGGGGGCGGTCACCGCGTCCGCGTCCGTGTAGTGCGCGCCGCCCTTGTAGCCGGTGGCGTCGAGGTAGAAGGAGACCGCGCTCGTGTGCGGGCGGTCGTCGAGCAGGCCCTCCTTCGCGAGGCCGGCCGTGGCCCCGCAGATCGCGGCGACCGGGACCCCGGCGTCGAGGAAGGCGCGGGCCTTGGCGGTGAACGGGGCCAGGTCGTCGCCCTCGTCGTACTTCTCGGCGCCCGGGAGGATCAGCAGGGTGCTGTCCCCCGGCGCGAGGTCGGCGAGCGCGAGGTCGGGGACGATCCGGATGCCGGCGAGGGTCGTGACGGGCTCTCCGGCGACCGGGCCGACGGTCCTGATCGTGTAGCCGGCGCGGGCGAGCCAGGCGGTGGCGTGGCCCGTCTCCCAGTCGGCGAGGGTGTCGTAGACGGCGAGGTGGACGGTCTTGGTGTCGCTCTCGGTTCCCATGACAGAAGACTGTCATGTCGACAGCATGCTGTCAATGGAAGGGGGGTCCAAGCCGTGGGCGAGCCGTACCGGAGGCGGGAGGGAAGCCGCGCGGGACGGCGGGGAGGGCGACGGCACGGAGGGAGGGAACAAGGTGTCGCGTCCGCCCCGGTCTCGGTGGACAAGATGGCCATGGCCCTTCCCACCTGCGGTTCCTTACCCTCGACCCATGACCCCTCATGTCATCGAACCCGATCCCCAGGCCGGGGCCGCCGTCAAGGCCGCCGACCGCGCGCACGTGTTCCACTCCTGGTCCGCCCAGGGCCTGATCGACCCGCTCGCCGTCGCCGGCGCCGAGGGTTCGTACTTCTGGGACTACGACGGGAACCGCTACCTCGACTTCACCAGCGGCCTCGTCTACACCAACATCGGCTACCAGCACCCCCGCGTGGTCGCCGCCATCCAGGAGCAGGCCGCGAAGCTCACCACCTTCGCGCCCGCCTTCGCCATCGACGTCCGCTCCGAGGCCGCACGCCTCATCGCCGAGCGGACCCCCGGCGACCTGGACAAGATCTTCTTCACCAACGGCGGCGCCGAGGCCGTCGAGAACGCCGTCCGCATGGCCCGGCTGCACACCGGCCGTACGAAGGTGCTCTCCGCCTACCGCTCGTACCACGGCGGCACCTCCACCGCGATCAACCTCACCGGTGACCCGCGCCGCTGGCCCTCCGACACCGGCTCGGCCGGCGTCGTGCGCTTCTGGGCGCCGTTCCTCTACCGCTCGCCCTTCTACGCCACCACCGAGGCGGAGGAGAGCGCGCGGGCCCTCCAGCACCTGGAGGACACGATCGCCTTCGAGGGTCCGGCGACCATCGCCGCGATCATCCTGGAGACCGTCCCCGGCACCGCCGGCATCATGACCCCGCCGCCCGGCTACCTCGCCGGCGTCCGCGAGATCTGCGACCGGTACGGCATCGTCTTCGTCCTCGACGAGGTCATGGCGGGCTTCGGCCGCACCGGCGCGTGGTTCGCCGCCGAGCACTTCGGCGTCGTGCCCGACCTGATGACCTTCGCCAAGGGCGTGAACTCCGGCTACGTGCCCCTCGGCGGCGTCGCCATCAACGCCGAGATCGCCGCCACCTTCGACAAGCGCCCCTACCCGGGCGGACTGACCTACTCCGGTCACCCGCTCGCCTGCGCCGCCGCCGTCGCCACCATCCAGGTGATGGAGGACGAGAAGGTCGTCGAGAACGCCGCCCACATCGGCGAGCACGTCCTCGGCCCCGGCCTGCGCGAACTCGCCGAGCGCCACCCGTCCGTCGGCGAGGTCCGCGGCCTGGGCGTCTTCTGGGCGCTCGACCTGGTCAAGAACCGCGAGACCCGCGAGCCGCTCGTCCCGTACAACGCGGCCGGCGAGGCCAACGCGCCCATGGCCGCCTTCGGCGCCGCGGCGAAGAAGAACGGCCTGTGGCCCTTCGTCAACATGAACCGCACCCACGCCGTCCCCGCCTGCAACGTCACCGAGGCGGAGGCCAAGGAAGGCCTCGCGGCCCTCGACGCGGCCCTCTCGGTCGCCGACGAGCACACCGTCTGACCGCGACCCGGAGAGGCCCCTTCCGTCTGGACTAGGGTGTCCGGAGCCGGACGGAGGGGGCCGACCCATGCCCGCGAGCGGAGCTGTCACCCGCAACACCTTGCGACAGCAGATCGCGGACGCGCTCCGTGACGAGGTGCTCGCGGGCCGTCTCCAACCGGGCGAGGAGTTTACGGTCAAGCAGATCGCCGAGCAGTACGGAGTGTCCGCGACCCCCGTACGCGAAGCCCTCGTCGACCTCTGCGCGCAGGGCCTCCTCGACTCCGACCAGCACCGCGGCTTCCGCGTCCACCAGTACTCGGTCGACGACTACCGGGCCATGGTCGAGGCCCGGATGCTCGTCGTCGACGGCATCTTCCGCCGCCACACGCCCGCCGTGCCGCTGCCCCCCGCCACGGCCCCGCGACCCGACCTCGGGATCGGCGTCGCGCTCGTCTCCGTCCGGCGCAGGGGCGAGGCGGCGGCCCGCGCGGCCCGCGCCGGGGACCTCGACATCCTCATCGGGTACGACATCCGCTACTGGCGCGAGCTGGGACGCCTGGTCTCCGCCAACGACCACATCGCCGACTTCCTGCACCGGCTCCGCGTCCAGGCCTGGGTCTTCTCCGTGCCCTACCTGCGCTCCGAGCGGGACATGCTGGGCTGGCTGTGGAGCGACCACGTCGAGCTGGTCGACGCGATCACCCGCGGGGACGCGCAGGCGGCCGTGACGGTCGTACGGCAGTACAACGCGCACGCGCTGGAATGGGCGGGGTACCTGGAGGCTCGGGCCCGCTGAGGCCGGGGCCGGCCGGCGCGCACCGGTGGCGCGGCGCGTGGGGCCGGGGCCCGAGTTCGGGTTGAGGCCGGGCCTCCGGGGGCAGTTCCTCAGCGGGTGGACGGTGTCCGTGGGGCGCCGACTAACCTGGCCGTCCCTGCAAATGCCTGGCGTACGCCCCGCGAGCGTCCCCCGCAACTGACGGAGAGAGAGCCTCCCTTGGCCTGTGACCTGTGGCTGGTCCCCCTCGTCGACGTGCTGTGCCACAGCCCCGACAACCCCTTCGCCGAAGAGATCGCCCAGTACGACGCCGTGCTCACCGCGTCCGGTCTGCCGACCGTGCCCGTCTACGCGTACATGCCGGGACTCTCCGGTGATGTCGCCCCGATCGCCGGCTTCGACTACGAGGCCCTGCACTTCCTGCGGCGGGTGTACCTCCTCCAGATGTGCGGGCTGCCGGTCGAACCGGTCGGTGAGCTCGGCGGCGACTACGAACAGCTCCTGGAGATGTTCGAGGCGACCGCCCAGCAGTCGCACCTGGTCTGGCATTACGACCACGCGGGCGCGTACGTCCCGGTCGACTTCCCGGTACCGCTCGCCAGCGACGAGCTCCTGGAGGGCGGCGGGCCGCTCGGCTCCTCGTACGGGCTGCTGCGGGAGCTCCAGTTCGTGGCGCCCGCGATCGGCATCGACCCGGCGAACCCGCCGGCGGCCCCCCTGCCGCCGGAGCGGCCGACCTCCCTGGAGGAGCCGGCCGTGGCGACCCCGCCGGACGGCGGCCCCTTCGCCCGGGAGCGCCATGTGTGGCTCGGCCTGCACGCGGCGGCGACCCGGAGCCTGGCACAGGGCTCCATGATCATCCTCAGCTAGCCGCCGCGCCCGGGCCGAGCGGCCCGGAGTCGGGCGGACCCGGAGCCGAGCGGCCCCGGACGGTCCTAGCGGGCCTCCGGGGGCCGCTGGCGCGGCATGTTCGGACGGGTCCCGGGCGGCAGCGGGAAGCGGCCCGAGGGGTGGGAACCCTCGGTCCGGGCGGGCATCACGCCCACCGACTGGAGCGCGAGCGGCGCGGGACCCGAGCGGAACTCGACCATCCAGTCCGCGGTCTCCGCCCGTACGAGCTCGGTCACGTCCTCCGAGAAGCGGCGCAGCACGCCGAGACACCGCTCGGCCGCCTCGCTGGCGGTGCCCTCGGTGGGGCCCAGCACCTCCCGGACGCTCTCCGAGGCCCAGTCGAACTGGAGGGCCTGGAGGCGGCGCTGCACGGCCTGTGCCGTCGCCACGTCCCTCATCCAGCCGGACGTCAGGCCGAAGTACCGGTCGCAGGCCACGCAGGCGGCGCCGAGCAGCAGCGAGAGGTAGCCCCAGCCGACGGTGCCCTCCGTCACGCCGGTCAGGTCGAGCAGCGGGAGGGCGGCGCCGGCGATCACCCCGGCGGCCGTGCCGATCCGCAGGATCCGGGCACCGCGGCGCTTGCGGGCGCGGTCCGAGAGGTACCACTCGGCGGTGCGCAGGGCGTGGGACTCCACCCGGCGGTACAGCTCGTCGAGCCGTTCGGCGGGCTCGCCCCAGTCGCCCAGGGGGAACGGCGTACCGGTCAGATCGCGGTGGACGTCTCCCCCGGGGGGTCCCGGTGGCTGCATCTCCGGCTGCTGGCTCACCGGGGGACTCCTCTGTTCAGCTCAGTGCTCGTGTCCTTCTGTGACGTGCGGTGCACGTGGTGCCTGCCCTTCCTACCGCCGAATGGTGGGCGACGGGCCCGGAATCCCAGGATTTCCGCCCGCAAGAGGGTGTTGATCAGGTAGAGGAGCCCGCAGTTTCTCACCCGAAAGAGTGATGGAGGCAGGGCGAGCGGGGACCACGTAGGCTCGGCGTACCGACATACGGACGTACCGAACCTCAGGAGTGACCGTGATTCCCGGTGGTGGTCAGCCCAACATGCAGCAGCTTCTCCAGCAGGCCCAGAAGATGCAGCAGGACCTCGCCCGCGCCCAGCAGGAGCTGGCCGCGACCGAGGTCGAGGGACAGGCGGGCGGCGGCCTGGTCAAGGCGACCGTGACCGGCTCCGGCGACCTGCGCGGCCTCGTGATCGACCCGAAGGCGGTCGACCCGGAGGACACCGAGACGCTCGCCGACCTGATCGTGGCCGCCGTCCAGGCCGCCAACGACAACGCGCAGCAGCTCCAGCAGGCCAAGCTCGGTCCGCTGGCGCAGGGCATGGGCGGAATGCCGGGCCTGGGCTTCTGAGCCCCCCCGCTTCCTTCACCCCCGTGGGCTTCTAAGGCTCGCTTTCAGCCACTACCGTAAGAATCAAGCACTCCCTTGAAGGGGCGTTCCGTGTACGAAGGCGTGGTTCAGGACCTCATCGACGAACTGGGCAGGCTGCCCGGCGTCGGTCCCAAGAGCGCGCAGCGGATCGCCTTCCACATCCTCCAGGCCGAGCCGACGGACGTCCGCCGGCTCGCGCACGCGCTCCTGGAGGTCAAGGAGAAGGTCAGGTTCTGCGCGGTCTGCGGCAACGTGGCCCAGCAGGAGCAGTGCAACATCTGCCGCGACCCCCGCCGCGACCTGACCGTCATCTGTGTGGTCGAGGAGCCCAAGGACGTCGTCGCGATCGAGCGGACCCGCGAGTTCCGGGGGCGGTACCACGTCCTCGGCGGCGCGATCAGCCCGATCGACGGCGTCGGCCCGGACGACCTGCGCATCCGCGAGCTGCTGGCGCGGCTCGCGGACGGCGCCGTCACCGAGCTGATCCTCGCGACCGACCCGAACCTGGAGGGCGAGGCCACCGCGACCTATCTGGCGCGGATGATCAAGCCCATGGGACTGAAGGTCACCCGGCTCGCGAGCGGGCTCCCCGTCGGCGGCGACCTGGAGTACGCCGACGAAGTGACCCTCGGCCGTGCTTTCGAGGGGCGGAGGCTGCTAGATGTATGACGACCGGGCCGGCGCGCTCTCAGGGAGGCTCCTCGATGTCTGACCCCACGCTGCACGCGATCACGCAGAACCCCGACGACTTCGCGGTCCAGATCGCCGACTCCATCGAGAGCTTCATCGTCGCGACCACCGAGGTCGCCAAGGGCGACGAGCCGGACAGCGCGGTGCCCTTCCTGCTCCTGGAGGTCTCCCAGCTGCTCCTGGCGGGCGGGCGGCTCGGCGCGCACGAGGACATCGTCCCGGACGAGCAGTACGAGACGGACACCGGTCCCGAGCCGGACGTGGACGACCTGCGCGAGCGGTTCGCCGTGCTCCTCGACCCGGTCGACGTCTTCTCCGAGGTCTTCGACCCGTACGAGCCGCGCAAGGCCCCGGTCCCGGCCCGCATCTCCGACAACCTCGCCGACATCGTCACCGACCTGCGGCACGGTCTGGCCCACTACCGGGCGGGCCGGACCAGCGAGGCCCTGTGGTGGTGGCAGTTCTCGTACTTCTCCAACTGGGGACCCACCGCCTCGGCCACCCTCCGCGCCCTCCAGTCCCTCGTCGCCCACGTCCGCCTCGACCAGCCGCTCGCGGCCCTCGACGGCCTCGACACGGACGAGGACCTGACGGAGGACGACCTCGCCGAGGAGGCGGGCCGTGTGATGGCGGAGGAGATCGGTGCTCCGCTGGGGCTGTCCGAGCGGCTCTGAAAGCGCGTGATGATCACTCCGTGAGCGCCCTGTCTCACCATCCGATATCACGTAGGTGTTCGCGGGTCGCTCGTTAGACTGAGTCGATCGCAGCACCGGCTGCGGCACACACTGAGCGAGGAGCGCACGTGGGCCTTGTCGTGCAGAAGTACGGAGGCTCCTCCGTTGCCGATGCCGAAGGCATCAAGCGCGTCGCCAAGCGGATCGTGGATGCCAAGAAGAACGGCCACCAGGTGGTCGTCGTGGTTTCCGCGATGGGCGACACGACGGACGAGCTGATCGATCTCGCCGAGCAGGTATCCCCGATCCCTGCCGGGCGTGAGTTCGACATGCTGTTGACCGCGGGAGAGCGGATCTCGATGGCCCTGCTGGCCATGGCGATCAAGAACCTGGGCCACGAGGCCCAGTCCTTCACGGGCAGCCAGGCCGGTGTCATCACCGACTCGGTCCACAACAAAGCGCGCATCATCGATGTCACGCCGGGCCGGATCCGTACCGCCCTCGACGAGGGCAACATCGCCATCGTCGCCGGGTTCCAGGGCGTCTCCCAGGACAAGAAGGACATCACCACGCTGGGCCGTGGCGGGTCCGACACCACCGCCGTGGCCCTCGCGGCGGCGCTCGACGCCGAGGTCTGTGAGATCTACACCGACGTCGACGGCGTCTTCACGGCCGACCCGCGCGTGGTGAAGAAGGCGAAGAAGATCGACTGGATCTCCTTCGAGGACATGCTGGAGCTCGCCGCCTCCGGCTCCAAGGTGCTGCTGCACCGGTGCGTCGAGTACGCGCGTCGCTACAACATCCCGATCCACGTCCGCTCGTCCTTCTCGGGACTGCAGGGCACCTGGGTCAGCAACGAGCCGCAAGGGGACCGCAAGGTGGAGCAGGCCATCATCTCGGGCGTCGCCCACGACACCTCCGAGGCGAAGATCACCGTCGTCGGCGTGCCGGACAAGCCGGGCGAGGCCGCGGCCATCTTCCGTGCCGTCGCGGACGCCGAGATCAACATCGACATGATCGTGCAGAACGTGTCCGCCGCCTCCACCGGCCTCACGGACATCTCCTTCACCCTCCCCAAGGCCGAGGGCCGCAAGGCCATCGACGCCCTGGAGAAGGCGAAGGGCGCGATCGGCTTCGACTCGCTCCGCTACGACGACCAGATCGGCAAGATCTCCCTGGTCGGCGCCGGGATGAAGACCAACCCGGGCGTCACCGCGGACTTCTTCCGCGCGCTCTCCGACGCGGGCGTGAACATCGAGCTCATCTCGACCTCCGAGATCCGCATCTCGGTCGTCACCCGCGCCGACGACGTCAACGAGGCCGTGCGCGCCGTGCACAGCGCCTTCGGCCTGGACAGCGACTCGGACGAGGCCGTCGTCTACGGAGGCACCGGCCGATGACACCGAAGCCGACGCTCGCGGTCGTCGGTGCGACCGGGGCCGTCGGCTCGGTGATGCTCCAGATGCTCACGCACCACGCGGACGTCTGGGGCGACATACGCCTCCTCGCCTCCCCGCGCTCGGCGGGCCGCAAGGCCCCCGTGCGCGGGGAGGAGTGCGAGATCCTCGCGCTGACCGAGGAGGCGCTGGAAGGCGTCGACCTGGCGCTCTTCCTGGTGCCCGAGGCGGTGGCCGCCCGCTGGGCACCCGTCGCCGCCACCAAGGGCGCCGTCGTCGTGGACACCTCCGCCGCCTTCCGGGCGGACCCCGACGTGCCCCTCGTGGTCCCCGAGACCAACGCCCACGCGGCGCGCGTCCGGCCCCGGGGCATCGTGGCGAGCCCCGGCTGCACCACCCTCGCGCTGATCGTCGCCGTGGGCGCCCTGCATGCCGAGTTCGGGCTCACCGAGCTCGTCGTCACCGCCCAGCAGGCCGCCAGCGGCGCCGGGGCCGGCCAGGCGGGCGTCGAGGCGCTCCGGGCCCAGCTCGGCCTGGTGGCCGGCCGCGGCGACCTGGGCACCCACCCCGGAGACGTACGGCGGGCGGTCGGCGAGACCACCGGCCCCTTCCCCGGGCCCCTCGCGCTCAACGTCCTGCCCTGGTCGGGCACGGCGGGCGCCGGCGGGGCCTCCTCGGAGGAGGAGCGCGTACGGGACGAGACCCGCCGGATCCTCGGACTTCCCGCCCTGCGGGTCGCCGCCACCTGTGTGCGGGTTCCCGTCGTCACCGGGCACTCCGTCTCCGTGCACGCCCGCTTCGAGCACCCCGTGCCGGTCGGGCGCGCGCACGAGATCCTGGCGACCTCGCCCGGGGTCGTGCTGTACGACGACCCCGCCTCGGGCGACTTCCCCACCCCCGCCGACGTCGTCGGCACCGACCCCGCCTGGGTCGGGCGGGTGCGGCGCTCCATGGACGACGAGCGGGCGCTCGATTTCTTCGTCTGCGCCGACAATCTGCGCAAGGGAGCGGCCCTCAACGCCCTCCAGATCGCGGAATCGGTTGTCACAGCTTTGTAGGATCTGTGAACGACCTGTGAGCAATTAGGCGTCAGATACCTCTTGAACTGCGGTGATGCCGTGGTTGACGATGCTCTTCCCCCTTGCTGCAACCAGTAGTTGGGTGGGGGGCGTCTCTGCGTGCACCCACGACCGTGTGGCGCGGAACACGCTGTGAAAGTGGGGCATAGGGGGAGAACAGTTACGCATGGGGATGAACAACTCACCGTTGAAAAGGGTGGCGTACGCGTACAACCCTGCCGGGGGGAAGCGTGTCCAACAGGCGTGGCAGAGGTACTCGACATCGCGACCATCGCCCCGCTGCGCGGCGCGGGCACGGCGGTGCTCCCCGTGCGGAGCGTCGGCGTCGTCCCCGTACGCACCCCAGCGGCCGGCGCGTTCAGGCGCCCGCGCCCTCTCGGCGGCATGCCGGTGATCGCGCCCGTGCCCACCGGATCCCGCGCGAGCGCGGTGGACGGCATCCCGTCGCCCCGGACGAGCGCCGAAGGCGCCGCCGCGGCCGGGACCACCGTCGACCACCTGACCGAGACCTACCGCGCCCACTACCGGTCGCTGCTCGGTCTCGCCGCGCTGCTCCTCGACGACACGGCCTCCTGCGAGGACGTCGTCCAGGAGGCGTTCATCCGCGTCCACTCGGCCCGCAAGCGGGTCCGTGAACCGGAGAAGACGCTCGCCTACCTGCGCCAGACCGTCGTCAACCTCTCCCGGTCCGCGCTGCGCCGCCGCATCCTCGGACTCAAGCTGCTGTCCAAGCCGATGCCGGACATGGCCAGCGCGGAGGAGGGCGCTTACGACCAGCTGGAGCGCGAGGACCTCATCAAGGCGATGCGCGGACTCCAGCGGCGCCAGCGCGAGGTGCTCGCCCTGCGGTACTTCTCGGACATGACCGAGGTGCAGGTCGCCGAGGCGCTCGGAATATCCCTGGGCTCGGTGAAGGCGTACGGTTCGCGGGGCATCGCGGCGCTGCGCGTCGCGATGGGGGCGACGACGTCATGAGCGAGGCACCTGCCAAGGACGGCGACGGCGACGCCCGAGACGAACGTGACGATCTGAGTGGACAGCGCATGGTGAACATCGAGCCCGGCGAGGGCGACGGAGACGACGAACTCGCGCTGCGGCGGCTGTTCCAGGGCGCGGTGTCCGGCCTGGAGCCCTCCCAGGGCTCGCTGGAGCACCTGCGCCGCGCCGTGCCCGCCCGGCGCGCCCGCAAGCGCCAGGCGATCGTGGGCGCCGCCGCCGCGGCCGTTCTCATCGGCACGGCCGTCCCGGCCTTCGTGCACGTCGCCGCCTCCGGTGGCGTCTCCGCCGCCGGCAACCCGGTGAACGCGGGCCACGGCGAGGAGGCCCAGGGCGGCACCGGCACCGAGACCGGCGTCGAGGGCGGCAAGAGCTCCACGGCCCCCGCGAGCAGCGTCTCCCCGAGCCAGGGCGCGGCCGACGGTTCCGAGGGCGAGCCGCAGCGACCCGGTCCCGGCATCTCCGGCACCGGCCCGCGCCAGCCGCAGGGCGCGGGCGGCGGCTCCGCGCCGCGGTGCGAGGCCGGCCAGCTCGGCGTCAGCGGCGCCGACGCCGGCGGACCCGACGGCGACGGCCGGGTGTACGGCACCTTCCGCATCGCCAACGTCTCCGGCCAGGACTGTGTCGTGGACGGCAGCGGGATCGTCAGCTTCGAGGCCCGCGGCGCGGCCGACCCCGGCCGGATCTCGGTGGTCCGGCACACCTCGGGCGACGGCGGCGGCGGGTTGCCCGACCCCTCGCAGGAGTCGTCCTCGCTCCTCCTGAAGCCGAGCGGCTCCTACGAGGTGAAGTTCGTCTGGGTGCCGAGCGAGACCTGCCCCACGACCGGGACCACCCCGACGCCCACCGAGCCCCCGCCGACCGTGGAGCCGACCACGCCGCCCACGACGGCCCCGCCGACGGAACCCACGGGCAACCCCGAACCCACCGAGGGCGCGGGCTCCGGGGGCGGCGGCACCGTGCCGGGCACCGGCTCGGAGGCGGGCGCGGACGCGGGTGCCGCGCCGCAGCTGCTCCGCGCGGACGGCGGCCTCGCGGACGGCAGCGTCCTGGTCAGCCATGTCGCTGAGCCGGGCGGCCCCTCGGCGTCGGCGTCCATCCCGAACGCCTGCGCGGGCACCATCTACCGCACCGGCGTCCTGGCCGGCTGAGCCCCCGGCCCCCGGAGCACGGAACGGTTCACGGACCCCCGGAACGGGAGCGGCCCTCGGGCCCCCGGTCCCGGGGGCCGTGCCGTCTACAGGCCCAGAGCCTCGTCGCGGTTCGCCTCCGCCTCGCGGCGCACCAGGCGGAACCACATGAAGATCACGAAGCCCGCGAAGACGAACCACTCCGCGGTGTAACCGAGGTTCTGGAACGCCTTGGCGTCCAGGCTCGTGCCCGCCGCCGCGGCCGCCGGGACCGGGCTGAGGCCCGCGGGGGAGTCGGCGAGGGTGATCCAGGCGTCGTACACGTCGTCCGTGACCACGTTCACCAGAGCCGCCGCGCTGATCATGCCCAGCTGGCCCTCGGGCAGCCCGCCGGCCGTGCGGACGCCCTTCGTGCCCGGGTTCTCCGAGGCCTGGAGCGCGCCCACCACCGTGACCTCGCCGGACGGCGGTACGGGGGCCTTCGCGCCCGTGGGGAGCCAGCCCCGGACCACCGGCAGCGACCGGCCGGCGTCCGTCCGCAGCATCGTCAGGACGTACGAACCGGTCCGGCCGTCCAGCTCACGGCCCGGGACGAGGAACTGGTCCCCGAACCGGCCGCGCGCCTCGGCCGACCGGCCCGAGGTCTCCTTGTCCACCGGCAGCAGCGCGTCCAGCGGCTCCGCCTTCAGCGTGCTCGCGGCCGGCCGCTGCTCCGCCTCCTGATGGGAGTCGACGCGATCCTCGAACTTGCCCATCTGCCAGGTCCCCATGAAGACGCAGAACGGGATCGCCAGCAGGACGAAGACGTTGATCCCCCACCAGCGGGGCGTTCTCAGGAACCGGTACACGCCCCCACGGTACGCAAGGGGCCTCAGCCCTCCGTCGGCCGGGTCCCCAGGTGCTTCGCGGCGAACGCGAGGTCCAGGGCGACCTGCTTGATCCGCTCCTCCACCACGAGCGAGCCGTGGCCCGCGTCGTAGCGGTAGACCTCGTGGACCGCGCCCCGGGCCACGAGCCGGTCGACGTAGTTCTCGATCTGACGGATCGGGCAGCGCGGGTCGTTGACGCCCGCCGAGATGTGCACCGGGGCCTTCACCGCGTCCACGTACGTCAGCGGCGACGAGGCCGCGAACCGCTCGGGCACCTCCTCCGGGGAGCCGCCGAGCAGCGTCCGGTCCAGCGCCTTGAGGGCCTCCATCTCGTCCTCGTACGCCGCGACGTAGTCCGCGACCGGGACCGCCGCGAGGCCGACCGCCCACGCGTCGGGCCGGGTACCCAGGCCGAGGAGGGTGAGGTAGCCGCCCCAGGAGCCGCCGGACAGGACGAGCCGCGCCGGGTCGGCGAGGCCGCTCTCCACCGCCCACGCGCGGACCGCCTCGATGTCCTCCAGCTCGATCAGGCCGACCCGGTGCTTGAGCGCGTCCGTCCACTCCCGGCCGTACCCCGTCGAACCCCGGTAGTTGACCCGCACCACCGCGTACCCGTGGTCCAGCCAGGCCGCCGGACCCGAGGCGAAGGCGTCGCTGTCGTGCCACGTCGGGCCGCCGTGCACCTCGAAGACGGTCGGGAAGGGGCCCTCGCCCGCCGGGCGCTGCACCAGCGCGTGGACCCTGCCGCCGGGGCCCTCCACCCACACGTCCTCCACCGGCACCGACGGCGGAGCCTTGGGACCGGGCGGATCGAGGACGACACCGCCGTCCGTGGAGCGCACCACCGGCGGCTCGGCGGCCGAGGACCACAGGTACTCCACGCTGCCGTCCGGGCGGGCCGTGGCGCTCGACACCGAACCGGGCGGGGTCTCCACCCGGACCAGCGCGCCGGTGGCGATCTCGTACCGCCACAGCTCGCTGCGGGCCTCGAAGCTGTGCACGATCAGCAGGCCGGAGCCGTCCGGGTACCACTCGGCCGACACGTCGCCCGGCAGGTCGAGCGAGAGCTCCGTCTCGGTGCCCGCCGCCACGTCCCAGAGCGTCGGCTCCCACCGGCCGCGCCGCTGGTGCGCGACGAGCAGCCGGGTGTCCCCGGCGACCGGGGCGAAGCCGAGGACCGAGAGTCCCAGCTCCTCCGTGCCGCCCTTGGTGTCGTCGAGCTCCGCGAGCACGCTCGCGTCCGAGGCGCGCAGCACCCGCAGCGCCGAGTGCATCGCGTCCCCGTGCTCGGTGTGCTCGACGGCGATCAGCGCGCCGTCGTACGACAGGTCGCCGACCCCGGCCGACTCCCGGTGCCGGTAGATCTCGACCGGGGCGTCCGCCCCGGGGCGCACGAGATGGATCGTCGAGCCGTCCTCGTCCGTGGAGCGGCCCACCACCAGCGTGCCCTCCCGGCCGATGGCCAGCCCCGCCGGGTAGGAGGCGTCGAGGCCGGGCACGGCCGGCTCGTCCGCGCCGCCGCCGAACGGCTGGCGCATCCACACGCCGAACTCGTCCCCGTCGGTGTCCGCGAACCACCAGATCCAGGCGCCGTCCGGCGACAGCGTGCCGTCCGTCGTGCCGTTCGGCCGGTCCGTGACCTGCCGCTGCTCCCCGCTCGCCCGGTCCCAGGCGTACAGCTCGTACGTGCCCGTCGCGTTCGACACGAAGAGCGAGTGGTCGGGGGCCTCCTCGGCCCACTCGGGCAGGGAGACACGCGGTGCGCGGAAGCGCCGCTCCCACGTGGGGGTCCGGTCGGTGAGCCCGTCGTCGAGCCCGGCGTTCTTGCTCTCAGTCATGGCTCCCATGATGCTCCGCGCGGCGGACAATCAGGTCGCGTCCCCCTCAACCTGTGGATAACCTCGCCGACATGTACTCACCGATCCCCGAGGACTGGCGCGAGGCCAACCGCGCGCGCTGGGACGAGCGCGTCCCGATCCACGCCGCCAGCGCCTTCTACGACCTCGACACCTTCCGGGCGGGCAAGGACGCCCTGCGGGACTTCGAGCTCGCGGAGGTCGGCGACGTCACCGGACGCTCCCTGCTGCACCTCCAGTGCCACATCGGCCTGGACACCCTCTCCTGGGCGCGCCACGGCGCCTCGCACGTCGTCGGCCTGGACTTCTCCGAGCCGGCCGTCGAGACCGCCCGCTCGCTCGCCGCCGACCTGGGCCTCACCCAGGACCGGGCGGCCTTCGTCGCCGCCGACGTGTACGACGCCGCCGAGGCCGTCCCGGACAGCGCGTACGACATCGTCTACACCGGCAGCGGGGCGCTGAGCTGGCTGCCCGACATCGAGCGCTGGGCGGAGACCGCCGCCTCGCTCGTCGCCCCCGGCGGCTTCCTGTACGTGGCGGAGTTCCATCCGTTCACCGACTCGCTCGACGACGAGACCGGCAGCCGGATCGTGCACGACTACTTCGTCCGCGAACCCTGGGTGGACACCTCCCCGGGCACGTACGCCGAGCTCGACGCCGCCACCGTCCACAACCGCAGCGTGGAATGGGTGCACCCGGTCGGCGAGGTCGTCACCGCGCTCGCGAAGGCGGGGCTGCGGATCGAGTTCCTGCACGAGCACGAGGCCTCGCTGTTCCCCCGCTACGGAGCGCTCCAGCGGCACGAGGACGGCTACTACCGCTTCCCGGCGGACCGCCCCCGCATCCCGCTGATGTACTCGGTCAAGGCGTCCAGGCCGGCCTGAGGGGCCACGGCGTCCGCCGCCCCGAGAGGCCAAGGCGTCCGGGCCAGCCCGAGCCGGATCACGGCGCGTCCGCCCGTGAGGTCCACGCCTCAGGCGGGCGTGTCAGGACGCACGTAATGGGTCCGCCGCCCGTCCGGCCCGAGGACCTGGGCCCCTATCTTGTGGGTGCGCAGCGAGAGCGCGGTGCCCGCGATCCGGAGCGCCGGGGCGGCCCGTACGAGCGCCGCCGTGACCTCGTGCAGTTCGTCGACCGTGCGGAGCCACAGGGCGACCGCGAGGTTGTGCGGGCCGGTGACCGAGGTGACCAGCCGGGTCTGGCGCAGCCGCGCCAGCGCCGCCACCGTCGTCGGCACCTCCAGGGGCGGTACGTCGGTCGTGACCATCGCCCACACCGGGCGCCCGGAGAACCTCGGGGCCGGCAGGCAGTGGTGGTGGAGGACGCCGCCCGCCGTGAGGACGTCCAGCCTCCGCCGTACCGTCGACTCGCTCGTACCGCACTGCCGGGCCAGTTCGGCGGCGCTGCGGCGGGCGTCCCCGGCCAGCTCCGCGACCAGCCGGCGGTCGAGCTCCGTGAGGTTCGGGTGGGGGCGCGACGGCGCCCGCGCCCGCCGGTCCCCGCCCGTGAGCTCCGTGAGGAGCTGGACCTGTGACGGGGTGAGCTGCTCGATCCGCGAGCGGTACGGGCGGTTGTGCAGCCGTGTGACGACCTGGGTCCGGGCCCGGAGCACCCCGGGCAGCAGCCGCACCCGCCCGGAGAGGTAGGCGTCGAGCGCGTACAGGTCGGGGCAGACCACCAGCAGGACCAGATCGGCGTCGCCGGTCACCTGGTGGACGCCGAGGGTGCACGGATCGGCCGAGACCTCGACCGCGGTGGCCTCGGCGGCGCCCGCGACGCACTCCAGCTCCACCCAGGCGTAGAGCATCGCGTCCGTCGCGTGGCGGGCGGCGAGCAGCGAACTCCAGGCGTACCCGCCGGCCGTGAGGTGCTCCCAGCGCCGGGCGAGGGTGTCCGGGGTCGGCCCCAGGACCGCCGACAGCTGGGTCCAGCTGGCGCGCGGGGCGACCTGCAGTGCGTGGATCAGCGAAAGATCCGCCTCTCCCAGGACGGATTCCTCGGTACTCATTTCCCTCCCTGGTCGATCCCCGGCAAACCGTGGGTGTGGGTCCCAGGGCGCCCCAGGATGTGGACCGAGGCGTATGCATTCAAGCCGCATCGGCGTCTGTTCGCCATCGGATCGGGTGTAAGTCACGGACGGGGAAGCGGACGGGGAAGCTGATGAGGTTCGGGAGACCACCGGGAACCGGTGAGTCGACGCTGCTCTGGGGAGAGCCGGTGAGCCCCGAGCAGCTCGCCGCCGCCGAGCAAGGGTACGACCGCTGCGGGCCCGCCGAACGGCTCCTGTGGGAGCGGCTCTCCGTCTTCGAGGGGGCCTTCGGTCGCGACGCCGTCCGCGAGGTGTGCGCCGCGGGCCCGCTGCCCCCGACGACGGTCCTGTCCGTCCTCGACCGGCTCGCCCCCTCCGCCCTCCTTCCCGTCGACGACCTGTTCGACGGCGAGGGCGACGTGCCCCGCTACTGGATGCCGCACCCCGTGCGGGCCGTGGGCGCCCGCCGGCTCACCGAGCGCGGCGAACGCCGGGCCGTCGTCCTGCGCCACCGGCGCTGGTGCGTGAAGCTCGCCCGGCGGGCCGCCGACCGGTGGCAGAGCGGCCGCCAGTGCGACGCGCGCGACCTGGCCCTGCGCGAACTCCCCGACCTGGCCGCCGCCATGGACCCGACGACCGCGCCGCTCTCGCCGAGCGGCGAGGCCGGCACGGCGGTCGAGGTCGTCGTCTCCCTCTGGTTCCTCTGGGTCGCCTGCGGGCGGGCCGCCGAGGGCCGGGTCCGGTTGCGCCACGCCCTCTCCCTGTCCGCCGGGGAGCCGACCGCCCGCGCCCTGTGGCTCGCCGCCTTCCTGGAGCTGGAGTCGGGCCGCCCCGAGGACGCCGACCCGCTCCTCGCCCGGGCCTGGGCGGCGGCCGTACGGGACGGGGACGACCGCGCGCTGGGGCTGCTCGCCCATCTGCGGGGCGCGACCGCCCTCTACCAGGGGCGTACGCGCGCGGCGGCGGACGAGTTCCGGGAGGCGCTCGCGCTGATGGCGGAGGACCCGGAGTTCGGGCCGACCCGGCAGGCGTGCTGGGTCGGCCTGGCGCTCGCCCTGTGCCCCACGGACCCCGAGGCGGCGCAGGAGGCGCTGGACCAGGGGGAGCTGGACCGCGAGAGCCGGTGGCCCCGGGCCGGCCGTGACGTGTGTACCGAGGCCTGGGCGCACCACGTCCGGGCCGAACTCGCCGTGTGGGACGGAGAGCTGGAGCGGGCCGCCGCGCACGCCCGGCGGGCGGTGCGCGAGCACCTGCGGATGGGTTCGGCGGCGGGTGCGGCCGCCGCGGCGGAACTCCTGGCGCAGATCCGGGTGTCGGCCGGGCGGCGCGACGAGGCGGCCCATCTGCTCGGCGCGGTGGACCTGTTGCGGAGCTCCGTCTTCGACTCCTCGTACCGGCCGGCGGAGCACTGCGTCGTGACCCGCGCCCGCAGCGAGACGGTCCTCCGGTCGCTGCTCGACGGCCGGGAACTGCGGTGCGCGTACGAAGAGGGCGCACGGCGCGGCCTGTTCGCGCTGGCGGGGGAGGGGTAGGGCCGGCACCCGGACCCGGCCCGGGTTCGTCAGCGCGCCCCGGCCCGGGGCGCCCCCGCCGTTCACGCCCTTGTCGGTCGCCGTGCCTACGATGGCCCGCATGTCCTTCGCCTTCGCCGTGGCCGCGGTCTTCCTGCTGTTCTTCGGGCTCGGCGTGCGGCGGGACCGGCGCCGCTTCGGCAACGCCGTGCTCCTCGGCCTCGCCGTCACCTTCCTGGGCATCGGACTGATCGCGGGGATCGACGACGCCCCGCCCGGAGTCGCCGAGTCCGTGATGGTCGTCGCGCTCCTCGTGCTCGGGATCGGCCCGGTGGTCCTCGCGGGGCTGCTCACGTGGAACGGCGTGAAGATGGTCCGCAAGGAGGGCAGAAGCCCGGGCAACCTGCTCTCGCTCCTCGCCGGGCTCGGCATGTTCGGGGTGATGGCCCTGGCCGTGTCCGCGGCCGCCATCCAGTCCTGGACCCTGCGGATAGTGGTCGTCACCACCCTCTTCGTCCTCGGCTACGTCTCCTTCCTCTTCGTCTGCTTCGTCGGCTACGCCTACCTGTACGGCCGGATGCGGATCCGCCGCGACGCCGACTACGTGGTCGTCCTCGGCTCCGGCCTGATCGGCGGCCGCCGGGTGCCCCCGCTCCTCGCCAGCCGCCTGGACCGGGGACGCGAGGTGTACGAGAGGCTGGCCGCGTACGAGCGGCGGGACGGCGACGCCCCCGTCCTCGTCACCTCGGGCGGGCAGGGACCCGACGAGGAACTCCCCGAGTCCCACGCGATGGCCGACTACCTCGTCGCGCGCGGGTTCCCGCCGGAGGCCGTGGTCCGCGAGGACCGCTCGCGGACCACCGAGGAGAACATGCTCTTCAGCAAGGAGCTGATGGAGCGGGACCGGCCGGGCTCCTCGTGCGTGATCGTCACCAACAACTTCCACGCCTTCCGGGCCGCCCTCTCGGCCCGCAGGGCGGGCGTGAACGGCCAGGTGGTGGGCTCGCCGACCGCCGCCTACTTCTGGCCGTCGGCGACCATCCGCGAGTTCGTCGCGGTCTTCCTCCAGTACAAGGTGGTCAACCTCGGGATCTGCCTGACCCTGATCCTGCTCGGGGCGCTCGCGTGGGCGAGCCGCTGAGGACGGCGCTCGGTCATCGGGACCACCTCACGGGGTGACGATCGGGACGCGGGGACCGGAGCGACCTCACGGGGTGACGATCGGGAACCGGGGGTCGGGCGTCGTGACGTACGAGAAGAGCCGGGCCAGCAGGGCCGGATCGCCCTCCACCCCGATCCCGAGCTCCCGCAGCTCCTCACCGGCGAGCAGGCCGAGGAGCTGCGCCTTGCCCAGGGTGAGGGTGAGCCCGGCCGGAGTCCGGGGCTCGCCCTCGACGGCCCGGTGGGTGAGGGCCCCGTTGTGCAGGGTGAGCCGGCGGCGCCCCTCGTTCGCGAGGACGAGGTCGATGGTCAGGTCCTCGTCCCAGGCGCGCGGGCCGTCGATCCGGACGGCGATCGAGTCGACGAGCATGGGCACGGTCAGGGCCATCGCCATCTCGGGGTTGGTCGTGTCGACCATGTCGCCGGAGACGCCGTCCCGCAGCTCCTGCGCCGAGGTGAGGTAGAAGTTGCGCCAGGTGCCGTTCTCGGAGCCGTACCCGAGCCGGTCGTACACGGAGGCGAGGGCCTCCTTGGCCTCGCCGTACACCTCGGCGTCGTCCGGCTCGGCGAAGACCAGGTGGTCGAGGAGGGTCGCCGCGAACCGCAGGTCGCCCTCCTCGGCGTACGCGCGGGCCTTGGCGAGGGTCGCGGCGGGGCCGCCGGCCACGTCCACGTACCGCTTGGCGAGCTCGGTCGGCGGGTGCTCCCAGAGATGGGCCACGTTGCCGTCGAACCAGCCCAGGTAGCGCTGGTAGACCGCCCTGGAGTTGTGGTGGAGCGAGCCGTAGTAGCCCCGCGCGTGCCAGGACTTCTCCAGGGCCGGCGGCAGCTCGATCCGCTCGGCGATCTCCGGCCCGGTGAGGCCCTCGTTGAGCAGCCGCAGCGACTGGTCGTGCAGGTACGCGTAGAGGTCGCGCTGCCCGGCCAGGAACTCCACCACGTTGTCGTGGCCCCAGGTCGGCCAGTGGTGGGAGGCGAAACCGACGTCGTACCGCCCGTGGAAGCAGTCGATCGCCTCGTCGAGGTACGCGGCCCAGATCCGCGCGTCGCGGACGACCGCGCCGCGCAGGGTCAGGACGTTGTGCATGTTGTGCGTGGCGTTCTCGGCCAGGCACAGGGCGCGGTGGTCGGGGAAGAGGAAGTTCATCTCGGCCGGTGCCTCGGTGCCCGGCGTCAGCTGGAAGACGATCCGCACCCCGTCGACCGTCTCCTCCTGGCCGGTCTCCGTGATGTCCACGGTCGGCGGGATCAGGCTGATGGTGCCGAGGGAGGTGGTCTGGCCGAGGCCGGCGCTGATCTGGGCGTCCGGCGCCTTCGGCAGGTTCGCCCCGTACATGTAGCTCGCGCGGCGGGTCATCGCGTTGCCCGCGTACACGTTCTCGCTGACCGCGTGCTCCAGGAAACCGGCCGGGGCGAGGATCGGGACCCCCTCCTCCGCGCCGTGCGGGAGGACACCGCGGGCGCCGCCGAAGTGGTCGCCGTGCGAGTGGGTGTAGATCAGGCCGGTGACCGGGCGGTCGCCGCGGTGCTCCTTGTACAGCGCGAGCGCGGCCGCCGCGGTCTCGGTGGAGATGAGGGGGTCGATGACGACGATCCCGCGCTCGCCCTCGACGATCGTCATGTTCGACAGGTCGAGGCCCCGCACCTGGTAGATGCCCTCGGTGACCTCGTACAGGCCCTGCCGGGAACAGAGCTGCGCCTGGCGCCAGAGGCTCGGGTGCGCGGTGTCGGGGCACTCCGCCTTCAGGAAGCCGTAGACGTCGCCGTCCCAGACCGTCCGGCCGTCGGCGGCCGCGACCGCGCCGGGCACGAGGGCGCCCAGGAAGCCCCGGTCGGCGTTCTCGAAGTCGGTGGTGTCCTCGAAGGAGGGCAGGGTGTCGCTCATGAACCGGTGCTCCGTTCCGCGCGGGCGGTGATCGGCGTACCGGTCCATCTGAACACCGGGCCGGTGACGCCGCACTCCGGCCGCGCTCCGGCCGTCTCCGGCCGCCGTCGGGACGGCGGACCCGGCGCTCCCTCCCTACTCTGGAGGTACGGAGGTGACCCATGAGCCGACGGCACCACTTCCACATCGACCACCTCGGACACTCGGTCTCCACGACCGTGCACACCGGGCACAGCTGGATCGTCGAGATCCTGGTCGACGGCAAGGAGACCGGGTACGCCAAGAGCAAGGGCGACGGGCCCCTCACCGTCCCGGTCGAGCTGCCGACCGACCCACCGACACCGGTGGCGGTACGCGTCACCCCGGGGCCCGGCACGCCGCGCTGCCTGCTGATCGCGACGGCGGACGGGGAGCCACAGGTGATGGCCCCGCGGGCCTACTGAGCGGAGGGGCCGCCCGACCGCGGGGCGGCCTCAGGAGAGCCAGGCCATCCCGATGACCAGGAAGACCACGAAGGCGATGGCACCGGCCACGGCGGCCGTCTTGCGGGGACGGCGCCGGGAGAGCTCCGCCAGACCGCCACCGGAGGTGCCGGGCCGCTCACGCCGCCGGGACGAGCCGGCGCCGGTCTGCGCCGGTCTGCGGATCTGCCCCGACGCGGGTCCGCGCCCCCGCCCGGGCGCGGGTCTGGGAGCCGGTACGGGCATGGGCGCGGACGGCGGCAGGGGCGCGGGCCCGGTGGAGCCGGCCGACGGCGGGCCCGCGCTGTGGTGAGGGGCGTGGTGGGGGGCGCGGTGCGCCGCCGGGGGCCGGTGGTGCGCCGGGGCCGGCGGGGAGTAGGCGCGCCACGCGCCGGAGGAGAACCAGTCCGCGATGGCCTGCGCCGGCGGCCGCTGCTCCGGCTGCTTGGCCAGCAGGCTCAGCAGGTACGTCTCGAACTCGGGCGGCAGCGCCACCCCCAGCCGGCCGGGCGGCATCGGGGCGGTGTCGATGTGCTGGTACAGCAGGGCGGTGGCCGTGTCCGCGCGGAACGGCGGACGCCCGGTGAGGAGTTGGTAGAGCACACAGCCCAGCGAGTACACGTCGGAGGCGGGCGACGCGGACTGCCCGAGGGCCCGCTCGGGGGCCAGGTACAGCCCCGTGCCCACGATCTGACCGGTCGTCGTGAGCGCCCCCGACGGGTCGTCGACGAAGCGCGCGATGCCGAAGTCGGCCAGCTTCACCGTCCCGTCGGCGTCGACCAGCAGGTTCCCCGGCTTGATGTCCCGGTGCACGACACCCTGCCGGTGCGCCGCGGCGAGCCCGGCGGCCGCGTGGGCGGCGACCACGGCGACCCGCTCGGCCGGCAGCACCAGCGGATCGGAGGGACTCCCGGCGAGACTGTCGCCCTCCACCAACTCCATGACGAGGAACAGCTTTCCGTCCCACGTGCCGAAGTCGAAGACGCCCACCACGTGCGGGTGGCTCAGCCGGGCGGCGGTCTGCGCCTCCAGCCGGAACCGGTCGGCGGCGGAGGGGTCGGTCCCGTGCGCGAGCATCAGCTTCACGGCGACGTCGCGGCCGAGGACCTCGTCGGTGGCCTGCCACACCTCACCCATGCCGCCCCGGCCGATACACACATGAAGCCGATATCGGTCCGCGACCAGCACCTGAAGACCACCCTTTCGACATTCGATCAACTTGACGGAAGGGAACCAGCGTAGAGCCGCCCGACCACGCCTTTCGCCGCGCTCCCCCCCCGGTACGCGCGCCGACAGCCGTGAAGACGGCCCCGGCCCCCGCTCCCGACCGGCCCTCCCCCCTCGCGCACCCTCCTCCGATGGACGCCGACCGAGGTGCGGATGAACGGCGGGTGGCGTCGGCCGGTTAGCATCGCGGCCCGGAGTGCGTCCGGAGTGGGTACCGGCGAACGCCGGTGAGCAGGGAACGGAGCAGGGCGTGGCGCGACCTCGTGTGGGTGTGGCGGTACTGACGATGGGCACGCGCCCGGTGGAGCTGGGGGCGTTGCTCGACGCCGTGGCACGACAGGACGAACCGGCCGCCCGGATCGTCGTCGTGGGCAACGGCACCGGGACGCTCCCGGAGCTCCCCGAGGGCGTGACCGGGGTCGAACTCCCCGAGAACCGGGGCGTGACCGGAGGCCGCAACGTCGCCCTGGAGACGCTGCGGTCCTTCGGTGACGTCGACGTCCTCGTGGATCTGGACGACGACGGGCTCCTCGTCGACACGGACGTCTTCAGCCGCCTGGCCGACCTGTACGAGGCCGATCCCTTCCTGGGCGTCGTGTCGTTCCGCATCGCCGACGAGACGGGCGAGACGCAGCGCCGTCACGTCCCGCGCCTCGGGGCGAAGGACCCGATGCGGGGCGGCGAGGTCACCACCTTCCTCGGCGGCGGCCACGGCCTGTCGATGCCGATGCTCGACGAGATCGGCGGCTGGCCGGAGGACTTCTTCTTCACCCACGAGGAGACCGACCTCGCCTGGCGCGCCCTCGACGCGGGCTGGAAGGTCGTCTACGAGCCGAAGCTCCTCCTCCAGCACCCGAAGACCAGCCCGGCCCGGCACGCCGTCTACTACCGGATGACCGCCCGCAACCGCGTCTGGCTGGCCAAGCGCAACCTGCCGGCCCTGCTCGTCCCCGTCTACCTGGGCGTCTGGACCCTCCTCACCGTGGCCCGCACCCGCTCCCTGCCGGGCCTCGCGTCCTGGTTCGCCGGCTTCGCGGAGGGCGTCCGCCGCTCGGGCGGCCCCCGCCACCCCATGCGCTGGTCCACGGTCCGCCGCATGACCCGCCTCGGCCGCCCACCGGTGATCTGACGCCACCGCCCGGCCCCCGGGGAGCCGCCCACGAGGCGGCTCGCCGGGGTCCCCGCACCACCCCCGGAAACCACTCAGGGCCCGACCCGCGGAAGCGGATCAGGCCCTGAATGTCGGCTGTCGGGGTGGCGGGATTTGAACCCACGACCTCTTCGTCCCGAACGAAGCGCGCTGCCAAGCTGCGCTACACCCCGATGTCACTGCTCTGTTGTTCACGTCGCGGCGACATCGCTTACTTTAGCCCACGCGCGCGCTGAGACGAAATCCGGTTTTCGGGGGGTCGCGGGGCGGGTCGGATGCGGTCCGGGCCGACGATCGCGAGGCCCAGGGCGGGCAGGCGCGGGCGGCGCCCCAGCCGGGGGCGAGGGCGGCCAGGCTCCGGATGGCCGCCGCCCAGGGGCGGCGGGGTGGGGGAGGCGGGACGGCGGGGGCGGCCGCGGTGCGGGGCGTGGTCACCCCTCCACCGCGGGGGTCAGCCGCGGGCCGTCAGGGTGAGCAGGGTGACCTCGGGCGGGCAGGCGAAGCGGACCGGGGTGAAGCGGTTGGTGCCGCAGCCCGCGGAGACGTGGAGGTAGGAGGTCCGGTCGGCGACCGTGTGGGTGGAGAGCCCCTTGACCCGGTCGGTGTCCAGGTCGCAGTTGGTGACGAGCGCCCCGTAGAAGGGGATGCAGAGCTGTCCGCCGTGGGTGTGGCCGGCGAGGACCAGCTCGTAGCCGTCGGCCGTGAAGGCGTCGAGCGAGCGCAGGTACGGGGCGTGGACGACGCCCACCGTGAAGTCGGCCTCGGTGTCGGGACCGCCGGCCACCTGCTCGTACCGGTCGCGCTTGATGTGCGGGTCGTCGAGACCGGTGAACGCGAGGTTCGCCTGGGGCAGCTTGAGCCGGCCGCGGGTGTTGGTGAGGTTCACCCAGCCCGCCGCGTCGAAGGCGTCCCGCATCCCCTCCCAGGGGTTGTGGACGGCGCCGACGACGGGCTTGTTGCCGTTGAGGCCGTGGCGGCCCTGGGCCTTCTCCATCAGGTAGCGGGCGGGGTTGCGCAGCCGGGGACCGTAGTAGTCGTTGGACCCGAAGACGTACACGCCCGGGAACTCCATCAGCGGGCCGAGCGCGTCGAGGACCTCCGGCACCGCGTCCGGGTCGGAGAGGTTGTCGCCGGTGTTGACGACGAAGTCCGGGCGGAGCCCCGCGAGGGACTGGAGCCAGGCCCGCTTCTTGCCCTGACCGCCGACCATGTGGATGTCGGAGACCTGGAGGACCCGCAGGTCGCTCATGCCGGGTGGGAGCACCGGAACCGTCACACGGCGGAGCCGGAACGAGCGGGCCTCGAAACCGGCCGCGTAGACGAGTCCGGCGGCGGCCGTCGCCGTGAGGCCTGCCGTGATCTTCAGGGGGATCCCGTACCGTGCGCGCATCCCCCCATCGTCGCAGACCCGCGGAGCGTAAATGCGCGGGCGGCTGGGGCGGCACACCTGCCACACTTGACCCCATGACCACCCTCAAGGCGAAGCTCCAGGCCGACCTCAACGCCGCGATCCGGGAGCGCGACGAACTGCGCTCCTCGACCCTGCGGCTGACCATCACCGCGATCACCAAGGAGGAGGTCGCGGGCAAGACCAAGCGCGAACTCTCCGACGACGAGGTGCAGAAGGTGATCGCCAAGGAGGCGAAGAAGCGGCGCGAGGCCGCGGAGGCCTTCACGCAGGGCGGCCGTCTGGAGTCCGCCGAGCGCGAGAAGGCGGAGGGCGTCCTCCTCGACGCGTACCTGCCGAAGCAGCTCAGCGACGAGGAGATCGACGGGATCGTCGCGGCGGCCGTCGAGGAGGCGAAGGCGGCGGGCGCCGAGGGCCCGCGTGCCATGGGCGCCGTCATGAAGATCGTGAACCCGAAGGTGGCCGGCCAGGCCGACGGCGGGCGGGTCGCCGCCTCCGTGAAGAAGCTGCTCGCGGGCTGAACCCCCGCGCCCCCGGGCTGAACCCCCGGGCCCCGGGCTGAACCCACGGGCTCGCCGTCTGGACCCACGGGCCTGCCGGCCGGTCCCGCGGACCGAAGGACGAGGAAGGGCGCCCCACCGAAGTGGGGCGCCCTTCCTGTTCGTCCGTACGGCGCCGGCCTCGTACCTCTACCGCGTCAGCGGTTTCCGCCGCGGCCGTTGCCGTCGCCGGGCCCGCCGATCACACCCGGCGGGAGCGTGATCCCGGGGAACGGGTCGTTCGGCTTGTCGTCGCCCGGCTTCCCGGGCTTGTTCGGCTTGCCCGGCTTGTTCGGGCCCTCGTCCCCGTCCTCCGGGTCCTTGGGCTTCTCGGCCCGGGGCACGGAGATGGGGGCGAACTTCGGCGTCTCGCCGGCGTCCAGGGCGCCCGTCATCGCGATCTTCCAGATGGGGCCGGGAAGGCAGCCACCACAGACCTTGTCGTACGTCACGCCGCCGATGGTGATGTCGTACATCTCGCGCCGCTCGCCGACGTCGTCGCCCACCCAGACGGCCGTGGAGAGGTTCGGGGTGTAGCCCACGAACCAGGCGTCCTTGCGACCCTCGGTGGTACCGGTCTTGCCCGCGTTGTCGCGGTCGCTGAGGCCGGCCTTCGTACCCGTACCGTCCTCGACGACACCCTTCAGCATCTGGTTGAGCGTGTCCGCGGTCCGGTCGCTCATCGCCCGGGTGCACTTGGTGTCGGGCACGTTGAGCTTGTCACCGGTGGCGGCGGTGACCGACTCGATCGCGATCGGGGTGCAGTAGATGCCTCGGTTGGCGAAGGTCGCGTAGACCGTCGCCATGTCGAGCGGGGTGCTCTCCACACTTCCGAGGGTGACCGACGGGCTCTGCTTGATGGGCTTGCCCAGCTCGCGCTGGTAGCCGACGTTCTTCGCCATCGTCAGCGTCTCGCAGAGGCCGGCCATCTGCTCCAGCTTGGCGAAGTAGGTGTTGATGGACTTGCCGAGGGCGCTCGTCATGTCGTACGCCCCCTTCTCCGACTCGAGCTCGTTCTGCACCGGCCATTCGAGGTTGCCGGCCGGCCTGCCGTCGCAGCGCGTGAAGTCGCTCTCCGACAGGGTGATCTTCCACGGGGTGTCGAAGCTCTGAGCCGGGCTCAGACCCTTCTCCAGCGCCGCGGCCGCCGTGATCGGCTTGAAGGTCGAACCGACCTGGAAGCCGTAGGTGGTGCCGCCCATCCGGCTGCCCACGGCCAGGTTGAGCGTGGTCTGGTGCTGCTTCTGGTCCAGGCCGTACGGGCGGGACTGGCCCATCGACAGGATCTTGCCGCTGCCGGGCTGGACCTGCACCACCGAGGCGGCGACCGGGTCGTCCTTGTTGATCTTCGCGACGGCGGCCTCGTTGGCGGCGGCCTGGGCGCGCGGGTCGAGCGTGGTCTTGACGGTGAGACCGCCCAGGTTCCACAGCTTCTGGCGCTCCTCGGCCGTCTTGCCGAAGACGGGGTCGTTGAGGATCGTCTTGCGGACGTAGTCGCAGAAGAAGCCGGCGCCGTCGACGGCGGTGATGCAGCCGTTCTTCGGCGTCTTGACCTTCAGCTTCAGCGGGGTTGCCTTCGCCTGGTCGGCCTCGGCCTGGCTGATGTCCTTCACGTCGGCCATCCGCTGGAGGACCACGTTGCGGCGCTTGGTTGCTTCCTGGATGTCGTTGATCGGGTCGTAGCGGCTGGGCGACTGGACGAGACCGGCCATCATCGCCGCCTCGCCGAGGCTCAGGTCGGCGGCGCGCTTGGAGAAGTAGCGCTGGGAGGCGGCCTCGATGCCATAGGCCTGCTGGCCGAAGAACGTGATGTTGAGGTAGTTCTCCAGGATCTTCTTCTTGCCCAGCTCCTCCTCGACCTGGATCGCGAACTTCAGCTCGCGGACCTTGCGGCCGATGGTCTGCTGGGTGGCCTGCGCGACCTTCTCGGGGTCGTCACCGGCCTCCTCGACGAAGACGTTCTTCACGTACTGCTGGGTGAGAGTGGACGCGCCCTGCGCGACCCCGCCCGACTGCGCGTTGCGGTTGATCGCGCGCAGCACGCCCTTGAGGTCGATCGCCCCGTGCTCGTAGAAGCGGCCGTCCTCGATCGCGACGATCGCCTTCTGCATGTACGGGGAGATCTTGTCGAGCGGGACGACCGTCCGGTCCCGTGAGTACACCGTGGCGATCAGCCCGCCCTCGGCGTCCAGGATCTTGGTGCGCTGACTCAGCGGTGGGGTCTTCAGATTGGAGGGGATCTCGTCGAACCCCTCCACCGTGCCCTTCGCGGCCAGCCCGAGTGCCCCGGCCGCGGGCAGGGCGATGCCCGCCAGCACGGCTCCGGAGAGCACACTGACACCGAGGAACTTGGCGGCCTGCTGGGTCCCGGTCAGACCACCGCCCGAGCGCTTCTTTGCCATGGGGGGCAGCCTAATCCGTAGTGATGTGCGAACCGCGGGAGCGGGTGCCTCTCGGAGCGTTCGAGTACCAGACCGTGACATCCGGCGGCCGCCGGACCGTCGGGACCCCGACGCGGACGGGGCTCGGACGCGGGGCGCGCGATCCCCGAACCCGAGGGCGCGACAGGGCGGGGCGGCTACGTTCGGATTCGCCGGACACACGTATATGCCTTGGCCTAAGCTGCTCCCAACTGTCACAGCAGTGTGGTCTGGCATCAAGACCCGGGTGTGACATCGGCATGAATTCCCGTGACCCCGAATCAGGGGGACCTCATGTCCGATTCCGGCTCATGCGTCACACGGTGTCCGAAATGGAACCGTCAAGGAACGGCGTATCTGCGCGATATGTCCGCTATCACACGCATGTCCTTCGATCACTCCCCTGGGTGATCTGACGCGCACGCATAGTCCGTTCGGGCCATCCAAGATTGGGCCCGAAGGGGGTGTTGCGCTGTGCCCACCTTCCGTAACGTCCCAACTGGCAGCGGTGAATATGCCGCTGCCGCCGTGGGGGAGCCTCGATTCGGGAGAGGACGGCGCCGGTATGGGCTGGGTAGCTGACTGGAGTGCGCAGGCGGCCTGCCGCACTACCGATCCGGATGAACTTTTCGTGCAGGGAGCGGCACAGAACAGGGCAAAGGCGGTGTGCACCGGATGCCCGGTGCGGACCGAGTGCCTCGCCGACGCCCTCGACAACCGCGTGGAGTTCGGCGTGTGGGGCGGCATGACGGAGCGCGAGCGCCGCGCCCTGCTGCGCCGCAGGCCGACCGTCACCTCGTGGCGCCGGCTCCTGGAGACCGCGCGCACGGAGTACGAGCGGGGAGCGGGCCTGCTGCCCGTGGCGATCGAGGACGACGCGACGTACGAGGCGTACGCCGCGGTGGGCTAGACCCCCGCGCTGCCCTTCGGGGCCGGGCCCTGAAGGGTCGGGCTCGGAAAGGCGTGTCGGAGAGGCATGTCGGAGGGGCGTGTCGGAGGGGCCGTGCTCGGAACAGGGCCGGGCCCCGACGGGGTTGGGGTCCTTCAGGCCGAGGGGTTCCGTCCGGCCGCGAGCCGGTCGCCGATGGCCCGCAGCCCGGCGAGGTCGTGCACATCGCCGGGCAGGGCCGCCACTTCGGCCACCGCCACCTCGGGGTGGAGCGCCGTGAAGCGGTCACGCGTGCGCTGCTCACGCACGAGCACCCGCATGCGCTCGGCATGCAGGTGCAGGAGTCCAGCGGTGAGATGTCGTACGTCCACGTCTGTTTCCTGTGCCGGTTCGGCTGTGGGGGCAGCCTCGGGTACGGGAGTTGCGGCGGCGGTGGCGAGATCGGACGGCTCGTGCGCGGTGGCCGGGGAGCCACTGCGCTCAGTCTTCCCGCCCCCCTGATCCACAATGCGCCCCTCGTCAAGATTTTCCGCGGCGGCCCGGGCCCGCTCGGCCGACAGCCGGGCGGCACCACTGCCGTGGACGCGGTTGAGGACGAGACCGGCCAGCGGCATCTCCTCGGCGGCCAGCCGCTCCACGAAGTAGGCGGCCTCGCGCAGCGCGTCCCGCTCCGGCGTGGCCACCACGAGGAAGGCCGTGCCCGGAGCCTGGAGCAGCCTGTACGTGGCGTCCGCGCGGGTCCGGAAGCCGCCGAACATCGTGTCCATCGCCGCGACGAACGTCTGCACGTCCTTGAGGAACTGACCCCCCAGCAGCTTTCCGAGGGTCCCCGTCATCATCGACATGCCGACGTTGAGGAACTTCATCCCGGCCCGGCCGCCCACCTTCGCCGGGGCCATGAGCAGCTTGATGAACTTCCCGTCGAGGAAGGACCCGAGCCGCTTCGGCGCGTCCAGGAAGTCCAGGGCCGACCGGGACGGCGGGGTGTCCACGACGATCAGGTCCCACTCGTCGCGCGCCCGGAGCTGCCCCAGCTTCTCCATCGCCATGTACTCCTGCGTACCGGCGAATCCGGCCGACAGGGACTGGTAGAAGGGGTTCTCCAGGATCGCCCGCGCCCGGTCGGGGTCCGCGTGCGCCTCGACGATCTCGTCGAAGGTCCGCTTCATGTCCAGCATCATCGCGTGCAGCCGGCCGCCGTCGGAGCCCTTGATCCCGTCGACCTCGCGGGGCGTGTTGTCGAGGGAGTCGATCCCCATCGACTGGGCGAGCCGCCGGGCCGGGTCGATGGTGAGGACGACGACCCGCCGTCCGCGCTCCGCCGCCCGCACGCCGAGCGCCGCCGCCGTGGTCGTCTTGCCGACCCCGCCGGCGCCGCAGCAGACGACGATGCGGGTGCCCGGGTCGTCGATCAGCGGGTCGAGATCCAGAACGGGAACGGAGTCGAGCCCCTCGCCGCTGCTGCCGCTGCCGCCGCTGCCGATCCCGTCCCCGGTCCCGCTGACGGTGCCGGTCCCGTCCTCTGCCCCGCTGCCGAGCCCGTCCCCGCTGCCGGCGTCGAACCCGCCCCCGTCCCCGCCGCCGTCCCCGCTGCCGCTGCCGAAGTCGAGCCCGCCCCCGGTCCCGCCCCCGCCCCCGCTGTCGGCGTCGCGTGCGTCTCCTGTGCCGGTGCCGAGCCCGTCCCCGGTGCCGGCGGCCTTCTCCGTCACGTGCCCACCCCTTGCTTCCGCAGTGCCTTCGCCAGCCGGTAGAGCCCCGCGATGTCCGCCCCGTCGCCCAGGAACGGAAGCTCGTACGAGGGGACGCCGATGCCGTCCAGGACCGCCCGCTGCGCCCGCTCCAGCTCCACCCGCCGGGCGTGCTCGGCCGCCTGGTCGAGGAGCGGCTCGACCAGCGTCGTGCCGTCCGCGACGCCCACGGACGCCAGCGTCCTCGCGATCGCGTCCCGGTGGTCGCCGGAGGCGGCCCGTACCGCCGCCTCGTCGAGGACGTGCGGACGGACCATGTTCACCACGACCCGCCCCACCGGCAGTTCGGCGCCCCGCAGCTCCGCGACGCCGTCCGCCGTCTCCTGGACGGGCATCTCCTCCAGGAGGGTCACCAGGTGGACCGCCGTCTCGGGGGACTTGAGGACCCGCATGACGGCCTGTGCCTGGTTGTGTATCGGGCCGATCCTCGCCAGGCCCGCCACCTCGTCGTTGACGTTGAGGAAGCGGGTGATGCGGCCGGTGGGCGGCGCGTCCATGACCACGTGGTCGTAGGTGTGGCCGCCGTGCTTCTCGCGCCGCCGCACCGCCTCGCACGCCTTGCCGGTCAGCAGGACGTCCCGTACCCCCGGAGCTATCGTCGTCGCGAAGTCGATCGCGCCGAGCTTCTTCAGGGCCCGTCCCGCACCGCCCAGTTTGTAGAACATCTGGAGGTAGTCGAGGAGCGCGCGCTCGGCGTCGATCGCCAGCGCGTACACCTCCCCGCCGCCCGGGGCGACGGCGATCTTGCGCTCCTCGTACGGAAGCGCTTCCGTCTCGAAGAGCTGTGCGATGCCCTGCCTGCCTTCGACCTCGACGAGAAGGGTGCGCTTCCCCTCCGTCGCGAGGGCGAGGGCGAGGGCGGCGGCGACCGTCGTCTTACCGGTACCGCCCTTGCCGCTGACGACCTGAAGCCTGCTCACGCTGTCGAGCCTAACCACTGGCGGCCGCGCCCAATCAGGAGGCCGCCCCCGAGAAGCTCCCTAGGGGGAGCTTCGGGGGCCGCCTCGGAGAGCCACCCCGCGGCAGCGGATACAGTCGGCCCCATGACCAAGTGGGAGTACGTCACGGTGCCGCTTCTGGTGCACGCGACCAAGCAGATTCTGGACACCTGGGGCGAGGACGGCTGGGAGCTCGTCCAGGTCGTGCCCGGGCCGAACAACCCCGAGCAGCTCGTGGCCTACCTGAAGCGGGCCAAGTCGTGAGCGGGGCCGTCGAGGCGAAGCTCGCCGAGCTGGGCCTGACCCTGCCGGCGGTCGTGCCGCCACTGGCCGCCTACCAGCCGGCCGTGCAGTCCGGCGTCTACGTCTACACCTCGGGCCAGCTCCCGATGGTGGGCGGCGAACTCCAGCTGACCGGCAAGGTCGGCGCCGAGGTCACCGCCGAGGAGGCCAAGGAGCTCGCGGCCACCTGCGCGCTCAACGCGCTCGCGGCCGTGAAGTCGGTCGCCGGTGACCTGGACCGGATCAAGCGGGTCGTGAAGGTCGTCGGCTTCGTCGCCTCCGCCCCCGACTTCACCGGGCAGCCGGGCGTCATCAACGGCGCCAGCGAGCTGCTCGGCGCGGTCCTCGGCGACAAGGGCGTGCACGCGCGCAGCGCCGTCGGCGTGACCGTGCTGCCGCTCGACGCCCCGGTCGAGGTCGAGGTCCAGGTGGAGCTGGTCGACGCCTGACCGCCTGTCGTACGCGTCACAGGGCCGGTTCCTCATGGCGAGGAACCGGCCCTCGTGCATTCAGGTGCTTGCGCATAGCATCCGGCCATGTCGAATGGTCAGCCGAAGCAGTCGAGCGAGCCGAGTCCGCAGGAGCCGACAGGCCGGCCCGGGCCGTCGGAGCCGTCGGTCCGCCCCGAGCCGTCGGGTCGCTCGGATTCGTCGGACCGGCCGGAGCCCTCGGGCCGGCCGAAGCAGTCGAACGGCCAGTGGTACCCGCCGGAGTGGCCCGACCGCATCCGCGCCCTCGCCGCCGGTGAGCTCACCCCGGTGACGCCCCGGCGCGCCGCCACCGTCCTGCTCCTGCGGGACGGGGCCGCCGGGCCCGACGTCCACATGCTGCGCCGCCGCACCTCGATGGCCTTCGCGGGAGGCGCGTACGCCTACCCCGGCGGCGGTGTCGACCCGCGCGACGAGCAGCCGGTGCGCTGGGCGGGGCCGTCCCGGGAGACCTGGGCCGCCCGGCTCGGCCTCGACGACCCCGCGCAGGCCCAGGCCGTGGTCTGCGCCGCCGTGCGCGAGACGTACGAGGAGGCGGGCGTCCTGCTCGCCGGGGAGACCGAGGACGAGGTCGTGGGCGACACGACCGGCGACGAGTGGGAGCGGGACCGGCAGGCGCTCGTCGCCCGTGAGCTGTCCTTCGCCGACTTCCTGGAACGGCGCGGACTGGTGCTCCGCTCCGACCTGCTCGGCGCGTGGGCCCGCTGGATCACGCCGGAGTTCGAGCAGCGCCGGTACGACACCTGGTTCTTCGTGGCCGCCCTGCCGGCCGGGCAGCGCACCCGGAACGCCTCCACGGAGGCCGACCGCACCGTCTGGATCCGCCCGGCGGAGGCCGCCGCGGGGTACGACCGGGGCGAGCTGACCATGATGCCGCCGACGATCTCGACCCTGCGCGCCCTGGAGCCGTACGGGACGGCCGCCGAGGCCCTCGCGGGGGCGGCGGAGCAGGATATGGCCCCGGTGCTCGCGCGGGCGCGCCTGGACGGCGACGAGCTGGTCCTGAGCTGGCCGGGGCACGAGGAGTTCACCAAGATCATCCCCATGGGAGGTGCCCGATGACCGACGCCGCCGCCCTGCCCGGCCAGCCGCGCGGAGTCGTGCTCTCCGGGCCCGCGACCGACCGCGCCGTGAACGTCCTCGCGCCGAACCCGTCCGCGATGACCCTCGACGGCACCAACACCTGGCTCCTCTCCGAGCCCGGCTCGGACCTCGCCGTCGTCGTCGATCCCGGTCCGCTCGACGAGACCCATCTGCGCCAGGTGATCGAGACCGCCGGGAAGCTCGGCAAGCGGGTCGCGCTCACGCTGCTGACCCACGGCCACCCCGACCACGCGGAGGGCGCCGGCCGCTTCGCCGAGCTGACCGGTACGGCCGTACGCGCCCTCGACCCGGCGCTGCGTCTCGGCGACGAGGGGCTCGGCGCGGGGGACGTGGTGACGGTCGGCGGCCTGGAGGTGCGGGTCGTCCCGACGCCCGGCCACACCTCGGACTCGCTCTCCTTCCACCTGCCCGCCGACCGGGCGGTGCTGACCGGGGACACGATCCTGGGGCGCGGGACGACGATGGTGGCCCATCCGGACGGGCGTCTGGGCGACTACCTGGACTCGCTGCGGCGGCTGCGCTCGCTCACCGTCGACGACGGGGTGCACACGGTCCTGCCGGGGCACGGGCCCGTCCTGGAGGACGCGCAGGGGGCCGTGGAGTTCTACCTCGCGCACCGGGCGAGCCGGCTCGCCCAGGTCGAGACGGCGGTGGAGAACGGCCACCGGACGCCGGCGGAGGTCGTCGCCCACGTCTACGCGGACGTGGACCGCTCCCTGTGGCCGGCCGCCGAGCTGTCCGTACGGGCCCAGCTGGAGTACCTGCGGGAGCGCGGGCTGGTCTGAGCGCGCGCCGGCCCGGCCTGAGACCGTGCCGGTCGGGTCCGGGAGCCTGCCGGTCGGGTCCGGGAACGCGCCGGCCCGGTCCGGGAGCCCGCCGGTCGGGTCCGGGAACCTGCCGGCCCGGTCCGGGAGCGTCCCGGTCGAGAGTCCGCTTGCGGACCCCGGGAACCTCCCGGGCTCCCCGCGTGTCTTACGCTCCGCTTACATCTGGCCGTAGCTCTCGGGGGGAAGCCCGTGTTCGTCATCGCCATCCTGCTGGTCATAGCCGCAGTGGTGCTCTTTTTCGTCGGCCGCGCCAACGATTCCAAGGGGCTGAAGTTCGGCGCCCTCGGCGCGGTCCTGGCCGGCCTGTTCTCGCTGATCGTGAGCATGACGTACGTGATCAGCGCGTACGAGGTCGGCGTGCCGGTCGCCTTCGGCAAGGTCGGCTCGCCCATGACCTCGGGCATGCACGTCAAGTCGCCCTTCACCGACGTCACGACCTTCTCCACCCGCCCCGTCGACCTCAACCTCTCCGACAAGGACGTGGTCGAGGTCCGCTCCTCGCAGGGCGGTGTCATGTACGTCGAGGTGACGGTGAAGTGGGCCGTCGTCCCGACCAACGCCGTGGAGCTCTACAAGCTCGCGGGCAGCGAGGACGCCATCCAGCAGCGCCTCGTCTTCCCCGACAGCCGGGAGATCATCCGTAACGTCTTCGCCCGCTACACCAGCGAGCAGGGTTACGCCTCCGACCGCGAGAAGATCAACGCCGAGATCGGCACCCTGATCAAGGAGCGGCTGACCCCGCGCGGCATCGACGTGACCACCGTCAACCTGCGCAACGTGAAGCCCTCCGAGGCCCTCCAGGGCCAGATCGACCGCAAGATCCAGCAGCAGCAGGCCACCGAGCGCGCCACCGAGGCCGCCCGCACCGCCAAGGCCGAGGCCGACCGCCGCCGGATCGAGGCGGAGGGCATCGCCCGCGCCAACAAGATCCTCAACGACTCGCTGACCGACCGGGTCCTGGCGAACCAGTGCATCGACGCGTTCAAGGAGGCCGCGGCGAAGAACCCGGTCTACGCCGTGCCCTGCGGGAACGGTTCCTCCACCCCGGTGATCGTGGACGGCTCGAAGCGCTGACCGCACGCCGGTAGGCGTACGACGAAGGCCGCCCCGGTCCGTTCGACCGGGGCGGCCTTCTCGCGTACCGAGTGCGACTAGCGCGAGCGCTTCGCGAGGCGCTCCACGTCCAGCAGGATCACGGCGCGGGCCTCCAGACGCAGCCAGCCGCGCTGGGCGAAGTCGGCGAGCGCCTTGTTGACCGTCTCGCGGGAGGCGCCGACCAGCTGGGCCAGCTCCTCCTGGGTGAGGTCGTGGACGACGTGGATGCCCTCCTCCGACTGCACGCCGAAGCGGCGCGACAGGTCGAGGAGCGCACGGGCGACACGGCCCGGGACGTCGGAGAAGACCAGGTCGGACATCTGGTCGTTGGTCTTGCGCAGGCGCCGGGCGACGGCGCGCAGCAGCGCGGTGGCCACCTCGGGGCGGGCGTTCAGCCAGGGCTGGAGGTCGCCGTGGCCCAGGCCGAGCAGCTTGACCTCGGTCAGCGCGGTCGCGGTCGCGGTGCGCGGGCCCGGGTCGAAGAGCGACAGCTCTCCGATGAGCTCGCCGGGACCGAGGACGGCCAGCATGTTCTCGCGGCCGTCGGGGGAGGTGCGGTGCAGCTTCACCTTGCCCTCGGTCACCACGTACAGCCGGTCGCCGGGGTCGCCCTCGTGGAAGAGCGCGTCGCCACGGGCGAGCGTCGCCTCACTCATCGAGGCGCGCAGCTCGGCGGCCTGCTCGTCATCGAGCGCCGCGAAGAGCGGGGCGCGCCGCAGAACGTCGTCCACGAGTTCTCTCCATACTGTCGACCGGCTCAGGGACCTGCGTCCCATGATGCCGGACGTGCAAAACAGTGCGATCAATCACAACAAGTTTGACGTACCGAGCCGCCCGTCCGTACGTCAGGGGCCCGATTGGGGGCTGATCGGCCACGCCCGGGGCGGATGTCGGTGGTGGCCCCTAGGCTGGCCGGGTGTCCAACTCGCCGGTGAGAGCGCAGGCCAAGGGGGCTGAAAGAGTGTCGGCCGAAGGTAATTCCGCCGTGGGCGAACACGGCGTGTCGAAACGGGTGAAAGCCGCAAATCGGAAGGCGGTGAAGCCCGAGTCGCGGCTCGCGATGGTCCGCCGCGCCCGCAAGATCAACCGCGAGCTCGCCGAGGTCTTTCCGTACGCCCATCCGGAGCTCGACTTCCGCAGCCCCTTCGAGCTGCTCGTCGCCACCGTCCTCTCGGCGCAGACGACGGACCTGCGGGTCAACCAGACCACCCCCGCGCTCTTCGCGAAGTACCCCACGCCCGAGGACCTCGCCGCCGCCGTGCCCGAGGAGGTCGAGGAGCTCATCCGCCCCACCGGCTTCTTCCGCGCGAAGACCAAGTCGATCATGGGCCTCGCCGCGGCCCTCAGGGACGACTTCGGGGGCGAGGTCCCCGGCCGCCTTGAGGACCTCGTCAAGCTCCCCGGCGTCGGCCGCAAGACCGCCTTCGTCGTCCTCGGCAATGCCTTCGGGGTCCCCGGCATCACCGTCGACACCCACTTCATGCGGCTCGCCCGGCGGTGGAGGTGGACCGAGTCCGACGACCCCGTGAAGATCGAGGCCGAGGTCGCCACGATCTTCCCGAAGAGCGAGTGGACCATGCTCTCGCACCGGGTGATCTTCCACGGCCGCCGGATCTGCCACGCCCGCAAGCCGGCCTGCGGCGCCTGCCCGATCACCCACCTCTGCCCCGCGTACGGGGAGGGGGAGACCGACCCCGAGAAGGCGAGGAAGCTGCTCAAGTACGAGATGGGCGGCTTCCCCGGCCAGCGGCTCGACCCGCCGCCCGGCTACCCGGGCCGGCCGGCACCCCCGCTCGGCGCGAGCGGCTGAGCCCCTCCGGCCGACCGGACCGCAGGGAACGAACCCGTCCATCGATGGCGTTGTGAAACACGGGGGTGCCTATGACGCGCACTGACGAAGAGATCCACGACGAGGACGTCCGCGACGGACGGGTCCGGGACGTCCAGAACGTCCAGGACGTCCATGACGGACGGGTCCAGGGCGACCGCGACGGACGGATCCAGGCCGGCCACGGGCCCGGCGCCGGCGCCCGCCACGCTTCTTCCGGCCCCGAGGGCCGCCGGGAGCCCGCCCCCGACGCCCGCCACAGTCCGGGCCCCGACGCCCGCCAGGGCTCGGGCCCCGACACCCCCCACGGTGTGACCGGCCGACGCATCGGCCCCGGGACCGGTGGTCTGCTCAGTCGGGACGGGCTGCCCGGCTGGCTGGGGCCCGTCGACCACGCCGCCCGCACGGTCGCGCCCGAGCAGCTCAGCCGCTTCCTGCCGCCCGCGAGCGGCGCCGGTCGCCAGTCCGCCGTCCTCGTCCTCTTCGGCGAGGGAGAGCGGGGGCCGGAGCTGCTCCTCATGGAGCGGGCCGGCAGCCTCCGCTCCCACGCCGGACAGCCCTCCTTCCCCGGTGGCGCCCTCGACCCCGAGGACGGCGACCCGGCGGACGGCGGACTGCTGCGCGCCGCCCTGCGCGAGGCCCAGGAGGAGACCGGACTCGACCCGGCGGGCGTCCAGATCTTCGGCGTGCTGCCCCAGCTCTACATCCCGGTCAGCGGCTTCGTCGTCACCCCCGTCCTCGGCTGGTGGCGCACCCCGAGCCCCGTAGGGGTCGTCGACCCCGGAGAGACCGCCCGGGTCTTCACCGTCCCCGTGGCGGATCTCACGGACCCCGCGAACCGCGCGACGACCGTCCACCCGAGCGGCCACCAGGGCCCCGGATTCCTGGTCGAGTCCGCCCTGGTCTGGGGTTTCACGGCCGGGGTGATCGACCGGCTCCTGCACTTCTCCGGCTGGGAGCGCCCGTGGGACCACTCCAAGCAGGTCCCGCTCGACTGGCGCTCATGACAGGCTGAACCCCGGCGAAGAGGCTGGCGCCGGGCGACCGGAAACGAATCTGCGAGGCAATTGACGGTGAACGTGCTGGACATCTTGTTGCTGCTCGCCGCCGTGTGGTTCGCGGTCATCGGGTACCGCCAGGGCTTCGTCGTCGGCATCCTGTCCGTGATCGGATTCCTCGGCGGAGGTCTCGTCGCGGTGCTGCTGCTCCCGATCCTCTGGGACCAGCTCACCGACGACAGCGAGGTCTCGACCACGGCGACGGTCGTCTTCGTGATGGTGGTCATCGTCTGCGCCTCCGTCGGCCAGGCCCTCACCACCCACCTCGGCAACAAGTTGCACCGGCACATCACCTGGTCGCCCGCGCGGGCCCTCGACGCCACCGGCGGCGCCCTGGTCAACGTCGTCGCCATGCTGCTCGTGGCCTGGCTGATCGGCTCCGCCCTCGCCCGCACCACCCTGCCCACCCTGGGCAAGGAGGTGCGGAACTCCCAGGTCCTGCGCGGAGTGGAGCAGGTGATGCCGGATCAGGCGTCCGGCTGGTTCGACGACTTCAGCTCCACGCTGGCCCGCAGCGGCTTCCCGCCGGTCTTCAGCCCCTTCGCCAACGAGCCGATCACCCCGGTCATGCCCCCCGACCCGGCGCTCGCCGACAGCCCGGTCGCCGACCGTGCCCAGCGCTCCATCGTGAAGGTCGTCGGCACCGCGCAGAGCTGCGGCAAGGTCCTCGAAGGCACCGGCTTCGTCTTCGCCGACCGGCGCATCATGACCAACGCCCACGTCGTCGGCGGGGTCGACGAGCCGACCGTCCAGATAGGCGGCGAGGGCAGGCTCTACGACGCCAAGGTCGTCCTCTACGACTGGCAGCGCGACATCGCCGTCCTGGACGTGCCGGACCTCAAGGCCAAGCCGCTCGCCTTCACCGACGAGGACGCCCGCAGCGGCGACGGCGCGATCGTCGCCGGATTCCCGGAGAACGGCTCGTACGACGTCCGCTCGGCGCGCGTACGCGGCCGCATCAACGCGGACGGCCCCGACATCTACAACCGGGGCGACGTGCGCAGGGACGTGTACTCGCTGTACGCGACGGTCCGCCAGGGCAACTCCGGCGGCCCGCTCCTCACCGAGGACGGCAAGGTGTCCGGCGTGATCTTCGCCCGCTCCCGCGACGACGCGAACACGGGCTACGCCCTGACGGTCGACGAGATCCGCGAGGACATCGAGCGCGGCCGGGCAGCCGACCAGCAGGTCGACACCCAGGCCTGCGCCCTGTAGTCCCGGGGTCCGCTAGGGGGTGTCGCGGGGATGCCGGAGCCGGGCCGAGACCCAGCGGGCCCGGCGGCGCAGGATGCGCGAGATTCCCACCCCTTGCACGGCGTGCGTGCCGCCGGGGTCCGGCGGGCCACCCCCCTCGCGGGAGCCCGGCCCGGAGGCCGAGCGGCGGTTGCGTGCTGTCGTGTCACCGTAGTCGTGCGTCCAGCCCATACCTCGACGTCTGCCCCTGCCCCAAGGTCGGTAACCGCCCGGGGGCCCGCCAATTGGAGTATGCGCGGGGCACATGGCCGTTCGAAGGAAGTCTGTACGCACCCGAGGAGAGGGACCGTCAGCGGTCGGGCTCGGGGTCCTTCAGCCAGTTGACCAGCTCCGTGGAGAAGGCCACCGGATCCTCCTCGTGCGGGAAGTGGCCGAGGCCGTCGAAGAGCCTCCAGCGGTACGGCGCTTCCACGTACTCGCCCGACCCCGCCGCGCTCCGGGTCCGCATCACCGGGTCCAGGGAGCCGTGCAGATGGAGCGTCGGCACCCGCACCGGCCGCTTCATGCGCCGGTTGAACTGGATGCCGTCCGGGCGCGCCAGGGAGCGCACCATCCAGCGGTACGGCTCGATCGAGCAGTGCGCCGTCGACGGGACCAGCATCGCGCGCCGGTACACGTCGATCGCCTCCTCGTCCGAGTCGGGACGGGGCTGCGGCCCCGACCAGTCCCGGATCAGCTCGCCCACGAGGGCCGCGTCGTCCGCGACGAGCTGACGCTCCGGCAGCCACGGCCGCTGGAAGCCCCAGATGTGCGAGCCGGCCCGCGACTGCGAGAGGTCGGAGAGCATCGCCGAGCGCCAGCGGCGCGGGTGCGGCATCGAGGAGACCACGAGCCGGCGCACCAGCTTGGGCCGCATCACGGCCGCCGTCCAGGCGAGGTAGCCGCCGAGGTCGTGCCCGACGAGCGCCGCGTCCGGCTCGCCGAGCGAGCGGATCACGCCGGTGACGTCGAGAGCCAGGTTGGCGGGGTCGTAACCCCGGGGGGTGCGGTCGCTGCCGCCGACGCCGCGCAGGTCCATCGCGACGGCCCGGAAGCCCGCCTCCGCGAGCACGGGCAGCTGGTGGCGCCAGGTCCACCAGAACTGCGGGAAGCCGTGCAGGAGCAGCACCAGCGGGCCGTCGCCCATCTCGGCGATGTGGAAGCGGGCGCCGTTGGCCGCCACGTCGCGATGGGTCCACGGCCCGTCGAGTCGTACGGGCCCGCCGTTGCCGCTCTCGGGAAGGGTCATACGGACGAGCGTGCCACAGCGGAGGCCTTCTCCAGCGCCGGGCGCTGCGCCGGGCGGGGGTGCGGCTTCGCGTTCTGGACGATCGCGGCCGTCTGCTTCGCGGAGGCGATGGACTTCTCCGGCGGCTTGACCTTCTTGAACTTGGCGACCGCGATCGCCCCGAGGAGGCTCGCGAGCAGCACGTTGAAGGCGAAGGACAGCAGGAAGCACCAGACGAGGTTCCAGCCCCCGTTGCCGTTGTGCCCGCCGGTCCAGGTGTTGATGGCGTACGCGAGCGCGAAGCTCAGCATCGGCAGCGAGAACAGCAGCACCACGACGGCGCCGATTCCCATGATGCTGCCGAACACACCGCGCTTGACGTCCTGGCGCAGTTCGGCCTTGGCCAGGGCGATTTCGTCGTGCACCAGCGCGGACATCTCGGCGGTCGCCGAGGCGACCAGCTGGCCGAGGCTGCGCTCGGTTCCGTCGAACGGATCGCTCATCGCTGCTCCCTCTTCTCTTCTGCGGTCCGAGTTCTCTTCTACGCGGTCCGACTCAGATCATGCCGGACGGTCGGCCCCGTCGCGCGGTGCCCCCGCCAGTTGGGCGCGCTCACGGTGCTCGGCGGCCTTCTTCTCGTAGATCTCGGCCATCCGCAGGTGGTACTCCGGGTTGTCCTGCTCGTAGATGTCGGGGATGCCGTCCTGGTCCTCGTCGCGCTCCTCGTCGGAGACGAGGGCCTGGTACTTCCGTACCCGCAGCTTCAGCAGGACGGAGGCGATGACGGCCGCGATGAGCGAGCCGATGAGGACCGAGGCCTTCACCTCGTCGGTGAGGACGGCGTCCCCGGCGAAGGCGAGCTCGCCGATGAGCAGCGAGACGGTGAAGCCGATCCCGGCGAGGGAGGCGACGGCGAAGACGTCCGGCCAGCTCAGGTCGGGGTTGAGTTCCGCCCGGGTGAAGCGGGCGGCGAGCCAGGTGCCGCCGAAGATGCCGACGGCCTTGCCGACGACGAGGCCGAGGACCACGCCGAGGGTGACCGGCTGGGTGAAGACGTCGTGGATCGCGCCGCCGGAGACGCTCACGCCCGCCGAGAAGAGCGCGAAGAGCGGGACGGCGAGGCCGGCCGAGAGCGGGCGGACGCGGTGCTCGATGCGCTCGCCGGGGGAGTGCTCCTCGCCCTCCCGGGTGGTGCAGCGCAGCATCAGGCCCATGGCGACACCGGCGATCGTGGCGTGGACGCCGCTGTTGTACATGAGGGCCCAGATGACCAGCGCCAGCGGGACGTACACGTACCAGCCGCGGACCTCCTTGCGCAGCAGCAGCCAGAAGACGACGAGGCCGGCCACGGCTCCGCCGAGCGCGGCGAAGTTCAGGTCGCTGGTGAAGAAGATCGCGATGATCAGGATCGCGAAGAGGTCGTCGACGACGGCGAGGGTGAGCAGGAAGGCGCGCAGCGCGGAGGGCAGGGAGGTGCCGATGACGGCGAGGACGGCGAGCGCGAAGGCGATGTCGGTCGCGGTGGGGACGGCCCAGCCGTCCATGGAGCCGTTGCCGACGGTGTTGACCAGGGCGTAGACGAGGGCGGGCGCGGCCATGCCGCAGAGCGCGGCGACGACGGGGAGCGCGGCGGCCTTGGGGTCGCGCAGCTCGCCCGCGACGAGTTCGCGCTTGAGCTCGATGCCGGCGACGAAGAAGAAGACCGCGAGGAGGCCGTCGGCCGCCCAGTGCTGGATCGACAGGTCGAGGCCGAGGGCGGCGGGGCCGATGTGGAAGTCGCTGACGGATTCGTAGCTGCCGCTCAGCGGGGTGTTGGCCCAGACGAGGGCGACGACGGCGGCGGCGAGGAGCAGGATGCCGCCGACGGTCTCGGTGCGCAGGGCGTCGGTGAGGTAGCGCCGCTCGGGCAGCGAGAGACGGCCGAGAAACCTGCGGTCGGTCGGTGAGGGCGCGGCCACGGGGGAATCCTCCGGTCGGTGGGCAGGGCAGAGCACATGCCGACCAGACTTCCCGGCGCACCTAGGTTTCCTTGTCGCGTCATTGACGCGGTCCTTACTTTACCTAACGAGCGAGGGTCGTGTCCGGCGAGAATCACTTTAGGGAGAATCACCCCTTTCGTCCTGCCGGACGCGGGGAGTGCGCGGGGGCGTGGGGCTGCCAGGACCCGTACGACGTGAACGCCCGCCCCCCCCCGGCCCGGGGGGGGGGGGGACGGCGACGGGGGCGGGGCGGGGTAGGAAAATCACAACACATAAAAACAAGAACCCACAAATAAATAGAG